>JAEPMR010000001.1 GCA_017643845.1 Marivivens sp. | reverse complement strand
CTGATCTCACTTGCCCCCTTGCCTTGGCTTAGGAGGTCTTTGACGAGATTGAGGGTCTTGCGATCATAGCTGGGCTTTTTGCCTCGGTACTTACTGCGGTCCTGCTTGGCGGCGTCTATGCCTGCTCTTTGGGCTTCTTTTTGTGCTTCGGCTTGGGCTTGAGCGGATGCTGCCATAAAGGCGATTAGGGCATCTCTGACAGCTTCTTGCATCGGGTCTTTGGTGGCTCCATCGAAGGTCAGACCATTGATGACCGTGCGAATGACCACCCCAAGGCGCATAAAGTGCCGTATTGTATCTGTAACGTCCTGATAGTTCCGCCCTAAACGATCCACCCAGCGGACAACCAATGTATCCCCATGGCGCAGTTTGTCGTGGAGCCGCTTTCCTTCAGGTCTTTCTTTTAGGGGAGTGTTGACGCCAGAGACCCCATGGTCGGCAATGACTTCATCGATGGAGAAGCCTGCAGCTTGAGCCTGGGACAGCTGATGATCGAGGGTTTGGTCTGCCGTGGAGACGCGGGCATAGAGGATGGTCTTGGTCATGAGTATGTGTGTCCTTTGTAGTCCTGTCCGTTGTTAGCGATGTCCGTTGATCAAAGTCAAGCCTTACGGACACAAAAAATAAGACCACAGGGAGTGTCCACTGAGGTATACCTCTACGGACAAAAAATAAGGAGGCACCCCTCAGCATATTGACGGTCCTCCATGGGCTGAAGGCTTGACGGTTGCCGGTCGACTATGGGTCTTTATGCGGCAATCACCGATGCGCTGAGGCTGTCACTGGCAAGCCCCCAGCGGGGGAAACAATCGCAAGACGACCTATCGAATACCTGTTCAGATTTTTGCAGCAAAATCAGTCGCGGGCTTGGTCGCCCACAGGCCATAAGAGCACATATGACTCTGAGAGCTACGGAGAGACTCGAGGAGGATCGTTAGCGCCTGTTTTAACCTCAGGGACTCGCAAGACCCAACCCGTACTCAGTGACTCTCTCCGGCGCTCTGAGAGTCCTTGTGTGTTTTGGGTAAGCGGGCGGTTTGTGTATCCCCCACACCCAACAATTCAGCCTTCGGCAGAGCCTCGCAAATTGACCATGCCCCTCAGACTCACGGAGAGACTCGCTGAGGAGTCTTGGGGCTTATTGGCACCCCAACGTGCTGCGGAGCGCTTAGGGGCACTCAGTGACTCTCTGAGAGTCTCTCAGGCGCATTTGAATCGTGAGGCAATCTCGGAACGATGACGTCGAAAAAAAAGGGCAGACCTGAGAGACCTAAAGAAGATCGCTCATGCCTACCCTTTGAGAGAAGTGAGGAAAGAACAACCGCCAACAAAGATGACGGAACAAAAAAGGGCAGACACATGCGAGCTGCGTCACAACTCATGTATCTGCCCTGTATGGCGAAGGTGGGGAATGATTGCTCGGAGCCTGTGGCTCGACGAGCGGGGCGCAGGAGGATCTGCTGATCAGACCATGCATTGGTTGGTCTTCGGTAAGGGCCGTGCAAAGGCCTGTCGACTGCGCAGAGTGACCTGACATGTGTAGACCTCGCGGCCTAAGAAAAGACCCCTAAAGCCGATCTCGAAAAAAAAGCCCCTCGCATGGATCAGAGGTCTTGGTCAGAAGACACCTGAAGCGAGGGGCTTTAGGAGAGCAGGAGGGGGACCCAGAGAGGGAGACACATGTCTGGGTCTGAAGAGGGAACATTGAGGATAACCCGCGTCATGAGCGGCAGTCTGACTAGAGGATGATCTTCAGTATGACCTCACGAGGAGACCAGAGGTAATGACCTGTAGTGATACTAGACAGTATGACCACTAGGTGGTGGTGGTCATAGGCTCTCTAGATGACTACAGAAAGACCAGAGGTTATGAACTGTAGTACTACTAGAGCTATGATATCATACTGATGATGATGATCATGAAGGCTCTCTAGAAGACTAGGGTCTATGAGCTGTAGTACCTAACTAGAGTTATTATCCCCTCCTCCTCCTCCTCGGGGATAGAGGCTCTCTAGAAGACTACAGTGCATGAACTACAGATATACTAGAGATAGTAATCAACTATGTTGTTGTTGTTGATTACTCATACTCTAGAAAACTGCAGTTCTACCTAAGGTCTGAACCTAAGTTCTGAACCTAAGTATCTACCTAAGTTATATACCTAAGGGTATAGGGACCGGGGTATTCAATGGTGGAACTTAATTTAAGTCATTGATATTGCTGGTCTTTTTCGGGCCATTTCCAGATAGCCACTCTATGGGTATGAGGGAGTCTAACCACAATATGTTGTGTGCCTCCCCAAGTGTTGTCCAAGTATTGTATGTAGGCTCAAAAAGTCGTAGTGCCTACCTTTTGAAAAACCACTATATCTAGTGTTAGCCCCAGATGTTGTGGTTCTAAAGCTGACGCAACCTGAAGAATCTACGTTTCCCCTCGTCCATTGCGGCAGCCAATGCTGGGAAATATTGCCTGTTCGATCTCAGCAACTCCCCCAACATAGGAGACGATGCAGCCTGGATAGCTTTTAGTAACAGGCACCGGTTGGTTGTGACATCAAAGCACGGAGGGTTTGTGTTCCGACTATACCGTCAGGTGTCAGGCCGTAAGCTCTTTGAAAGCGCTGAATTGCGGCTATCGTCGCGGGGCCAATGATACCGTCAGCAAACCTCGATGAAAGGCTCGAACAATGAGCAACAAGCCTTTGCTGCGATGCTAGTTCGGGGTAAATGGTCGCTCGTGATAAATCACTATTTGGATGGGTATTCTAGCTTTTCGATGGCCTCTTTCTTGACCGCCATTGGCGCTCCTGCCGAGTAAATTCCATATGTCATTGTAGGAATATCATGCCCCAAAATGCGGGCAGTAACTGGCTCAGGGATTCCAGCTGCGTCCAGTTGTGTCGCTACGGTCTTCCTTATCGAGTGGAATACATAGTTTGACCCAAAGCCCATGCTCGTCTTGAGCCGTCCAAAGCGTTTACCGATGGCGTTTGAGCGATCTCCGTACTTGTTTTTTGTGAGACCGGAGAGGAGGTAGCCGTCAATACTGCGGGTCACAAGCTGCTCAATTAAAGGGGCTAATTTTGAGTGTATCGGCACTTCGCGCCAACCGGCCTCAGATTTGGCCTCGGAAATTTCGAAGTAGTCTGAATGAACTTGTGCAACTTTCAGGCTGCATAGTTCCTCAATCCGGCAGCCAGTCCACATTGCCAGGGTTATGAGGTCCGCTAGATCCGAGTCTTCCTTTTCGATTGCCGCTTGATGAAGTTGCAAAACTGCCGCAGCGGTAAAGGCTCTTCGCTTCGCGGCGACTTCGGCTTTCGTCTTTTGGGAATTGGCAGGCACGACATCGTTGAACGGGTCAGTACTATCAGGAACAACCTCGAGCATCTGAAGATAGCGCCAGTACCCTCTGCATGTGGAAATTATGCGGCGTACAGTAGAGGTTTTCAGTCCATCCCGCTGCTGTAGGTCTACGACCCATTGCCTAACAGCATTTCTGCGAACATCACGGGTCAGGTGAAATTTGGACGACAGACGGTCTAGGTCTGTCCGCTTCATATCGATGCTCTTTGGCTCATTGGAAAGAGTCGCTAGCCAGTCCTCGACATGGCGAGAAGTTAGGTGCCATTGCCTTGTGGCAACTTTATACAGTTCGACACCTCTTCCGACTTTTTCCTTGTCAAGTTTTTCAGCGGTGATTGAGAGACCATATTCAATCCCCGCTTTTGAATCCGCATCAGTGGCATCGTAGAGCATTTCTTGCCACAAGATCGCGTCATCAACGTGGTCATTGAGCGGGGTTGGATCACCATTCTTTGCGCTTGCAATCAGCGACTTCCAATTGGCAACAACCGGCAGACATCGTCTTTCCGCAACTGTTAGGCTCTCGGTGCGCAGGCTTTGGACAAATCTCGGCTTACCACCAAACAGAGGTCTAAGGCTCTTCGGAATATCCAAGGTCGCATACCAACGGCGACGACGCATTTGAAGGTATTTAGGCACGTTCACCACACACGTTTTCCACACACGATGCACTGGCTTTACGTATTAGATTCAATGCCTTCAAGGGCTTAAGTTGGAATGTCGGATCATCCCATCGTCTCCGCCATAAAACTTTCCCCATTATCCTTCGAATGCGGATATCTAACCTGTTCGCGGGTTGGTTTGATGTCGGCTTTTTACTGATCAAGGCTGGTGACGGCGTGTCTAAGGTCGCGGAGCGCCTGGTGGTTCAGGGATCGGGTACCGTCTGCGTCGGCTTGTGAGCAGGAGGCGTGGAACGACCGGACGCCCGCTGCATGGAGGGCGGGGACGGAGGCGGCGGTGACGCCACTTCCTGCCATGATCTCTATGTCCGGTCCTGCTGCGGCGATCATTCGGGCGATCGTGCGTGCGCCCTCGGGTGCTGTGGGGGCGCCGCCGGAGGTGAGGATGCGTTCGAAGCCGAGGGCTTTGGCAGGTTCAACGGCGGTGACGGGATCGGAGAGTAGATCGACCGCGCGGTGCAATGTGAGACCCAACCCCTGTGCGGCATTGATCAGGCGCTGGAGGGTTGCAACGTCGGGCGGGCCGTCATGCGTCAGGGCGCCGAACACTACGCCGGCCAATCCGGCCGCGCGCATGGTGGCGATGTCGTGCTCCATTTGACATATCTCGGCCTCGCTGTAGCAAAACGAACCGCCACGGGGCCTGATCATCGCGTAGACGGGAACGCTGCATTGGCGGGCCTGTTCGATCAGTCCTGCAGAGGGGGTCAGACCGCCGAGCGCAAGTGCGCTGCACAGTTCGATGCGGTCAGCACCGGCGGCGACGGCGGCAAAGAGATCGTCCGGCGCATCGACGCAGACTTCGAGCGTTGCACGCATGGCTCAGGGTTCGAGAAGGTAGCCGCTGAAGCTCAGGTCATCCGACAGGCGGATGATCTCGGAGACAGGGCGATTGATGATGCCGGCATGGGACTCGCGTCCAATGAGCCGCGCTGGGATGGAAATTGCCATTCTGAGAGCGGTCTCGCGGTCAATCCCGACGATGGTGTGGAGGCGGTGCAGGCCGGTCGCCTGGGTCAGATGGGCGCCTGCAAGGGAGCCTTCGGCATTGACGAGGCGGCCATCACAGAGGCGGACGCTCTGGGCGTAGAGATCGAATTGATCCGGTCCGCCGACTGTGGGCATTGCATCGGAGACCAGAAACATACGGTCAGCCACGGGGCGCGCACGGATGGCGAGCGCAATCATTTCATCGGCGACATGGTAGCCGTCGACGATCAGTCCGGCGTGGATGTCCGAGTTGATCACCGCGCCGACGACGCCGGGTGCGCGGTTCAGCATGGGGGACATAGCATTGAACAGATGCGTCGCGCAGGTCGCCCCGGCCGCGATGGCAGCATGTGTTTCGTCTGCTGTAGCATCGGAGTGGCCGATCGAGATGATCGCGCCTGTATCGGCGAGTGCCCGGATTTGTGAAGTGGTTGCGGCTTCGGGGGCGAGGGTGATCATGATCGGAATACCGGCGGCGCGGAGCCGTTCGACATGAGCGATCGTGCTGGCATCCATCGGACGGATGAAGCGTTCGGCGTGGGTGCCGCGCCGGGGTGGGGCGATGTGCGGACCTTCGATATGCAGGCCAAGGAGTGCCATATCTGATTGTGCCTCCAGTGCCGCATCGACGGCGGCGGCCATGACCTCTGGCGTATCGGTGATGACGGTTGGGAGAATGCCGACGGTGCCAAAGGGCCGGTGCGCAGCGGCAATGCGGGACATGGCATCGGCAGTGGGCGTGGCGTTCAGGAGAAAGCCGCCGCCGCCGTTGACCTGAAGGTCGATGAACCCCGGGGCCACGATGCCGGAGACAGGTTCCGCACCGGAGTGGGCCTCGTTGCGCGGCGTCAGGGCAACAATCCGGCCGTCACGAATATTGAGGGCCATGTCGGGGCGTAGGTGGTCCCCGTCGAAGACCAGCTTGGGCAACAGCCATTTATCGGTCATGGGGCACCTCGCTGGGTCAGGTCATAGGGGTCGAGCGCCAGCTCGATTTTGGCGTCGATGAGGCGCTGGGAAAATGGCCCGGAAAGGGTCTCCGCCCTATCAAGGCAGGCGTTGGAAAATACCTGTGAGAGTAGCGGCTCGGGCAAATTGTGCTCTGAGACCGCGTGCAGAAGGGCGGTGACGGCGCTGCGGGCCTCGGCACGGGGCCAGTAGTAGCGAATTCTGTCTGCATATCCGAAATGGCGGGCGATCTGGTCGCCGGGGGCGTAGTGCCCCGCCCAATGCGCCGGATCGGATTGCAAAAGGCTTTCCATCGCTTTGAAGAGACCGACGCCGTGGCCCGAAAGGGTGAGCGCCCAATCGAGCGCATAGAGCGCTTCACGATAGGCGAAAGTCAGGGCGGGGCCGACCTTCTGGAAGGCGAACCCCAATTCAGCCAGCCGGTGATAGGCTGCCGGATGCTGGTAGTCAGTGGAATGGGCCTCGAGGCAGAGTGCGGGCCAGTCGCGTGAAACTGCCCGCAGACCCGGATCGCGGTCGAGGGGCAGGTGATTGACGTGCATCGGAGAGAATTCCACGCCGGGCTGGACGACAAGGCCCGCGACGCGCGCTTCGATGCCGTCGAGACCGGCGGCGGCGAACGCCTCTGCATGGGCGGCGAGGGTTTGCCGCGCGGCGTCAGGCGTGGTGGCGGGGATGTCGCCTTCTTCATCTGCGCGTGCTCCGCCGGGCGGGGGAACTTCGGTGCCAATGACGTAGAGGATGTCGCGCCCGCTCGCGGCGGCCTCACATCGGGCCGCGAGGTCAGCGGAGCGGGTGGCAGTGTCGTGATCTGATAGCTGCTCAGGCTCACCGGCACAGCCTTGGGAGCAATCAAGGTGGATTTTGTCGAAGCCAGCCTCGACATAGCTTTCGACCAGAACGCGCGCCTTTTCCATTGCGGCCTCGGGCGGAAGGGCACGCCATGCCTGCGGGCCGAGGTGATCGCCGCCGAGGGTCACGCGGGCGCGATCAACTCCGAGCCCGTCCGCCATTTTCCACAGGGCGCTGGCGAAGTCGGCGGCGGTCATGCCGGTATATCCACCGTCCTGGTTGGCCTGATTGCTGGTCGCTTCGATCACGATGGGGATGTCGCGCCGTTCGGCCCAGTTGAGGCTGGCGCGGAGGGCGTCAGGGTGGGCGGTGCAGACCGAGACGATGGCACAGGGGGTGCCGGCGCGGTTGTCTGCGACGATCTTGCTGAGGTGCTCAGTCATCCTGCGCCTCCTGAACAGCGGCAAGAGCCGCGCCTCGGGCGCCGCTGGCGTCACCGCCTTCGGCAAGGACGATGCGGGGCGCACCAAAGCCTGCGATCTGGGTGGCGGAAAGTGCGGTGGCGAGATCTTCGGTGACACCGGGCACCTGGCTCAGCCCACCGCCAAGGACGATTACATCGGGGTCGGCCGTCTGCACGAGGGAAAGGAGGAGCTCCGCCGTCATTTCAAGCCAGACGGACCAGACTTTACGGAGATTTTCGTCGCGGCCCTTGCCTGCGCTTATCTCTTCCGGGGAGGCAGGCGTTCCGGTCAGGTCTCCGGCCATGCGGCTCAGACCCGGACCGGCGATATAGGTTTCAACGCATCCGAGCCGCCCGCATCCACAGCGATAAATCGGCAGGCCATGGCGGGAAACGACGGCCGCAGCCGCAGGGGTATGGCCGAATTCACCGCCTGTTCCCGCGGGGCCGGGCACAAGCTTGCCGTCAAGGGCGATCCCTCCACCGATACCGGTGCCGAGGATCAGCGACATCACGGTGCGATAGCCGCGACCTGCGCCGAACGTGGCTTCAGAGAGTGCCAGCGCACGGCAATCATTGACGTAGGTGATCGGGTGCCCTGATATCTGTGCAATGTCGGCCGGAAGTGGGCGGCCTTTGGCGGGGAGATTGGCGGTAAATGCATTGCCGCCTGCATCCACGAGGCCAGCGGCGCCCACACCGAGGGGGATCGGAGCCCCGGCCTGCGCGATGGCCCATTGGACCTGCTCGACAAGCACGGAAACGAGGCTGTCATAATCGCGCGGGGTTGCGTCGCGGCGCTGGGCGACGCGGTTCCATTCGGCATCGAAGAGCTGCACCTCTGACTTGGTGCCGCCGAGGTCAATCCCCGCCGCGCGGATCATGACTGCACCTTGTAGAGCGTGACGCCGGAAACAACGCGGGTCAGCGTTCCTTGGCCGGAGAAGGGATCATCGACATTGCGGCCTGCGGCATCGGCCCAGACGGTGCCGGCGATCTGCGAAAATGCGACGGCGTTTGGTGATGCCCAAGCGGGGCCATCGGGATGGGGGAGATCAATGTCGCCGTCCGGCCCGATGCAGGTGACCTTGGTGTCGGGAAACTGGGAGCGCAGTTCGTCGATCAGGTCCTGTTCGTAGCGGGCGTCCGGGGTGTCGGCTCCGGTCAGGACGATGACGCGGGTCTGATCCGTGATGAAGGATTTCGGCCCATGACGAAAGCCGAGCACACTGTCCCACAGGCATGGGATGGCACCTGCCGAAAGCTCCATGACTTTCAGGGCGGATTCGCGGGCGGCAAAGGTGAGGGGGCCGGTTCCGAGGAACACGGCCCGTTCGGGAATAGGGCCAACGGCGGCCTGAACCGCGGGCAATGTCGCGTCGAAACAATCCGCCGCGCGGGACAGCCGCGCCGGATCGGAGTCGTTCGAGAATAGTTCGAGCGCGGTGAGCAGCATCGTGGAAAAGCTGCTGGTCATGGCAAAGCCGCTGTCATGTGTTTCTGGCGGCAGCGTGATCACGCGGGTCTCGGCACCGCCGCGTGTCGCGAGGGCGCTATTCTGATTGCAAGTGATGTTCAGCCGTGGGGCATCGGGGCTAAGCGCATCGAGGGCATCCAAAGTGCCGATCGATTCAGCGGAATTGCCAGAGCGCCCGAAGCTCACGACGAGTGGACGGCGACCGGAGAGATAGGCGTGGGGGCGGGCTACGAGGTCGGTGCTGGGAACGGAGCGGAGGGTCGGGCCGCCGCGCTGCGCCTCAAGGCCAGCGACAATGATGTCACCGATAAATGCGCTGGTTCCCGCGCCGCAGAACCAGATTTCATCGAAGTCCTGATCCGCGATCCACGCACAATGCGCTGCGAAGTCGCAAATCTCGGCCCACTGTCGCCAGATGGCTGGTTGTGCGTGGATTTCTGACCAGGTTGCCCAGCGTGTATGGGAGGCGTCTGTCATCGGGTTACTGTGACCTTGGAAAGTGTTTCGGGGGCATCGGGGTCAAGCCCGAGAGCGAGCGCGACATCCAGAATAACAGGATAGAGCTGACGGAGAAGGGCGGCGGCAGCCGCGGCGGGCGTCAGACCGGCGATGGTGGGCGCGATCCTGTGGACGGTCGCGGATGTTGCGGAAAACCGCGAGATCGCGTTTTCGATGCTTTCGGCCGTGCCGGGCGCGCCGGTGTCGAGCACCAGTACTGTCAGCGGGTTTGTTGCCAGTTGAAGCGGTCCATGAAGCACTTCGGAGGCGGAGTAGGCCTCGGCATGGATGGCGCAGGTCTCCTTGATTTTCAGGGCGACCTCATGTGCGGCGCCAAAGCCGGTATCTCTGCCCACGACATAGACGTGCCGGGCACGCAGGAGCGCCGCCCGCAGTTGGGCGTGTTTTTCGGGGGGAAGGCCACCGACATTGGCGAAGGCCTTTGTGCTGGTGGCGTGCCGTGTTGCGTAATCCGGTGCGAGAGCGGCGAGGAGCGCAAGTCCGGCTGCGACGGAGCCGATAACGGTTTTGGTGGCGGGGACGGCCTGTTCCGGTCCGGCGGAAATCGGCACGGTCAGATCGGCTGCCGCCTCGACAGGCGAGCCGGGGACGTTCGTGATCGCAGCAACGCGCCCGCCTGCCGTACGGATGCCGGTGACGGTGCGCACCAGATCCTCGCTGGCACCTGACTGGGAGATCACGAGCCCCGCCGCGCGGCGCATCGCGACGCCGCCGCCGACTGAGAACACTGAAGGGGGGAGGGATGTAACCGGGATTCCCAGTTCACGCATGAATTCATACGACAGGATATTGGCAGCCGCATCGGAGGATCCGCGCGCAATGGTGTAGAGCGCGTCAACGTCGTTGAGGGGAAGGGGGGCACGACCGGTGCGCAAATCGACGGCTGCGGCACGGCAGAAGACATCGACGCTCTCGGCGAGCTCTGCGGCCATGAAATGACCGGCGGAATGGGGGCGTGGGTTCATTTGCGAAGCCTGTATTGATCAAATTCGGCCCATGTCTCGGTCAGGTCGACGACCTGTCCGCTGGCACGGGCTTCGTCAAGGGCAAGGGCGGCGACGCCAGCCTCCAGCGCATCGACAATGGAGACGGGTAGGCGCTCTTCCTCGCCGCGCAGGTAGGCGGCGAGATCGGCGGCCATCATGTGATCGGCACCGTAATGGTGGCCCAGCTGGGCCTTGTCGCCCTTGGTGTAGTCCTGATCGGTGTGGATCGAGCCGTCGCGCCGCGTGACTTTGAGGTAGCCGCGCACGAAATCCCCCTCGGCCATCCCCAGTGCGCCCATGACGCAGAAGCGGCGGTGCTCGTCGGGAACATTGAGATTGGTGTGGAACGCGAGGCTGGCCCCGCTTTCGTAGGACAGGATCGCTGTTTGAAAATCAATAATGTCACCGTCGGAGCGAAACGGATCATCGACGAATTCCCAGACGGATTTTTTGACGTGGAAAATCTCGTTCTCTGCATTCGAGGCGGGTGCGTGTCCGGGCAGGAAAGAGCGGCGGCCGCCAAAGCTGGCGACGCGTGCGGGGCGGGACGCGGTGATCATGTTGTAGATGTCGAGGTCATGGCAGCATTTTTCCAGCATGAAGCCGCCCGAATGCTCGGCCATACGGCGCCAGTCGCGCATGAAGAAGGCGCCGTGGTAAGGACCGATGTGCTCGTTCGCCTCCAGCGAGGCGATCTGGCCGAGGGCGCCATCGGCGATGGCGCTGCGCAGGTCGACCATATGCTGGGAATAGCGCAGCACCAGCCCCACCATGACGCGGCCCGCTGCATCATGTTTTGCGAGCAAGCGCGCCAGTTCCATCGTTTCGGCGATAGAAACCACAACCGGCTTTTCGGTGAAGATATGTGGAACGTCTGCCTCGAGCCCGAGGCGGATCTGATCGAGATGAAAGCGATTTGGGGAGCCGACGAAAAAGAGGTCCGGCTTGACCGTCGCCAGCATCTCTTCGACGCTCTCAAAGCGGGGAACATCCTCTCCGATCATATGGAGAAATGTGGGCTGTGGATCGAAATAGCCGCAAAACTCGATCTCCGGCATGGTCTCCTTGAGGATGGAGAGGACGTGACCGGCCCGAAGACCGATCCCGGCGGTGACAACTTTCATCTGCGCGCTCCCTAGCTTGCCAGAACGGGGGCGTTCTTGCGGCGGAGGACCGATCCGCTGGCATCAAAGAGATGACAGGCGGCCGGATCGACGGTGATGCCCACAGGCTCGCCCTCTTTGGCGGTAGCGACACCATCGAGCGCCGCGCAGAAGCGCGTGCCGTCGTTTAATGTTCCGTAGGAAATTGTTACCCCGCCAAGGCGCTCGAGCACGGTGACATTGAGGTTGATGCCTTCGCCTGTCGAGATGTCTTCGGGGCGGATGCCGACCTCTACGCGGTCGCCCGCGGCCGCGGAGCCGGGTTCAACGGGGAGGGTCAAACTGCCGCCGCAATCGAGATCGACGCTGACGCCGGACGCGGCGACTTGAGAAATCGTTGCGGGGACGAAATTCATGTTCGGCTGGCCGATGAAGCCTGCCACAAATTTGGTCTGGGGGTGGTGGTAAAGCTCCATCGGGGTGCCGAACTGCTCGACGCGCCCGCCGTTGAGAACCACGATCCGGTCGGCCATTGTCATGGCCTCGATCTGGTCGTGGGTGACGTAGACCATGGTGGCGTCCAGATTACGGTGGAGCTGGGAGAGTTCGACCCGCATATCGCCGCGCAGAGCGGCGTCGAGGTTCGAGAGCGGCTCGTCAAAGAGGAACACGCTGGGTTCGCGGACGATGGACCGGCCGATCGCCACACGCTGGCGCTGGCCGCCGGAAAGTTGACCGGGCTTTAACTGAAGCTTTTCGGTCAGTTGCAGGATGCCTGCGGCCTTCTGAACGCGGGCGTCCAGTTCCTGAGCTTCCATTTTCTGGACGCGGAGTGGGAAGGCGATGTTTTCATACACAGACAGGTGCGGATACAGGGCGTAGGACTGGAACACCATAGAGATGCCACGCTCTACAGGATGCGCTTTGCTCACGTCATCGCCGCCGATGATGATTGCGCCCTCGGTCGCCTCTTCGAGACCGGCGATGATCCGCAGGAGGGTGGATTTTCCGCAGCCGGACGGACCGACGAACACGACGAATTCCTTGTCCCTGATGGCAAGATCAATGTCATGCAGAACCTTGGCTTCGCCAAAGGACTTGCTGATTTTCTTAAGGTCGAGGGTTGCCACGGATCTATCCTGTCCTGATTTCTGGAGGGAATGGTGTGTCCGGGCGGCAGGGACCCCGCCGCCCGAACGTGGGAGGAGCCTTAGAGGGCGTCGTCGAGTTCTTCGCCCGCGATCGTCACGAGGTTATCGACGGTATCGTCATCAAGAATGATGCCCTGGATCATGTTGGTGAACACCGATTGCAGGGATTTGAAATCTTCGACGAGCGGCTCGGGGCCACCTGCGCCGATTCCATTCACGAAGACTTGCCAGTAATCGTCACCCTCGTAGTAGGGGTTCTCGAAGCCGAGCTTTGCATAGTCAAAGATCGGTGTCAGGCCCCACTCGGTGTCCAGTGCATACTGGCTGTCGCCAGTGGTCAGCATCCCGGCCAGCTGATGTGCCAGTTCTTCGTGGCCGGAGCCTTTGAAGACCGCAATCGAGTCGGTGATCAGGAGGGTGCCATTGTCGCCACTTGGACCGTGCGGTACCGGAACCGTGATTTCGTTGATGCTGTCGTTATGCGCACCACGACCCCACGGGCCGTTGATGTACATACCGATTTTGCCGTCATTATAAAGATCAGTCAGCTGCGAACGTTCCCATGCGGTCGGACCTTCCTGAGCCACATTTACAAGCTTGCCGTAGAATGCGAGCGTTTCGCGTGTTTGATCGCTGTCCAGCATGTTTTCACCGGATTGCGAGTCGATCACCACACCACCGTTCGAATAGAGGTAGTTCAGGAACTGGTGCATCGTGTTGTCGAAGTCTTTGCCGGCAAGCCCTACGCCAGCGGCCTCGGTATTGTCGTTGATCGCTTTTGCGAGTGCATACATATCGTCCCAGGTCTTGGGGGCTTCGCATGTCGCTCCTGCGGCTTCGGCCAAGTCACAGTTGATGAAAAGTGCCTTAGTGGAGAACGCCCGCGGATAACCCCATTCGGTGCCTTCGATTGTCACGGTATTCAGAATTCCCGGCTGATAGGCCTCGCGGGTTTCGTCTGAAATCTGAGCAGGAACGATAAGGTCATTATTGGCGAGCTGGCGCAGGGTTCGGCTACCCATATAGGCGATCGACGGCGGGTTACCTGCGGCGGCAAGGGTCAAAGCTTTGTCTTGGCACGTCCCCCACGGAACCTGTTCGAGGTTCACCGTTACACCAGGATTTGCGGCCTCGAAATCGGCGACAACCTTCTGGTCGGCGTGGAAGGCTTCACCACCGCACATGATGAAGTGCAATTCTTCTGCCTGCGCTGAGAGCGCCGACCCACAAAGAAGCGCGGCTCCCACTGTTAATGTTTTCAAGTTTCTCATATTGGTCTCTCCCTTTTTTGGACCTTGGTAGTTATTCTTTGACAGCCCCTGCGGTCAGACCGGCCACAAGGTATTTCTGCAAGAATAGGAAAATCACCATCACCGGCAGAACGCCCGTTAAGGCCGCCGCCATCATTTCGTTCCACGTCACCGTCTGGTAGCCGACGAACTCGAACAGACCGGCTGGCAAAGGCTGGTACTCGCGCGTTTGGTTGAAAGTGATTGCGAATAGAAACTGCTGTGCATACGCCCCGATAAAGATGGCGGTCCCCACAACGATCAGCCCCGGAACAGCTAACGGCAGGACGACGCGGCGCAGCGTATACATACGGCTTGCGCCATCCATGTAGGCGGCCTCTTCCAGCTCGACCGGAATCTTTTCCAGATACGAGCGTAGCAGCCAAATGCCGGTCGGTATCAGGAAGGCGACACCTGGAACGATCATCGCCCAGTAGGTGTTCAACAGCCCGAGTGTGCTCAATACTCTATACAGAGGGATCAAAAGCACTGCGCCGGTAAACATATTCACCCCGAGGAACATGCCCAGAGAGGCATTTTTGAAGGGGAAATCGAGGCGGGCATAGGCGTAGGCCGCAGGCACTACCAAAACCAAGGTCAGCACAGTCACCGATCCGGCAATAAATACCGAATTCAAAATGTACCGACCCAAGAGCGGTACCGTGACCCACATGTCGCGATAGGCCCGGAAACTGAAATCGTCCGACCAGAATTGATAGGGGCTGCGGAACAGGTGCTCTAGCGGCCTCAGTGAAGCCATGAACATTTCGAAGAACGGCAATAGGATGAAGATTAGAAAGACAGCAACGGCAGCATAGATTCCCGCCATCTGAAGTTTTGTGTAACGGTCCATCATCTTACTTCACCCCGTAATGCTTGTTCACTTTGTTCAGGAAGAACAGGTAGATCAGTGAGAAGACGGCCAGCAGGACAACAATCACCACCGCACGCGCTGCGCCTTCGCCGAATTTGAAATTTCCGATTGCCGTTTTGTAGGTGTCGATGATCAGGGTCGTCGTTGCATTGCGCGGTCCGCCCTCGGTCAGGATCCAGATGATCTCAAAGCTGTTGAAGGTGAAAATCGCCGAAAGCAGTGCCATTGAAACGATCACCGGCATGATCTGCGGGATTGTAATCCGGCGGAAACGATACCAGCGCCCTGCACCATCCACCCATGCTGCCTCGTAAAGATCTCGGCTCACCCCCTGCATTGCGGCAAGGAAGAAAAGCGTAACCATGGGGGTTCCGACCCAAACATCCGCGACCACGGCGGAGTAGAATGCCGACTGCTTGTAGGCGAGAAATTCGAAAGCCTTGTCGATGATCCCGAAATGCTGTGCTGTGCCGGACAGTACGCCGAAGGCGCCATTATACAGCCACAGCCAGCCGATCATGCCGATCGCCATCGGGATTACCCAGGGCGGCATCACGAGTACCCGGAACAATGCCCGCCCCGGCACTGCGGCATTGAGAAGCGTCGCGCCGATCAGACCCAACACCAGCTTCAAGCTTACCGAGAGGAACATCCAATAGAATGTGCGCACGATCGTTTGCTGGAATTTCCGGCTGTCGGCCAGTTCAGCGTAATTCTCGAGCCCAACATAATTTTCCCCGCCAAGGCGAGCATCAGTGAACGAAAGCCGGAACGTCTCGAACAGGGGCCACGCGACAATGACGCCAATAAAAATGACCGCTGGAGTAATCAGCGCCCAAGCGAACCAGGCCTCAGGCAGGCTCCGGCGGATCTTCTGAGATTTCGTTGCGGTATTTGCCAATTGTCCCTCCCGTGCCGCGAGTTGGGCGACGTCTTGGAGGAATATTACCAAGCGTGAATTAAAATACTACCAAAATAATACCAAATAATCCAATTGGTCTCTTTCCTCTTGATTAACTGAGATTTTTCTGCCCAGACTTGGGTCTATCCAGTAGTCCTGTTGGGCTATTGGTATTAAGGAAAAGATACCAAAAACAAGGCGGTAGAACGGATGGAATCGAATCGGCAGCTTTTTCTGGCGGAGGCCTGGCACCGCCCCGGAGAGGGGTCGCGCTATCTGCAACTGGCCCGTCATGTTGCATCTGCAATCGCAGACGGGCGGCTGGAGGAGGGCTATCAGTTGCCGCCGGAGCGCGACCTTGCCGAGCTTGCGGAGGTCAGCCGTGTCACCGTTCGGAAGGCTGTTGCAGAACTCGTGGAACAGGGTTTGGTCGAGCAGCGGCGCGGGGCCGGAAGCTTTGTGCAGCGGGCGTCCCCAAAGACCGAGCAATCCCTCTCGAGTCTGGTTTCCTTCAGCGAGAATATGCAGGCGCGGGGGCGCACCGCCACCAGCACCGTTTTGAGCAGGGGGCTGTTCGCCCCCAGTCCGGACGAGATGATGGTGCTGGGTTTGTCGCCCAGTCAGCAGGTGGCGCGGGTGGAGCGGCTGCGAAGCGCGGACAAGACGCCGATGGCGATTGAGCGCTCCTCATTACCAGCCGATGTCCTGCCCGATCCTGATGCCGTGGAGACGTCGCTCAATGCGGTGCTGAGGCAATCGGGACAGGCGCCGAGTCGCGCGATCCAGAGGGTCTCTGCGATCAACGTCACGGGAGAAGAGGCCAAATTGCTCGGCGTGCCGGAAAAGACCGCAATCCTGCGGATTGAGCGGACTGCGTTTCTCAATACCGGGCGACCGATTGAATTCACGCGCGGGCTATACCGGCCCGACATTTATGACTTCGTGGCCGAATTGCGCCCCGACAATATGGGCTAGGCCCAAGAGGATTACCTTATGAAATTTGAGGCTTGGATCGACGGAACGCATATTCGTTGCCGTATCGATAGTGACCGCGCTGTGGAGCAGCCTGTTTTCTGTTTCTCCTGCATGGCACCCGTAAAGGTGCTGGAGGGTGGGGAGATGGTGCGTTCCCTTGGAGGATATGCCGAAGTGCAATTGCCGGATCTGGTGCCGGGGCGGGTCGCGGAGGTTACGATTGCGCATCTGGTTGATGCGTTCGCGCCGAAAAACCGCGCATGGTTGCCGCTGGGCGCGTATTTGCGGGCAGGGACCGAGGTCATTGATCTGCCGAGATTGCCAGCCGGGGTGCGGCGCGAGGGGATCGCGCGGCCAAAAGGAACTGTCCCGGCATTGACGCTGTGCCCGCAACCGCAGCGCTTTGAGGCGGCAGGTGGGGAGATGGTTCTGAGCGGAGTTGTCAGCGATCATCCGGCATTGAGGCGGGCAGACCAATTGGCGCAGCGCACGGGACTGGGGCGCTTGCTGCGCGGTGATGGGAGTGCAGTGGAACTGGTGCATGATCCCGCGCGGGCTGTGGAAAGCTACAAAATCCAAATCTCTGATGGCCGCGTGGCGATCACCTATGGGAGTGACGCGGGCCTTTTCTATGCGGGTGTTTCACTGGCGACATTAATGGTGACCCATACCGGGAGAATCCCATGTGGTGTGATCGAGGATGCGCCGCGCTTCGAATGGCGCGGGCAGCACCTTGATTGTGCGCGGCATTTCTACGAGGTCGAAACAATTCTGCGCCTTCTGGATGTGATGGCGCTTATGAAACTGAACCGGTTCCACTGGCATTTTGCGGATGATGAGGCGTTTCGGCTGGAGCTGGCGTGCTTGCCGGAATTGCGCGCCACTCATTTCCGAGGCGAGGGAGAGCTGCTGCCAGGTGTATTCGGCGGAGGTGCGCGGTCAGGCGGAAGCTATTCACGCGCAGATGTCATTCGGGTTTTGGCCCATGCCGAGGCGTTGGGTATTCAGGTGATGCCCGAGATCGAGGTTCCCGCGCATGCGCTGGCGCTGGCGCGGGTCTATCCAGATGCGCGCGACCCGGAAGAAAGTGGCGACGAGCAGTCCGTGCAGGGATATGCACAGAATGTGCTGAACCCGGCGATGCCCGAAAGCTGGCGGATCTGGGAGGCGATGGTGCAGGAGATTGCCGAGATATTCCCGTTTTCGGTGCTGCACCTCGGCGGGGACGAACTGCCGGAGGACACCTGGGCGGGATCACCGGCGGTGGATGCGCTCAAAGTGACTGAAGGGTTGCAGACAGCCGATGATGTGATGGGTTGGACGATGCACCGGCTTGCGCAAAAGGTAGTCGCGTTGGGGAAGACACCGGCAGGATGGGAGGAATCTGCGCGCGGGCGGCAGGGGATTGGAAATGATGCCATCCTTTTCAGCTGGACCGGACAGGGGCCGGGGCTGGAGGCCGCACGCGCTGGCTATCGGGTCGTCATGACGCCGGGGCAGAAGGTCTATCTGGATATGGCGCAAACGGATGCGCAGGATGACTGGGGGGCGAGCTGGGCTGCCATCATCGGCCTGGCGGATACGATCGCGTGGGATCCGGTCCCTGATGAGGAGCCCGAACTGGCGCAGAAAATTATCGGCGTGCAGGGCACGTTCTGGTCAGAGTTTACAACCTGTGACGATGAAATGGAGCCGATGATTGCGCCGCGCATCCTAGGGGTCGCGACGATGGGCTGGCAGGAGCGCGGGAGTGCCGATCCGACGGTGCTGCACGCGCTGGCGGACACCTATGCGCTGATCTTTCGCCGGATGGGGTGGCGGGCCTCCTGATCCGGCTTGAGGCCTGTTTGGGGCAGACGGGCCGCCGGATGATCCCGCGGCCCGTCCGTCATCAAGTTAATTCAGTGAAGCAATGAAATCATCGACTTCCGTCAGGGAGAGATACTGAACCTCTTCGGTGCCGCCTTCGGTGAATTTCCACACCACCGCAGGGGCGGAAACGTCGCCATTGGCGTCAAAGCGGACATTGCCGGTCGCACCCTGATACATCACCGTGCCGCCACCGGCCAAGACATCCCGCGCAGCGGCGAAGCCTGCGGTATCGGCAGTGACAGGTGTGCCGTTCGGATCGGTGACGCTGGCGACCGACGCGGCGATTTGATCGCCGGTTGCATCTTTGCCTGCGGCTTCCATTGCCAGAAGCGCAATCATTGTCGCGTCGTAGCTGTTAGCAAGGCCCGGGCCGTTGGGTTCGGAGTCGAACCTGTCAATATAAGCCGCGACGAAAGCGTCGGCGCTGGCAACACGGGGGGACGCGGTATCCGTTCCGAGGGCGCTTCCGAGGTATTGGAGACCGACATTCTCGCGGAAGTCATCGGACTTCAGGGAGTTTGCCATGATCATATTCTGGGTTCCGCCAAGCGACAGCCACTCGCGGACGGCGGCGGTGCCTTCTGCGGGGTAGAGCCCCAGATAGAGCGCCTCGGGGCTGCCGGAGAGGGCTTGGGTGACCTCGGCGCGGTAGGAGGGCTGGCCATCGTTGATCGCGACCGATGCGGTGACGGTGATGCCGAGGGCTTCGAAGTCTCTCGCGATCAGGTTGTTGAGATCCTGTCCCCAGTCATCGTTTTTGTAGAGGATAGCGACAGAGCTGAAGCCCTGATCGGCGGCTACCTTCGCGCCGACAGCCGCCTGAACGCCTGTGGTCGCGAAGGTGCGGAAGAACAGGCCGTCGGTGTTGCCTTCTTCTGCCAGCTTGGTGAAGGCGGTCGAGGAGGAGCAGCACGACATCTGCATCACGTTGCTGGGAACCGACACGGAGGTGAGTATCGGCATTGATACACCGGAGGAAACCGCGCCGAGCAAAACCTGAACGCCATCAAGGTCAACGAGTGCCTTGGCCGCATCGACGCCGACTTTGGGGTCAACCTGAGTGTCGCGCAGGACCATTTCGATTTCGCATCCTGCAACGCCGCCCGCGGCATTGACCTGATCGACGGCAAATTGTGCGGTCTCTGCGATCGGGCGGCCCCAGTCCACGGATGTCGGCAGGACGGCTCCGATCTTTGTTGTGCAGTCCTGTGCCATCGCGGAACCCGCGACCATCGCAAGCCCGATGCTGGTGCCCAGCGTGAGCGCCAGCTTTGAATTGTTCAGTTTTTTCATGTCAGTCTCCCTAGTGAAATGGGTCAATTCTTGGCGTGACCCGATTGCGATACGACCAGTCTCTCCGGGAACAGTCCTTGAGGCCGCCAAAGCAGCATCCCGACGATGACCAGACCGATCAAAACGTATTGGATGGATCCGGCGAAAATTTGCATTTCAACCGGTGCGAAACGGGACAGCCCCCAGCCGCTGGCTGTCCAAGCGGCCCAAATCAGGAATGCGCCCATGATGGCCCCCCGATTGTTCCCTGCGCCACCGACGATCAGCATTGCCCAGATCTGAAATGTTAGGGTCGGGAGCACATCTTGCGGGCTGACGAATGCGTAGAACGTCCCGTAAAGTCCGCCTGCGAGCCCCATAATGACCGATCCTGTGATGAAGGCGATCAGGCGGATGCGATCAGGGCTTTTGCCAAGGGAGCGCGCGGCGGTTTCATCCTCGCGGATCGCCCGTAGGAGCCGTCCGAAGGGAGAGCCGACAAGCAATTCCAGAAACCGATAGGTGGCAAAGAGCAACAGCAACACGAAGAGGAGAAAAAGCAGGTTGTAAAGAAACCCGTCGCCAAGCGCCGCGCGCAGCGGACGTTCGAAGCCACGGATGCCTTTGGCGCCACCGGAAAGCCATTCGGCATTGCGCATCAGGTTTTCAAAAGCCACCGCGACGCCGAATGTCGAAATGGCAAGGTAGTCATGCCGCATTCGCAGGGTGAGAACACCCACGATCCATGCAAGGAGACCTGCGGCCACCATGCCGCCGAGCAGTGCGAGCGGATAGATCAGGCCGAAACCGCCCATGTGATCCGGTTGCGGGGTGCCGCCGAGCAGCAAAGTCCCGTAAGCGCCCGCCCCGAAAAAGGCTACAACGCCACCGTTGAACAGGCCGGTATTTCCCCATTGCAGGTTCAGACCCAGCACGGCGATGGCGAGGATTGAGGCAACGGTAGTGAAAAACACCAGATATGAGATCAGGCCGATCATGTCCGCGCCTCTCCAAATAGGCCATTGGGGCGGATAAGCAGCACCGCGAGGATGATCAGGAATGGAACCGACGGGCTGTAGCCTGACGGCAGGATCAGAAGGGCGAGGTTTGCAGCCAGCCCGACGATGAAACCGCCGAGGAGTGCGCCATAGATCGAACCGATGCCACCGACGATTGTCGCGGCGAATATGGGCAGCACCAGATCGCGCCCGATTGTAGGGGTGATTTGATTGCTCAGACCGTAGAAGACACCTGCAAGCGCGGCCAGACCACCACCTAGCACCCAGACTGTCACAATCATTTTTTGAAGATTGATGCCATTAACCTGAGCCAAATTCGGGTTTTCGGCGACTGCCCGCAGTGCGAAGCCGAAATTGGTGCGTGACAAGGTGAGATGCAGGGCGAGTATGATAACAAGCGCTATGCCCAAGGTAGCGAGTTGATCGGGCTTGACCAGGAGCAACGGATCGCGGCTGAGCACTGTCGCAAAGACAATATCCTGGCTGTAGAGTTTGGTATGGAGACCGAAAATCAAGCCAATCGCGTTTCGTATGATGAGCGCCAGTCCAAAGGATGCAAAGACCATTGAAAGCTCGTCCCCCTTTTCGCGCACGCGCCGGAAAACGAGCCTGTCGAACAGGACCGCGCTGGCGCCGGTGATCCCCATTGCGAGAATCATTGCAAGACCGAGGGCGAGGGTCATCGAGAGCGGACCGATTTGCGTGGCGAAAACCGGTAGTGCCGACTTGAAAATCGCGTCGAATACGAGCGCTGAATAGGCGCCGATCGAGAGGAGTTCGGCATGGCTGAAATTGGCGAAACGCAGCATGTGCATGACCATTGTCAGCCCCGTCGCCCCGAGCGACAGGATGGCGCCAACGAGAATTCCGTCGAGCATGTGCTGGATCATGCGCCTGCCCTCAATCTCTTGCCGCCGAGATAGATCTCGGCCACAGTGGGATCGCCAATGAGGTCAGCGGCGTTGCCGTCGATCTGGTTGCGGCCCTCCGCGAGGATGTAACAGTGATCTGCGAGCCGCAGCGCTTGATTGACATTTTGTTCGACCAGCAGGATCGTCACGCCGTTTTCAGTGAGCGCACGGGCCTGTTCGAGCACCTCTTGCGCGGCCTTGGGCGAGAGACCGGCGGACGGCTCGTCCATCAGAACGAGGCTCGGGGTGGTTGCGAGGGCCATCGCCACCGCGAGGAACTGGCGCTGACCGCCGGACAGGGAGCCTGCCTTTTCTTCAAGCTTGGATGTCAGCGCGGGGAACTGCGCTAGCAAGTCTGACAGACCCGCCGCGGGGTCCAGATGTCTGCGCAGAGCGAGTGCGAGGTTCTGGCGGACCGTAAGGCTGCGGAAGATATTATCGGTCTGAGGGACATAGGCGATGCCGTGGTTTGCCATCCTGTCTGGTCGGATATTGGTTATCTCGGTGCCTGCGTGTGTGATCGACCCCTCGGCGACATGCACGAGACCGGCAATCGCCTTGATAAGCGTCGATTTCCCTGCGCCGTTTGGACCGATAATGACGGTGACCGAGCCGCGGTGGGCCTGCATCGAGACGCCGTGCAAAATTGGCAGGTCCGGCACGTAGCCGCCAGTTACATTCATGACGTTCAGAACCGGATCAGGCATCGACGCGCGCCCCCAGGTAGGCATCCAGAAGGATCGGATTGGATTGAGCTTCTACGGCGGTGCCTTCAAAAACGACTTTGCCCTGCGCAAGGGCGATAATCGGATCGCAGTGGCGCATGATGAAGTCCATGTCATGTTCGATGATCACAAAGGTTTTGCCCTGTTGGTTAAGGTCTTCGATCCGCTCGATCAGAGTGCCTGCGAGTGTCGGGTTCACGCCTGCCGCGGGTTCGTCGAGCAAGATAATCTCAGGGTCGCCCATGAGGACACGCGCCAGCTCCAGAAGCTTCATCTGCCCGCCTGAGATTTTCCCGGCGGGGTGATCGGCCAATGGAGAGAGCGTCATGAATTCGAGGACTTCCATGGCGCGCACGCGAATTTCCTTTTCCTGCGCCCTGACAGCACGGGCGGATAGGAATGGCCCCGTCAGGCGCTCGCCGATTTGTGCCAGTGGTGCCAGCATGACGTTTTCAAGAACAGACATGCGGGCAAAAGGGCGCGGGATTTGAAAGGTCCGCCCAAGACCCATCGCGAAAAGCCTATCCGGTGGGAGGCCTGTGACCTGCTTCCCGTTCAGCGTAACAGTGCCGCGATCAGGGGAAAGATTGCCAGTGATCGCATTGAACAGAGTTGTTTTGCCAGCGCCATTCGGACCGATCAGCCCTGTAATAGACCCGCGCCGCACTTTCAGGCTGACGTCATCAACCGCACAAAATTCGCCGAAGGTCACGGTAAGCCCGTCTATGGTGAAGACAGTATCAGCCATTTGCGGACCTGTAGGTCGGGTCATCCGGACGGGTGTTCAGGTTATATTTCATGATCCGTCCATGGCGGGAGTTGCGGTCGCCCTCCAACCCGTAGACGGGCCCGGAAGGGCCGCTGGCGCGCTCCTGAACGGCGGCGATCCGGGCGTGATCGTCCGCGTCGAGTGCAAGGTCGAAAACCTGTAGGGTCTTTGGCAAATGCCGCGCGTAACGTGCCCCGACGATGGCGGCGGCCACCTGCGGCTGGTCCAGCACCCAACGAGTCGCGACGGAGCTGAGGGACACGCCGTGCTTTGCCCCGATCAAGCTCAAGGTGTGGAGCAGGGTCTGAAACAGTTCCCAGCTGCCAAATTCGCTGATGATCAGACGATATTTCACGAGGCTGCGGTTACTGAACTCATAGCCGGGATCTGGCTGGTCGAGCCATTTTTCGGTCAAGAAGCCGCCTGCAAGGGTTCCGTAACACAGGAACTGGATGTCGCGGGCAGCGGCCCAGTCACCCAGACCATGGGACGGCCGACGGTCGAGGACAGAATACTGAACCTGCGCGGAGGCAATATCATAGCCAGCCTCTGTGAATCGCTCCATCTGAGCGCTGTCCCAGTTGGTGGTGCCGAGATTGGCAATTTTGCCTTTCTGTTGGCACGATTTTAGAACTTCGAGGGCTTCGACGGGGCGTCCGAGTGAGAGATCCCACCAAAAAAACTGCACAAGGTGCAATCGTTCCAGTTGCAGCCGTTTCAAGGAGCGGTCGATGATGGCCTCGACCTCCTCCGGGCGCAGATCGGCCAGACGGGACAAGTCCGGCACGAGCTTGGTATGGACCATGACCTGATCCGCAACAGATGCCCCGCGCCGCTGGCGCAGTCCGCCGATAAACGTGCCGATCATTTCTTCGACGCCGGTATAGATGTCGGCGCAATCGAAGGTGGTTATTCCTGCGTCGAGAAAGGCCTCCATGTCTGAAATCGCAGCATCCCGATCCACGCTGCCGTGATCGCCTGCAAGCTGCCAGCCGCCGCGAATGACACGCGAAATTTCATGGCCGGGGCGCAGTTTCGTCCGTTCCGGCATGGTCATGATGCAGTATCTTTCTGCCAATATGGGGTGTCCCGCTGCTCTGGAAGGCCGGTTGTTTCCGCGTGGGAGAACCACCGTTTGTCCTCGCGGATGATGCGGAACCGTCCGCCGCAATGCGGGTCAGGGCAGGCGACCTCGGCATCAGTGGACATCCAGTCGGATGGATCGGTCAGCCTTTGTTTGGCTGGAAGCAGCGGAAGAAGCGCGGCGAGTGCATACATCGAGATCTGCGTGTCGGCTTCGAAGCGCAGGTTTTCTCCGCGAACGCTGAAATGCTCGCCTTCCACATGGCGGCATACCGGCGTGCGCCCGTCCAGGACGGTCTCAACCCGAAGATCGTAGAGCCAGAAGCCGTTCGCTTCATTCATTATCAGGTGTCCCGCAATTGATTTCATGGCTGTGATCTGTGATATTTTATCTTAGGTAAATGATTGCAGGCTTGTCAAACGCCTTGAAAAGTGTCGAAATTCGTTTGGAAAACAGAAAGGTATGCCAATGGCCGCTGTTCGAATCGCTCCGATTGACCAAAGCAATCTGCGGGATAGTGCCTATCAAGCGCTCAGGGATGCATTTACCCGCGGAGAGTTTGCGCCCGGCGATGTGTTGTCGCTGCGGGGGATCGCGGACCAGCTTGGCACATCCATGACGCCCGTGCGGGAGGCGGTCCGGCGGCTGGTCGCGGAAGGCGCGCTGATCGACACCAGAAGCCGAACGCTTTTGGTGCCTGAGTTCAGCGGCAAGCGGATGGCAGACCTGAAATCCGCCCGTCTGGCAATTGAGACTATCGTGCTGGATCAGGCGATGGAGAACATCGACGCGGCCGGGATCGCGGCCTTGCGAGATGTGCTGACCAAGCCGACTGAGGGTTACGATGACGGCCCGGATCTGACGCAGAACTACAATTTTCACTTCGGACTTTATCGTCATTGCAGGTCGGAGGTACTGCTGCCGATCGTGGAGGCGCTGTGGGTGCAATACGGGGCGTATCTGAACCTGATAATCCGACAGAAATCGGCGAGTGAGATCGCCGAGCATCAATATCATTATGAAATTCTCGACGCGCTCGAGCGGTGTGACCTTGACGCCGCCCGTGCGGCATTGACCGAGGACATCGAGCGGTCCTTCCGCGTGTTGCAGGCCAATGACCAAGGAGGCCAATAGATGCAGGGCGAGGCTATACCGCACACGATCCCAGACCGGGTCCAGCTCGCAGATGGATTATCGATTAGCAGGGTGCTGACGGGTCTGTGGCAAGTCGCCGATATTGAGCGGAAGTCAGGTGAGATCGACCCGGAAAAAGGGGCAGATGATCTCCAGCACTATGTCGATGCGGGTTTTGACAGTTTCGATATGGCTGATCACTACGGCACGTCCGAAGTGATCGCGGGCAGGCTGTTGCGCAGGTTCAAAGGACAGGAAAATCGTCCAGTCGCACTGACGAAATGGTGCCCGCCTCCCGGCCCTATGACGCGGGACATCGTGCGAAGGGGTGTGGAGCAGCGGCTCGAGCGGCTCGGGTTATCCTGTGTTGATCTCCTGCAATTCCATTGGTGGAGCTTCGAGCACCCTGCATGGTTGGATGCCCTGCACGAGTTATCCGGTCTGCGGAACGAGGGGCTGATCGGAGAGATCGGTGTGACAAATTTCGATGCCTCGCATGTGCAGCTGGCTCTCAGAGACGGTCTACCGATCCGAACCAATCAGGTCTCTTTCTCGATGGTGGACCGACGGGCGGCAGGGGCCCTTGCCGGACTATGTGAGGCGGAGCGTGTCGGATTGCTCGGATACGGAACGCTGTGTGGCGGGTTCTTGTCAGATCGCTGGCTGGGCGTTGCCGAACCGACGGAGATCAGCGACTGGTCCAAGTTGAAATACAAGCGGTTCATCGACGTGTCAGGTGGATGGGCGGCGTTTCAGTCGCTATTGACTGCAGCAAATGACATCGCGCGGAAACACGGGGTGTCGATTTCCAATGTCGCCACGCGCTGGGTTCTGGAGCAGACAGGCGTCGCGGCGGTGATCGTCGGCGCGCGCTTGGGTGAGAATAGGCATACCGCTGATAATGCGAGGCTGTTTTCCTATTCGCTGGATAACGAGGATCAGGCGCATCTGGAGACCGCATTCAAAAACATGCGCCCGATCCCGGGCGATTGCGGGGATGAATACCGAAAGCCGCCGTTTCTCACAGCATCTGGCGATCTGAGCCACCATCTGGAAGAAATGCCGCGCATTCATAAAGCGCAGCCCGTCCCGACCCGTGCGAATGCGGAGCGCGTTTCAAGTGGGTCGGAATGGGAAGACATCGCCGGCTATTGTCGTGCGCAGAGGATCGGCCAACGGATACTCGTTTCGGGAACAACCGCAACTGCGGGTCACGACAGGGTGGTCGCGCCGGATGATGCGGGGGCACAGACAACCTACATTTTGGACAAGATACTTGCGGCGCTCTCGGCGCTGGGCGCGCAGGCCGAGCATGTGGTGCGGACCCGAATTTATCTGACCCATGAGGAGGATGCTCTGGCTGTCTCTCGTGCACATGGGCGGGTCTTTGGTGAGATCAAGCCTGCGAATACGTTGGTTGTTGTTGCAAGATTGATCGGGGATTACCGTGTCGAGATCGAAGCCGAGGCGATTTTGGGTGACGGAACGGCCTAGTCGCTGGCTGAACAATACATTGGGCCGCCCTTCCAGCGTGGAAAGCCGAAGGCATTAACCATCACGACGTCGATGTCGTTTGCGGAACTGGCGATGCCTTCGTCCAGTATCCGGCGCCCCTCTGACTGCATGGCGGTCAGTAGCCTGTCCATAATTTCGGACTCGGAGATTTCGCGACGGTCAATTCCTTTTCGCGCGGACTCGGCGTGAATGAGTGCTTCGGCTTCGAGGGAGGGAAATGGCGTCCCAACATCGTCATAGACGTAGTAACCGCGGCCTGTCTTGCGGCCGAAATGACCGGCCCCGCAAAGAAGATCCCCGACTTCAACATATCGCTGGGCGGGATCGCGGGTCGCAGCCTGACGTTTGCGCATTGCCCACGAGATATCGAGGCCGGCGAGGTCTTGCATCCGAAAGAGGCCCATCGGGAAGCCGAAGGATTCCATCGCATGATCAATCTGCCAAGGCAGGGCGCCGTCTTCGAGCATGTATTCGGCCTCGCGCCGGTAGGCAGACATCATACGATTGGCGATGAATCCGTCGCAGACCCCTGCGAGAACGGGGATCTTGCCGAGCTGTTTGGCCAATGTGACTCCGGTGGAGAGCGTGCGCGCGCTGAGACCTTTGGGTGTAACGATCTCGAGTAGTTTCATGATGTGAGCGGGGGCAAAGAAATGTAGCCCGATAACTCTTTCGGGGTGCTGGGTGGAGGCGGCAATCGCACTGACATCGAGATAGGAGGTATTGGTTGCCAAAACTGTTTCGGGTCTGACGATGTGGTCGAGCTGAGCAAGGACGTCCTTCTTGACGCTGATGTCCTCGAACACCGCTTCGATCACCAGATCAGCGTCGGCCAATGAAAGCAATTGATCACCCGCGTGAAACGCTTCGAGCCGTTCGTTGTGGGTGGCCTTGGTGAGCTTGCCGCGTTTCAAGCTGTTGTCGAGGATGGCCGTGACCCGGTTTGCGCCAGCTCGGGCAGCCTCGGTATCGCGCTCGACCAGTGAGACCGCGATCCCCGCCAAGAGGCAGGCAGCGGCGATACCGGCGCCCATTGTGCCGCCGCCTACAATGCCGACCCTCTGCACCGGAAGGGGGTCTGCCAATGTTTCGCGGATGCTCTGTAAGGTTGCGCGCTCGGCAAAGAAAATATGCCGCATCGCCCCCGACTGTGGCCCGTCTTTCAGGGAGAGAAAGAGATCTCGTTCCTTTTTGAGCGCATCTGTTGGGGGAAGGGTTAGGGCATTGCGTAGTGCCAAGATCGCCGCTTCCGGCGCAGCCTGCCCCTCGGTTCGCGTTTGGATATTGGCGATCTGTGCGTTGAGCGATCCAGCAGACGTTTCAGAGCGGACCGGACGGGATAGCGTGGGAGAAACCGTGTCCGCCTGGTGTGCCAGTTCGAGCGCGGTCGTAAGGAGGTCGCCGCTGGTGATGGCATCGATGAGGCCGACGCGATGGGCAATGTTTGCTGAGATCGGCCTGCCTGTGGCGATCATTTCGAGTGCCTTGTCCGAGGGCACCAAGCGCGGCAGTCGAACAGTGCCGCCCGCGCCGGGGATCAGGCCAAGCGTCACTTCAGGCAGGCCCAGTCTAGCAGTGGCGCTGGCAAGGCGAAAACGACAGGCCATTGCCAATTCCAGCCCGCCACCTAAAGCATTCCCATGGATCGCTGCGATCCACGGCTTCCGAGCGCCTTCGATACGGTCGAGGAGGTCGGGGAGATGTGGTTCCTGCGGAGGCTTGCCGAACTCACGGATGTCAGCGCCGGCAACAAAAGTCCGACCGGCGCATGTCACGACGACAGCAGTGATTTCTGGGTTAGCCTCGGTCTGTGTGATAGCGTCAGATAGACCTTGCCGCACAGCGCGGCTCATGGCGTTGACGGGCGGGTTGTCGATCGTGACAACGGCGATCCTGTCGCGAATTTCGATTTGCACCGGCATGTTCAGTCCTGTGCGAGGTGGCGAGTCAGCGGGTGCTCAGGGTCGATGAGGCCTTCTATGACATCAAAGTGGTGGCGCGCGGGATCGGTGATGAGGGGGATGCTCCACGCTTCTGCCAGAAGGGCGGACTGACGGAGGAACTCCGGCCGCTCGGCAGCGCCGACCCATGCCGTCACGTCAATATCTGGCAGGACAGACCTGAGGGCAGGACTCTGGGTGCGGGCTTCCTGTGTGTCTAGCTGGAGCGATGCATTCATGGAGTGGAGTTGTAGAGGCCTTAGGTCGTGAACTCCGCTAATGGAGATTGTTTTGTCGATCCGTTTCAGGGTGCCATCGGAAAGCGGGCTGTCATCGCAGATCATGCGGGTTGCGAGGTGACCGCCCGCAGAATGGCCGCTGAGGCGGATCGGACCATCGACAAGATTTGCGGCGTATGAAATCGCCCGAGCGATTTGGCATGTGATTTCGGTGATGCGTGCCTTCGGGGCAAGCGTATAGCTGGGCATTGCGACCGCCCATCCAAGAGACAGAGGGCCCGCTGCAAGATGCGACCAGCTTGATTTGTCGAACGCCAGCCAGAACCCGCCATGAATGAATACAATCAATCCGCGAGGCGTCTGTGGAGGGAGAAACAGATCAAGCCGTTCGCGCGGAGACTCTCCGTAGGCAAGGTCGATCTGTCCCATGGCGGTGGCGCGGAACGCATGGGCGGCAGTGGTCCAGCGTGCCGGATAGTCATTGCCATTTGGGATATGCAGCGCGTTTGCGAAGGCGTCTTCCCAATCTATTCCTGTCTTGTCCGTCAAGGTCAGTCCTCTGAGTGGGGTCCTTCCAGCGAAGGCGGCTTTCTTCGGGGAAACGGGTGCGTGTGAGGCTCTGGATCATATCTAGCGTTGTTTTCAAGCGCTACCATTCAAGCTTAGATATTTCAAGCTTGAAGTAAATTACGACTCTGCATAGGCTGGCATCAAATCCCGCTTTCAAACGCTGGGGTTGTGTCGCGTGGGAGGATGGATCGTGCGTGTTGCATGTCTTGGAGGAGGGCCGGCGGGTCTCTATTTTGCGATCTCGATGAAGCTTCGGGATCCTGCGCACGAGGTCGTGGTAATCGAGCGGAATCGTCCGAACGATACGTTTGGCTGGGGCGTGGTTCTTTCGGATGACGCTTTGGAAAACCTGCAGGTCAATGATCCGGTCAGCGCCCGCGCGATCCGCGACCATTTTGCTTACTGGGACGATATTGCCGTGATTCACAACGGCGTGCGGACGGTTTCGGGCGGGCATGGATTCGCCGGGATCGGGCGCAAACAGATGTTGATCCTGTTGCAGGATCGCGCGCGTGCATTGGGTGTCGAGATGCGGTTCGAGACCGAATTCGCAAGTGCCGAGGAATACCGCAGTGATTTTGATATCGTGGTCGCAACCGACGGTATCAACTCGCGTGTCAGGAGCGAGTACATCGAGCATTTCCGGCCCGATATCGATGTGCGGGAATGCAAGTTTGTCTGGCTTGGGACGCACCAGAAATTCAACGATGCTTTCACCTTCATTTTTGAAAAGACGGACCACGGCTGGGTCTGGGCGCATGTTTACCAATTCGACGCGGAAACGGCGACGTTTATCGTCGAGTGTCAGCAAGACACGTGGGAACGCTGGGGTTTCGAGGCTATGTCCAAGGAGGAAACGGTCGAGACCTGCCGGAAGATATTTGCTGCGCATCTGGACGGGCACGCGCTTATGTCGAATGCGGCACATTTGCGCGGCTCCGCGGTCTGGATGAATTTCCCCCGGGTAATCTGTGAGACATGGTATCATGAAAACGTGGTCCTGATGGGTGACGCTGCGGCGACAGGTCATTTTTCGATCGGGTCGGGCTCACGCCTCGCGTTTGACAGTGCAATTTCGCTTGCAACCTACTTGCATTCGGAGCCGACGACGGAGGCGGCCTTTGAGCGGTATCAGGAGGAGCGGCGGCTGGAGGTCCTGCGCCTGCAATCAGCTGCCCGAAACAGTCTGGAATGGTTCGAACAGGTCGAGCGCTACCTTGATCTCGATCCCGTGCAATTCAACTACTCGCTGCTGACCCGCTCGCAGCGTATCTCCCATGAAAACCTCCGTCTACGCGACCCTAGCTGGCTGGAGAGCGCCGAACGATGGTTTCAGGAGGGTGCTGGTGTTGCGCGGGGTTCGGCGGTGCGTGCACCTATGTTTGCGCCGTTCAAGCTGCGGGAGATGACACTCAAGAACCGCATCGTCGTATCGCCGATGGCACAGTATAAGGCCGAGGACGGCTGCCCGACAGATTGGCATCTGGTCCATTACGGGGAGCGCGCGAAGGGAGGCGCGGGGCTTGTCTATACCGAGATGACCTGTGTGTCGGCCGAAGGGCGGATTTCTCCGGGATGTCCCGGACTCTATGATCCGTCACATGAAGAGGCATGGACGCGACTGACCAGTTTCGTCCATGGTCAGACCGACGCAAAAATCTGCTGCCAGATCGGCCATGCGGGCCGTAAAGCGTCGACCCGCGTCGGATGGGAGGGTGACAACCGACCGCTCGCGGATGGAAACTGGCCGATCATCGGCCCGTCGCCGCTCCCCTGGTTTTCTGAGAACCAGATTCCGCGAGAAATGACTCGCGACGACATGACGTTGGTGCGCGAGCAGTTCATCGCGGCCGCGCAGATGGCAGAACGTGCTGGTTTTGATATGATCGAACTTCATGCCGCCCATGGGTATCTGCTGTCGTCCTTCATTTCACCAATGTCAAACCAGCGCGACGATGCCTATGGTGGGTCGCTTGAAAACCGTCTGCGTTTCCCGCTGGAAGTTTTCAGGGCGATGCGCGCGGTCTGGCCCGCTCAGAAGCCGATGTCGGTACGGATTTCTGCGACTGATTGGATGGGTGAGGACGGTGTAACGCCCGAAGACGCCGTGCCGATTGCGCAAGCCTTTCATGCAGCGGGTGCCGATATTATCGACGTGTCCGCGGGTCAGACAAGCACCGATGCGCGACCGGTTTATGGCCGGATGTTTCAGACGCCGTTCAGCGATCGTATTCGAAATGAAGCGGGGATTGCGACGATGGCGGTCGGCAATATTTATGAGGCTGATCATGCAAATTCGATCCTCATGGCAGGTCGTGCCGATCTGGTAGCGGTGGGACGACCGCATTTGGCTGATCCATACTGGACCCTGCACGAGGCGACACGGATCGGGGATCGGTGCGCACCTGATTGGCCGATGCCCTATCTGCCTGCGCGGGATCAGGCATGGCGGCTGGCGGACCGCGAGGCCGAGGCGATCCGCGTATGAGTGTTGCGGGCAAACATATCGTTGTGACCGGTGGTGGCGCGGGCGTGGGACGAGCGATGGCCGAGGCCTTTGCTCATGCGGATGCGAAGGTCACAATCCTGGGACGGCGCGAGGCGCAGCTGCGCGAGGTCGCGGCGCAGCACAGATATATCGGCTGGGTGGTTTGTGATGTGACGGACTCCAGCGCTGTTAAGGCCGCTTTTCTACAGGCGCGCGGACTGAATGGTCCGGTTTCTGTCGTGGTTGCGAATGCGGGTGCGGCAGAAAGTGTCCCGTTCGCCAGAATGACGCCGGAGCAACTGCAAAATATGCTGGCAGTGAATGTCGGGGGCGTCATGAACAGCTGGCAGGCCGCGCTGCCAGACATGAAGGCCGAGGGCTGGGGGCGCTTGATCGCCGTGGCATCGACCGCGGGTTTGAAGGGGTTCCCCTATGTTTCCGGGTATGCCGCCGCAAAACATGCGGTGATCGGGCTGACCCGCTCTGTGGCGCTCGAACTGGGGGACTGCGGTGTCACTGTAAATGCGCTGTGCCCGGGCTTTATCGAAACCCCAATGCTGGAGCGCTCTATCGCTAATATTAAGGACAAGACCGGGATGGATGAAATGACGGCGCGGGCGAGTCTCGTTGCTGGAAACCCCCAGGGACGGTTCATCCAGCCAGACGAGGTGGCGGGAGCGGCGCTCTGGCTCTGCTCGGAAGTGGCGCGATCGATCAACGGCCACGCATTGGCGATTTCTGGAGGCGAGATATGACAACGAGCCCTGTAAAAGCTGGCAAGACCGAGCCGATGTCGAAATCGCGGCTGCGTTTGTGGCTGAAGTTACTCAAGACTTCGGGCCTGATCGAAGAGGAATTGCGCCGCCGGATGCGGGCGGAACTAGGAACGACCCTGCCGCGGTTTGATGTCATGTCGGCGCTGTCGCGGGCACCAGACGGCCTGAAAATGAGTGAGATTTCAAAGCGGCTGCGGGTTTCCAACGGGAATATCACCGGGATTGTCGACAAGTTGACCGATGAGGGAATTGCGCTGCGTGTTTCAATCCCTGCAGACCGGAGGGCCAATCTCGTGCGCCTCACCCCTAAAGGACAGGCGCTTTTTGCACGTCATGCCGCGCTGCATGAGGCGTGGATCGACGAAATACTGGCCGGTCTGAACGCGGATGACGTGGCCGGTATGGTCCTTCGATTGGATCATTTGTCGACAACGCTGGAGGACGAATGACATGCGCAGTGACGTTACACATTTCCAGTGCCGGATCGAGGGCGGGATCGCCCATCTGGCGCTGGACCGTGCGGAGCGCAAGAACCCGCTGACCTTTGAAAGCTATGCCGAGTTGCGGGACTGGTTTCGTGACCTCCAGTATGACGACACGGTGCGGGTAGTCGTTTTCGGCCCCAATGGGGGAAACTTCAGCTCTGGCGGGGATGTGCATGAAATTATCGGCCCCCTGACCGAAATGGGTGTGAAAGATCTTCTCGCCTTCACGCGGATGACGGGCGACCTCGTGAAAGCAATGATTAGTTGCGGGAAGCCGATAATCGCAGCTGTTGAGGGTGTGTGTGCGGGGGCGGGAGCGATCATTGCCATGGCCGCCGATCTGCGTGTTGCGACGCCTGACGCCAAGGTTGCGTTTCTGTTTAACCGCGTCGGTCTGGCGGGCTGTGACATGGGAGCCTGTGCGATTTTGCCGAGGATTATCGGGCAAGGGCGTGCGGCGGAACTGCTTTATCTGGGACGTTCGATGAGTGCGGAGGAAGGTGCCGCGTGGGGGTTTTTCAATCGGGTCGTGCCGCAGGAGGCGCTGATGGCAACGGCGCAGGACATTGCAGTGCGGATCGCAACCGGACCCGGGTTTGCCAACATGATGACCAAGACGATGCTGGCGCAGGAATGGTCGATGGGACTGGAACAGGCGATTGAGGCCGAGGCGCAAGCGCAGGCCATTTGCATGCAGGGGCGGGATTTCAAACGGGCCTATGACGCGTTTGTTGCCAAGCAAAAGCCGGTTTTCGAGGGCGATTGATGATGGATCGAAGCTTTCTGGACTGGCCGTTTTTCGAGGATCGGCACAAACGGCTGGCCGATGATCTGGAGGCATGGGCATCGGAGGCCTTGGCGAAGGTCGAACAGGGATGCACGGATTCAATATGTCATGTGTTGGTGTCGAAGCTCGGAAAGGCTGGGTGGCTGGAGCATACCGGAGCGGTCGGAGATGAACGACTGGACGTGCGGAGCCTTTGCCTGATCCGTGAAACGCTGGCGCGATATGACGGCCTGGCCGATTTTTCCTTTGCGATGCAGGGGCTGGGCACGGGCGCGATTACTCTTTTTGGCAGTGGTGCCCAGAAAGCGGATTGGCTCCCCAAGACACGAAAGGGATATGCGATTGCGGCTTTTGCCCTGACAGAGCCGCAGTCCGGTTCGGATGTTGCGAATTCGACGATGACTGCTCGCCGTGACGGGCTCCATTACGTGTTGAATGGGGAGAAAACCTGGATTTCGAACGGCGGAATTGCGGATGTGTACACATTGTTTGCCCGCACCGGAGAGGCGCCGGGTGCTCGTGGGCTGTCCGCGTTCATCGTGCCGGCGGGTTTGCCGGGATTCGATGTGACAGAGCGTATTGATACGATTGCCCCGCATCCGCTGGCTACGCTTCGCTTTCAGAATTGCAGGCTGCCAGCCTCGGCGATGGTGGGGGCGCCCGGACAGGGCTTCAAGATCGCAATGTCGGTGCTGGATGTGTTTCGTCCAACGGTGGCAGCTGCGGCGCTGGGTTTTGCGCGGCGGGCGCTCGATGAGGCGATGAGGCGTGTCACCACCCGCCATGTGCAGGGCGGACCGCTGATTGATTTGCAGATGGTGCAGGGGCACATCGCGGATATGGCGCTTGAAGTGGATGCGGCCGCGTTGCTGACCTACCGCGCTGCATGGGCAAAGGACAAAGGCGCGCCGCGGATTACCCGCGAGGCGGCGATGGCGAAGCTCTTCTCAACCGAAGCGGCTCAAAGGGTCATCGACAAGGCTGTGCAGTTGCATGGCGGGGACGGGGTTCGCTCTGGCGAGGTCGTTGAGCGGCTCTATCGCGAAATCCGTGCCTTGCGCATCTATGAGGGGGCGTCCGATGTCCAGCGGGTTGTCATCGCACGCCAGCTTCAGGCCACAATGGGAGGGGAGTGAAATGCTCGGACAATCGGCGCATGTGGATACTTTCGCGCGGGACAATCTGCCGCCACCCGACAGCTGGCCCGACTTTCTGCTGAGCGGATTTGAATATCCTGACACGTTGAACGCTGCGGTTGAATTGACGGATGCGATGGTTGCTAAAGGGTTCGGCGATCATACGGCGCTCATCGGCAACGGACGTCGCCGTACCTACAAGGAGCTGACAGACTGGACCAACCGGATTGCGCATGTGCTGGTCGAAGATCTGGGGGTGCAGCCCGGAAATCGGGTTTTGATCCGTTCGGCCAATAATCCGGCGATGGTGGCATGTTGGCTCGCAGCGACCAAAGCCGGTGCAGTCGTGGTGAACACGATGCCGATGCTGAGGGCTGCGGAACTGGTGAAATATGTCGAAAAGGCGCAAATAACGCATGCGCTTTGCGACAGCCGCTTGATGGATGAAATAACCACCTGCGCCGATACGTGCGGGCGCGAGATCATGGTCACAGCTTTCGACGGCACGTCCAATCATGACGCAGAGCTCGACCGGCTCGCACTGGAAAAACCAGTGCGCTTTGATGCGGTGCCTACATCCAAAGACGACGTGGCGCTGATCGGGTTCACATCCGGCTCTACAGGGGAGCCGAAGGGGACGATGCATTTCCATCGCGATCTGTTGATTATTGCCGATGGTTACGCGCAGGAGGTGCTGGGAGTCACTGACGAGGACGTATTTGTTGGCTCTCCGCCACTGGCGTTCACGTTCGGGCTGGGGGGGCTAGCGGTGTTTCCGTTACGGTATGGGGCCGCGGCGACGTTGCTGGAAAATGCCTCACCTCCGAATATGGTGGAGATCATCGAGAAATACCGCGCTACGGTCTGTTTTACGGCACCGACAGCCTATCGTGCAATGTTACGTGCAATGGACGATGGCGCAGATCTGTCGTCATTGCGGGCAGCGGTATCGGCAGGTGAAACCCTGCCCGCCCCAGTCTATGCGGAGTGGAAGGAGAAGACCGGCAAGCCGATGCTTGACGGGATCGGGGCGACGGAACTGCTGCATATCTTTGTCAGCAACAGGTTCGGGGATCACCGGCCAGCCTGTACGGGGCGACCTGTCAGGGGCTACGAGGCCAAGGTGATCGGTCCTGATGGCGAGGAGGTGCCGCGCGGTGAGGCGGGGCGGATGGCGGTACGGGGGCCGACGGGCTGCCGGTATCTGTTTGGCGAACGGCAGGCAGAATATGTGCAGAATGGCTGGAACATTACCGGTGATACATTCGTGCAGGATGATGACGGTTATTTCCACTTCGCTGCGCGCAACGACGATATGATCGTCAGCGCTGGCTACAATATCGCGGGGCCGGAAGTGGAGGCTGCGCTATTGGCCCATGATGCCGTTGCTGAATGTGCGGTGATCGGTGTGTCAGATGACGAGCGCGGCGAAATCGTTCAGGCGCATGTTGTGCTAGGGGCCGGAGAGGTGCCGGGTGATGCGCTTGCCAAACGGCTGCAAGATCACGTCAAGGCGACGATTGCCCCCTATAAGTATCCTCGTTCCATCGTCTTTACAAAGACGCTGCCCAAGACTGCCACGGGAAAGATCCAGCGTTTCAAATTGAAGGCCCAATCATGAGCAATCACGCCTATGACCCGTCACAAGACGGCGCCCGCATGAGCTTTGACGGTGCCATGTCCTATGGCGACTATCTGAAGATCGACGCGCTTCTTGCCTTGCAGTCGCCGCTCAGCGATGCGCATGACGAAATGCTTTTCGTCATCCAGCATCAGACGAGTGAATTATGGATGAAACTGGCAATTCACGAATTGGCGGCCGCACGAGAGGCACTTGGGCGAGGACAGATGGCCGCGATGTTCAAGATGCTGGCGCGGGTCAGTCGAATTTTCGAACAGTTGAACAACGCGTGGGATGTCCTGCGCACCATGACTCCGGCCGACTACACGAGATTTCGTGAAACACTCGGCAATTCATCTGGTTTCCAGTCCTATCAGTATCGGATGATCGAATTCGTATTGGGGAACCGAAATGCCAATATGCTGCGACCGCACGCGCACATACCGGAGGTGCACGACTGGTTGGCGGAAGAGCTGCGGCGCCCGAGTTTCTACGATGATGTGGTGTCTTTGTTGTTTGACACGGTTCATGGGGAGCGTGGAGCGATGCCTGCGCCGGTCCTTGACGGGCCGCATGAGCCTCGGGAGGAAATTCAGGCGGCATGGGAAGCCGTTTATCGCAATGTGGACCAGTACTGGACGCTCTACGAACTGGGCGAGAAACTGGTTGATCTCGAAGATTATTTCCGGCGGTGGCGTTTCAATCATGTCACGACGGTTGAACGTGTGATCGGGTTCAAGCGCGGTACGGGGGGCACTTCGGGGGTGCAATATCTGCGCCGAATGCTAAGCGTGGAGCTGTTCCCTGAACTCTGGAATGTCCGAGGAGAGTTGTGATATGGGCGTGAGCCTGCCGAGAAAAGACCTGTTCGAGATCCCTGATGGGATCATCTACCTTGATGGGAATTCATTGGGCGTGCTGCCCAAAGGGGCTGCGATCCGCGCGACCCGGGTGATCGAAGAGGAGTGGGGCGGGCAACTGATCCGTGCCTGGAACAGTGCCGGCTGGATGGATCTGCCGCGTGTAGTTGGCAACCGCATCGCTGATCTGATCGGAGCGCCGGAGGGCAGCGTGGCGACAGGTGATACGCTTTCGATAAAAGTGTATCAGGCGCTCGATGCCGCGCTCAAGATGCGTCCGGGCCGGCGTGTCATTCTCTCTGACGACGGGAATTTCCCGTCCGACCTCTACATGGCGCAAGGGCTGATCGGCACGATAGACAAGGGATACGAGCTGCGCACACCGGCGCCGGAAGCGGTTGTCGATGCGATTTCCGAGGATGTCGCTGTGGTGATGCTGACCCATGTGGATTATCGATCGGGCCGTATGCATGACATGAAGGCGGTCACAAAAGCGGCTCATGCTGCGGGCGCGGTGATGATTTGGGATCTTGCGCATTCAGCAGGGGCGTTAGAGCTGGATATTGCCGGTTCGGACGCTGAGTTTGCGGTGGGTTGTTCCTATAAATATCTCAATGGCGGCCCTGGCGCCCCCGCGTTCATATATGCACGCCCCGACATTGTGGAGGGGATCGAGCCAGCACTATCGGGGTGGCTGGGTCATGATGCGCCCTTCGCCATGGAGCTGGACTACCGTCCTGCGATGTCCACCGAGCGGCTGCGCGTCGGCACGCCGCCCATTTTGCAGCTTGCCGTATTGCAGGAAGCGCTTACCGTCTGGGACGGGGTGGATTTGTCCGACTTGCGCGCCGCGTCTATGCGGCTGGGCGATCTCTTCATCGCGGAAGTCGAAGCGCGCTGCCCCGAACTGGAGCTCGCGTCGCCTCGGGATGCGATGCAGCGAGGCAGTCAGGTCTCTTTCGCGTTTGAACACGGCTATTCTGCGATGCAGGCGCTGATTTCGCGCGGTGTTATCGGGGATTTCCGTGCGCCGGATGTCATGCGTTTTGGATTCACGCCGCTCTATATAGACGAAAGCGACGTGATTGCGGCTGCCGAAATTCTGCAAGATGTTCTGGAAACGGAAAGCTGGCGTGATCCGCGTTTCCAGACACGCTCGCGGGTGACCTGAGCAATGGGGCCTGCCTTTGTCTTTGAGCAAAAAGTGCTGTTCAGGCACTGTGATCCGGCGGGGATCGTGTTTTTCCCGCGTTATTTCGAGATGATCAACGACTGTGTAGAGCATTTCTTTGACGAGGTGCTGGGCTGGCCATTTGAGGAGCTGTTACTGGATCAAGGGGTGCCGACGGCTGAAATCAAGACGCGATTTGCCGCGCCAAGCCGCCACGGGGACAGGTTGTCGCTCGCGATGCATGTGACGCGGATCGGGCGGTCCTCGCTGGGGTATCGAATTGAGGCCACTTGCGGGACCGAGCGGCGTTTCGAGGCGGAAACGGTGCTGGTTCATGTGGACGGGCAGGGAAAACCCGCGTCGTGGCCCGACGCAATACGACTGAAGTTGAAAGAGGACGGATCATGACCCATCGGATTATTCACCCCGAGGGCTGGCTACCCGCGAAAGGCTATGCCAACGGCGTATTGGCGCGTGATGGAACGCTGCATATCGGCGGACAGATTGGCTGGGACGAGACCAAGACCTTTGTTTCGGAGGATTTTGTGGGGCAGATGCGCCAAGCCCTGAAAAACATTGTCGCGGTCGTTAAGTCGGCTGGTGGGCGCGCCGAGGACGTGACGCGCCTGACATGGTTTGTTACGGACAAGTCGGAATACCTGGAGCGACAGGCTGAAGTCGGCGCTGCCTACCGCGATGTTTTTGGCAAGCATTTCCCTGCAATGTCGATGGTGGTTGTGGCTGGCCTGGTCGAGGACAAGGCTGTGGTAGAGATCGAAGCAACTGCGCATTTGTCATGACGCGGCGCGTTTTTATCTGTGACTATCAACGCACGCCGATTGGCCGATATGGGGGCGCTTTGTCGCAGGTGCGGGCAGATGATCTGGCGGCGGTTCCTGTTGCCGCGGTGATGTCGCGCAATCCACAGGTGGATTGGAGTGCTCTGGATCAGGTCGTATTCGGAGCCGCCAATCAAGCGGGTGAGGACAATCGCAATCTGGCTCGGATGGCCGTGTTGTTGACCGGGTTGCCGGAGCGCGTTCCTGCCTACACGGTGAACAGACTCTGTGCTTCGGGGATGGATGCGGTCGTTGCGGCAGCGCGGCAAATCCAGTGCGGGGAGGGTGATCTGGTTATCGCCGGAGGGTCCGAGAGCATGAGCCGCGCGCCCTTTGTCATGCCGAAAGCGACGACGGGGTTTTCCCGCGATGCGGAACTCTTTGACACGACGATAGGCTGGCGATTTGTCAATGCACGGATCGCGGCGCAATATGGGGTCGACAGTATGCCCGAGACCGCCGAAAATCTCGCCGAGGAATTCCGCGTGTCCCGCACCGATCAGGACGCATTCGCATTGGCAAGTCAGGAGAAGACCGCGCGTGCTGTGGCCCTGGGCCGCCTGGCGGAGGAGATCGCGCCAGTTACCGTGGCAGGGCGGAAGGGTGCGTCGCAGGTCGTTGAGGTGGATGAACATCCGCGTTCGACCACCCTGGAAAAGCTGGCCGCGCTGCCGACCCCGTTTCGGAAGGGCGGGAGCGTGACTGCCGGGAATGCATCTGGCGTGAACGACGGTGCTGCGGCTTTGCTTCTGGCCTCTGAGAAGGCCGTCAGCCGTTATGGGCTGACGCCGATTGCTGAATATATCGGAGCGGCAAGTGCTGGTGTTGCGCCCCGCATCATGGGGATCGGGCCGGTTCCGTCGACACAGCAGCTGATGCAGCGGCTAGGGTTGTGTGTGGATGACTTTGATGTGATCGAGCTCAATGAGGCTTTTGCCTCTCAAGTGCTTGCGGTCTGCCGTGCGCTTTCCATTGATCCGGCCGCGCCATGTTTGAATCCGAATGGGGGTGCGATTGCCTTGGGCCATCCTCTGGGGATGACGGCGCACGTCTGATCGGCACTGCGGCGCGAGAACTTGAGGCGCGAGGCGGCAGGTATGGCCTCTGCACACTGTGCGTCGGGGTTGGTCAGGGGGTCTCCGTCGTGCTTAAGGGCTATAAAGCGCGTTGACCGGACCAATTTGTGCGTCTCGCAAAGTCCGCGTGCGGTCGTGCAGGCCTAGACGCGGTTAAGTACGTCGTCGAATTCGGTCTGCATGCGTTCGACCGCTGATTTCAGTTCCAGAATAAAGGCGCGGCTGACCTGGGAATGTGTCGCGTATCCCGGGGTGAGTATCGAGACCTTGTTCGAAATCCTTGGTCGGAACCGGCGGATCGCGAGGCGTGAGCCTTCCGGTGTGCTGAGGAGGTGGCTGTAGGCGGTGATCATGTCGCAGACCATCACGCACAGGCCAGCCGCCACGAATTCGAAACCGGGGAGGAATGTCCGCAGCTCCAGACGCTTATTGAAGTGACAGTTCGCGGCGCGAAAGGCTGCTTCTGTCTGGACGGCGGTGCGGTGGTCTTCAAAAAGAACTGCCATGGCGCGGCCGTCGAGGTCATTCGGGGTCACGACCTCGGAGCTTGCCAGCGGGTCATCGGACGGCAAAACGCAGACGCATTCCAGATTATAGTCGGTTTGGTGGATCGAGGCCCTTGGTTCGGGAGACTCGGCAAAACCCACATCGAATTGTTGGGAGGCGATCAGGTCTTCGATGACGTCGGAGGAGCGCATGATCAGAGATACGTCGAGGTTATCGCGCCCATCGAGGAATCGGGTCATCAATTTCGGGAGGAAGACGCTGGATGCGGCTGGGTGGCAGGCGATCTGGAGTTTGCCGGCCTGTAGGGAGCTGACCCGTTGCAACGTGCGTTCGGTGCGTTCGACGCGTTTAAGGATGTCCTCGCATTCTTCGAGAAAAAATTGCGCCTCTGGCGTGGGTGTCAATTTGCTCTGGGCGCGAACAAAGAGGGCGAAGCCAAGCTGGTCTTCGAGAGTTTGGATCATGGTGGAGACAGCAGGCTGCGTACGCCCGAGTGCGCGGGCGGCTTGGCTGATGGAGCCTGAACGCATTACTTCGCGGAAAGTCGAGAGCTGTCGCAAAGAGAGGTGCATGGTATAAATTCAACTTATTGACTTAAAGAAATTATCAAATTGATTTTATACCTTATGTACAGTGAAATGATAACAACACCCGCACGACAGATTGCGGGGTTGGGGGACAAATGGACACTTTTTCCAAATACCTGCTGACGGCGCTGATCTGCGTGGTCGCATTGGGACAGTTTGTGCAGGTGATCACGCGATATGTGCTTCAGGTGCCGGTGATGGGGCTGGAAGAAACCATGCTTTATCCCACGCTGTGGCTCTATATCCTTGGGTCGGTCAATGCCTCCCGAGAGAATACGCATATTCGCGCGAATGTGCTGGAGATCTTTATCAAGACCCCGCGCGGACATACCGTGCTGGCAATCATTGGTGAGATCATCAGCCTGATTGTGGGCCTTTGGCTGCTGAGTTGGGCTTGGGACTACACACGCTATGCATGGCGTGTCTGGCGCGAAAGCCCGACGCTCTACATCCCGACATTCTATTCCGACATCGCACTGCTTACGGGGCTTACCCTGATGATGGTCTACACCGCATGGCATTTGTGGCGCCATATCCGCACCCTGCGCACAGGAGAACCGGCATGATCGAGATAGCTCTATTTGCAATCGCGGTGCTGGTCATCACGCTGACGCTCGGCGTGCCGCTCCCCTACTGCTTCGGTTCCGCGCTGATGGTGATGTATTTCTTCGGTGATGTGACGATGAAGGGGATGATGCTCTGGGGTTTCCAGCAGCTCGGAAACCCTGTTCTGCTCGCGATACCCCTGTTTGTCCTTGCGGGGACGATCATGTCAGAGAGCGGGATCGCGGCGTCGCTCTTACGGTTTGTCAACGCATTCATCGGGCATGTTCGTGGTGGACTGGGCGTTGTTGCCGCCGTGTCCTGCGCGGTGATCGGAGCGATTTCCGGTTCTGGTTTGACAGGCATTGCCGCGATCGGGCCTCTGTTGATCCCTGAAATGGAGAAGCGTGGATATCCGCGTGAATATGCGACGGCTCTGATTGCCAATTCTTCAATCCTTGGCCTGCTGATCCCGCCTTCTGTGACGATGATTGTCTATGGCTGGGTGACAGACACCTCAATCCTGGCCTGTTTCCTCGCAACGCTGGGGCCGGGGCTCCTGATCATGGTGGCGTTTTCTCTGATCAACCTCGTCATGTCGCGCAAGTTCAACCTTGTTTTGGATGATAAACCCTCATTCTCGACCCTTTCGGGCGAGGTGGCGCGGCGGGGCTTTCATGCTTTCCCTGCGCTTCTGATGCCAGTGATCATTCTGGGCGGTATTTATGGCGGCGTCATGACGCCGACGGAAGCGGCAGCGGTCGCGGTGATCTATGCGGTGCCAGTCGGGTTTCTGATCTACAAGGGATTGCGCTGGGAGAATTTCCTATTCGCTGGAAAAGAGGCTGCGACGGCCGTGGGCGCGATCATGATGATGATCCTTTTCTCGATGATCCTCAGCCAGATGTTCGTCTATGAAAGTATTCCGCAGAAGCTTGTGTCGGGCATCTTCTCGATCACGGAAAACAAGGTGCTGCTGCTGATCCTCATCAATATCCTGCTGTTTCTGGTCGGAATGGTGGTTAACGACGTGACCGCGATTATCCTGATTGCGCCGTTGCTTCTTCCGCTTATGAACGCGATCGGCGTGAGCCCGGTCCAGTTCGCCGCGATCATGGGGGTCAACACGGCGATGGGCGGCGTCACACCCCCCTATGCGTCCATTCTCTATCTCGGTGCGCGGATCGGCAAGGTGAAGGTCACCAAGGTCATCCCGCCCGCGATGAAGCTCATCCTGTTCGGTTATGTGCCGGTGGTGTTCCTGACATCGCTATGGCCGGACTTGTCGCTCTTTCTGCCGCGTTTCTTTGGCTACGACGTGGCGCCCTGATCACCCTGAAATCTAAGTTCAACAAGGAGGACACTCAATGAAACATACATTCCTGACCACTGCTGCGGCGGCCCTTATGGCGCTGGGCAGCTATGCCAGCGCCCAAGAGCTCAAGATGAGTCATGTGCGCCCTCAAGATGCGACCATCGATGTGGAACTGCGCGCATTTTCGGCTGCTGTCGCTGAGGCGACGGGCGGCGATGTGACAATTGAAATTTTCCCGGCATCCGCGCTTGGTGACTATACGACCGTACAAGAGCGCATCAGCGTTGGTGCGATTGATATGGCGACCCAACCCGCAGCAACTGCTGCTGACCGGCGAATGCAGATCAGCTCTTTCCCATATCTGGCGGGCAATTGGGAACAGGCGCGCGCGGTCTATGGTCCCGGTGGCGTCGTACGTGAGGTCATGGTCGACCTCTATGCTGAGCAGGACATCGCGATGCTGGCGGCATATCCCGTCTATTTCGGTGGCATTTCTCTGAATGTCGACAATCCGAATGCGGGTTCTGTCGAGCCGAACGGGATCAAAGTCCGTGTTCCGGGGATCAAGAGCTTCCAGCTTACAGGCGAAGCGCTGGGCTACATTCCATCGCCCATTCCGTTCTCTGAAGCCTTTACGGCTGTTCAGACCGGTGTTGTCGATGGGGTTATCGGCTCCGGTGCAGAGGGCTACTATGCTTCGTTCCGCGACGTGACGAAGACATACATCCCCGCAAATACCCATTTCGAAGTCTGGTACATGATCATTTCGAACGAAAGCCTTGCTGACCTATCCGACGAAGATCAGGCCGCTTTGAAAGAGCAGGCGGCTGCGTTTGAGGCGACACGTTGGGAGGTTGCCGAAGCCGATCAGGGGCGCAACGAACAGCGGCTCGTAGACGATCTTGGCGCGACGGTCGTTGCATTGAGCGACGCAGAGCTGGCGGCAATGGCAGCGAAGGCCCGCGCGGATGTCTGGCCGGCGGTGCTGGAAGATGTCGGCGCTGACTGGGGACAGGCGATCCTCGACGAAGTTGCGGCAGCCGCAAACTGAGCTACCTTGCGACAGGGCCGGTCATCGGCCCTGTCGCGCTACTCATTCACCCCAAGGACGGAAATATGGAAACCGATTATGCCATTATCGGAGGAGGTGTTGTTGGCCTCTCGGTGGCGTGGGGGCTGCTGAAGCGCGGTCTCAGGGTAACCGTTCTGGATGGTGATGATGGATCCTTCCGCGCCAGTCGGGGAAATTTCGGGCTGGTGTGGGTGCAATCCAAAGGGATGAAGCAACCCCGCTACGCTCGGTGGTCGCAGCAATCCGCCGCGCTCTGGGCGGAGTTTGCGGCGGAGCTTGGGCATAATACCGGGCTGAGCGTTCCGCTCGAACAGCGCGGTGGATATGACCTCCATTTTTCCGAGGAAACGCTTCAGGATACTGTATCGAAATACGAAGTCCTGAAAGAAGCTCTGGGTGGCGATTATCCATATGAGGTCTTGGGGCATAATGCGCTCCGCAAAGAGGAGCCGCATATCGGGCCGAAGGTGGTCGGAGCGATCCTTCACCATCAGGATGGTCATGCAAATCCTTTGAAACTTCTCCAGGCGCTCGCCGATGATGTCCGGCGGCTTGGGGGGCATGTTTTGACCGGCAAGACCGTGACGGAAGTCACCAAAACGGATGGGTTCCAGATATCGTGTTCGGATTCCACGACCGTCAGTGCGGCAAAAGTTGTGCTGTCTGCGGGGCTGGGCGCGGCACAGCTCGGGCCGAAGTTGGGATTCAAGGCGCCAGTGCGTCCGCAGCGCGGGCAGGTTCTGATTACCGAAAAGCTGCCGAAACTGATCAACCGTCCGTCGCTGATCGCGCGTCAGGTGGACGAGGGAGGTATCCAGATCGGAGCGACGAACGAAGAAGTGGGCCGTGATGATCGGGTGACCCAGCCCGGATTGTCCGGCCTCGCAGCGGAGGCAATTGCGGCATATCCGGCGCTGGCGAAAGCCCAGCTGGTGCGGTCATGGGGTGCGTTGCGCGTTTTGTCGCCGGATGGATTGCCGATCTACCAAGAGAGCGCCGAAATGCCGGGCGCGTATCTCGTGACCTGTCACAGTGGCATTACACTCGCGGCGGCGCATGCGCGTTTGTTACCCGACTGGCTGGAAGGGCATCAAAACGCCCCTGATTTGGAGGTGTTCAGTGAAGACCGCTTCGCCCTTTCTTGAACTGGACAGTGTTGAACGGGTGGAACTCTCTTTTAACGGAGAGCTTCTGCACTTGCCGGATGGCAGCAACCTTGCGGCGGCATTGCTGGCGTCTGGGGTCGATGCCTTTCGCAAAACACCCGTTTCCGGCGCGCCAAGAGCACCGTTCTGCATGATGGGAGCCTGTTTTGACTGCCTTGTCGAGATTGACGGCGTGGTTCAGCAAGCTTGCATGTTGGAGGTGCGTGCCGGACTCGAGATCATGAGCCCAGATACGACCGGAGCGTTCGATGAACCGGCGTGATTTGTTGGTCATTGGTGCCGGCCCTGCAGGGATGGCGGCGGCTGCCAAGGCGGTAAAGCTGGGCCTGACCGTAACAGTTTTAGATGAGCAGCCGCGCGCGGGCGGGCAGATCTATCGTGACGTGGAACGCGCCGCCAAAGCTCGTGGCGCAATGCTCGGCAAAGATTATGTTTATGGCGCGTCGCTTGCGGCTGAGATGCGCGAGAGCGAGATCGAGTATTTATCCGGCTCCATCGTTTGGGCGATCGAAGACGGCTTTCGAGTGTCCTATACGCGTGACGGGAGCGGTGCGCAGATCGAAGCAGACCGGATTTTGCTCGCAACAGGCGCATTGGAACGCCCGATGCCGCTGCCGGGTTGGACGCTGCCGGGGGTGATGACTGCCGGTGCCGGGCAAATCCTGCTCAAGCAATCAGGTGTTCTGGCAAGGCGGGCGGTTCTGGTCGGGACGGGGCCGCTGCTCTACCTTATTGCGGCGCAGATGGTGCGCGCGGGAACGCCGCCATTGGCGCTCGTCGAAACGCAGACGCGCAGCGATTTCATTCGGGCCACCCGCCATTTGGGCGGAGCGTTACGGGGATGGCGCTATCTTGCAAAAGGGCTGACGATGCTCGCGGCGATCCAGCGGGCGGGGGTTCCCCGATTTACAGGCGCGACCGATATTTCCGTCGAAGGCCAAGATCGCGCGGAAGCGGTAGTGTTCACATGCGCTGGCAGGGAACACAGGATCGAATGCGATACGGTTTTTCTGCATCATGGCGTTGTCCCCAATGTGCAGGCCGCGCGGTCATTGGATATTCCGCATGAGTGGCGCGCGGATCAGGCGTGCTTTGTGCCGCAGTTGGATGGATGGGGCGAGAGCCCCGTCGCCGGTGTTTTCATTGCCGGAGATGGAGCGGGTATCGGTGGCGCGAAGGTCGCCGAGATTGCGGGCCGTCTGGCAGTTCTGAAGATCGCGGAGGCGGCAGGCCGACTGAGCGTAAAGGAACGTGATCAGAGGGCTGCGCCCTTGCGCCGCATGATCCGGCGGGAACTGGCAGCGCGTCCGTTTCTGGATCTGGCCTATCCCCCGTTTGCGGGTGCGCTCGCGCCGGTTGATGAGACAATCATCTGTCGCTGCGAGGAGGTGACCGCCGGAGACATCCGAAGCGCGGCCAAGTTGGGATGCCTTGGCCCGAACCAGGCGAAATCATTCAGTCGCGCCGGGATGGGGCCATGCCAGGGGCGCTATTGTGGTTTGACGGTGACAACACTATTGGCGGGAGCCAATGGACAAACTGCCGATCAAACTGGCTATTATCGCATTCGACCACCTTTGAAGCCCGTCACATTGGGTGAATTGGCGGCGATGTCGGTGACGGAGCCGGTCGGAAAAGAATAGGAAAGAAAGCATGATCGAACGCATCGAAACCGGCGCGCGTATGAGCAAGATCGTCAAGCATAATGGGGTTGCGTATCTATGCGGCCAAGTGGGTGCGGGCGAAAGCGTCACTGAGCAAACCATTGAGTGCCTCGCCCGTGTGGATGCACTGCTTGAAAAGGCCGGTTCTTCGCGGGAGCAGATGCTTCAGGCAATTGTCTGGCTGGCCGACATGAAGGATTTTGCGGAGATGAATGCCGTCTGGGATGCGTGGGTTCCCGAGGGGCATGCGCCTGCACGGGCCTGCGGCGAGGCAAAGCTGGCGCGGCCCGAACTCAAGGTCGAGATAATCGTGACCGCCGCATACTAGGCGATCCTATCGCATGAGTGCCCCGACGGTCGCCACTTCTTCGGGGGAGTAGGGGCGCCCGTCTGAGTGCAGCAAGTCATGGAACCAGACCGACCGGTCCGCGATGCCACCGTGCGCTTCCACGAGATCATTCGGCCAAGGTAGGTGGGTCTGGGTCCGGCCCTGCACGAGCCCCCATTGGAAACAGCCGACGTTTTCGTCTTTGAACAAGCGCAGCTGATCGTCGATGCGGCTTCCGATCGGACGTGCCATCCATTCAGTGCAGAGCATAGGGCGACCTTCGCTGCGCAGGTGGTTGATGAATTCTTCTACGTGCGGGGCATCCCAATATGCGTGGAACGTCACGAGGTCGGACAATGAGATGGCGGTCTGGTCGATTTGCGATTGATAGGGCGGGGCAGAGGAGCCGGGGAGAGGCGTTTCCCAAGCCGCGACTGTAATCGGCTGGGACGGCGCCTCCGCGCGTGCCCATCGAAAGCTGTCTTGCAAAAGGCGCAGGCTGTAGGGCGTGAAGTCCGGCTGGTAGAGGCGTGAGCTATCGGAGCCAAAGACCATGCGGTTTCCAGGTTCGTTATAGAGATCCCAGAATAGGATACGTTCATCATCTGCAAAGGCAGAGATCAGATCCCGAACGTAGGCTTCCAGCCCGTCCCATTCGGCCTCAGCAGCCAGTAACGCGCGTCCGGGGCTGGCAACGGCACGGCTGTTATGTACGCCGTCTATAGGCTTTGGTTGCGGGCCGTAGACCGGTTCGTTGCCACCAAAGCCGCAATCATCAAAGAGGCAGGGCACCGTTTTGAGCCCGAGCCTGTCGGCGACACCCATCACCCAGTCGAAGCGCTGGAGGAGGCCGTCCCTGTCATGTTTCCACACCAGATAGTGGTGGTTGATACGCAAGGCATTGAAGCCAATCTCCGCGGCCCACCCGAGCTCGCGCTCGATGGTCGTCGGATCAAAGGTTTCCGGATGCCACATCTCTAGAAAATTCACCGCCGTAGAGGGCAGGAAATTGAAGCCGCAGACCCATTTCTGCGCATTCCACCAAGCGTTGGCCTGTTCTTGTGACCAGCGTTCCATGATTACCTCTTTTCGGTGAAGGGCCGGCCCCGCAGGAAGCGGAGCCGGTATTTGCGATTAGCGGTCCAGCAGATCCTGAACTTCGGCTTCGGCATCAGCGAGTGCCATGTCGACGGACTTGCCAGTCAGCCAGATCGCCTGAAGCTCGCGGTTCAGCACGTCCTGAATGGCGCCGTAGCGCTCGCTCGGCGGCGTGTCGCGGGCGATGGCGGCGGTGCCGGTGTACTCGTCGCGGTGCGGAAGGTTGGCATATGCATCGCTTTCCAGAACCGAATTGCGCACGGCCATATGGCCGGTACGGGCCCAGTCGATGTTGTGGTCGTTGATGAAGGCCAGAACCTTCAGCGCAGCCGCATAGCCTTCGGCGTCATTGGCTTTCAGGCTGGCAGGGATCGCCCACATATGGCTATCGGCCCATGTCGCACCTGTGTCGAACAGGGTCGGGAAGTCGGCGACGTAGTAGTTGTCGAGCGCGACCTCTTCCTTGGCGGCTTCGGCGTCATAGAAATCGACGACCCAGGTGCCGTTCACCAGAATAGCCGCTTCACCGTTGAGGAAGGCCTGCTGGCTATCCGCGTAGTTCAGCTGCGGGTTTGCGACGCCTGCGTCGAACAGCTGGGTGATCGCGGTGACCGCATTGCGAGCCGCGTCATTGTCGATGGTGGCTGTGTCGCCGTCAAAGATGTTGGCGTCCTGTTGCCACATCAGCGCCAGCGTCAGGCGCACCCCGATGGGGAACTGCGCGAAGTCTGCCGCGAGGTAGTCCTGACCCGTGGCTTCTTTGACCTGCTGCGCATGGGCGAGCAGCTCCTCCGGCGAGGAGGGGAGAACGGGCTGGCCGTTTTCGACCAGTCCGGCCTGGGCCATCAGGTCCATGTTGACGTGCCAGAGGTTCGCGTGGAAATCCATCGGCACACCGTAGATTCCACCATTGAAGCTGACCGCATCCAGAGCTGCAGGTGCCCAATCAGAGGTGTCGATGCCCGCCGCCGCGAGATCGTCAGACAGGTCTGCCAGAGCACCGAGGCCTGCGAATTCAGGAATCCGGTGGCGGTGCATGACATGCACATCCGGCGGGGTGCCGCCCGCATAGGCTGCTTTGATCTGATCGTAGTAGTTGCCCCAGTCGGTCGGCAGGGTGTTGACCGTTACGCCGTCGATTTCGGCGCTGGCGGCATTGATGATGGACTGGATGATGCACGGTTCGCCGACGCTTGCCTTGGTGTCGGTGCCGGCATCCTCGCAGGCACCGAAGAAACGTCCAAGCGTTACTTCCTGCGCCATGGCGCCGCTGGCGATAGTGGCGGCTGCCGCCGCCGTGATAAGCACATGTTTCATGGTTTCCTCCCTAGAATGTGCGGATTAGCCCTTGGTCCCGCCAACGGTCATGGCTTGCACCACGTAGCGCTGGAAGATCAGGAACAGGAGAACGACCGGAAGGGAGGCGATGACGCCAGAGGCCATGACGCGGCCCAGACCTTCCGATTGTGCGAAGTTCGACTGGATGCTCGCCAGTCCGAGGGTGATGGTGAAATATTCCCTTTGCTGGGCGCTCACCAACGGCCAGAGGTAATCGTTCCACGCATAAAGGAACGTGAGGATTGCCAATGTCATCATCGCGGGGCGCGCCAGTGGCAACATGACGAACCAGAAAATCTGCAGCCATCCCACACCGTCGATCCGCGCTGCTTCTTCTATGTCGCCCGGAATCGCCTTGAAGAACTGCATCATAAGAAAGACGCCAATCGGCACTGCCATGCGTGGCAACATCAGGGCGTGATAGCTGTTGTGCCAGCCAAAATCGGCAAACATCGTGTAAAGCGGGATAAAGACCGCTTGTTCAGGCACCATCAGGCCGATCAGGCAGGCGAAGGTGATTGCAGATTTGAAAGGAAAGTCGAGGCGCGCCAAAGCATATCCGGCGGTCGTCGATAATACCAATACGCCGAGCGTCATTCCGCCCGCGACGATGATCGAATTGAGAAACCACCACGGCGTTTGCCCGAAAGCGAACAATGCTGCGTAGTTTTCCAGTGTGAAGGGCAGGGGCACCAGCCCGAGTGCAGTCGAGGAAGTCGTGCGCGCCAGCACGTCATTCGGCTGAAAGGAGAGAGACACCATCCAGAGCGTCGGCACCAACCATAGAAAGGCCGGGATCGCGAGAGCGGTGACGAGCCATGCGTAGGAGCGGTTCATGCGTCCTCCTCCCGACCCAGAACGAACTGGAGAACCGAAAACGCCCCCATGATCACGAAGAGGAAGACCGCCATCGCAGATGCGCGGCCCAGTTCGCTGTCGCGAAACGCGCTCTGGTAAATGTAGCGCACGAGCACTTGGGTGGTGTCGTCGGGGCCGCCGTTGGTCATCAGGTGGGATTGCCCGAAGACCTGAAAGTGCAGGATGATCTGAAGGACCACGACCAAAGTGATCGTCCGCTTCAAATTGGGTAGCGTGATGAACCAGAAAGCTTTCACACCGGATGCGTTGTCGAGGGCTGCGGCCTCGTAGAGATCGCGGCTGATGTCCTGTAGGCCTGCGAGAAACAGGATCATCGCAATGCCGAGCGACCACCAAACGGTGGTAATGACGATTGCCGCCATCGCAAAACGCTCATCGGTGAGCCAGATGATCGGCGAGCCGCCGAATAGATCGGTGATGTTGGCGATCAGTCCCTGACGCGGGGAAAACATGATTTGCCAGATCAGTGTGACAACAGTGACCGAAAGCACTTGGCTCACGAAGAAGATCGTTCGCAAGAGGCCCATCGCACGGGTCTCGCGGTTCAGTGCGGCAGCGAGGATCAAAGCTGTTATCGCGACCCCCGGAACCGTGAGGCCGACGAACACGAGGGTATTTCCGACCGTGGGCCAGAAGCGGCGATCATACCAGCGGCCTCCTTCGCCGGGGTGGAATCCGGGTAGGACAAAGAGCAGGGCCGCCGCGAGACCAATCGCGATTGCGGTAACCTTGCTCACCCGGCCAACCCGGCGAAGGAAGATGGCGAGGCCGATGACGGCCAATCCAAATAGCTGGATAAAAGGCTGCGCGAAGGCCCCCCATTCGATGTCGCGACCCCACATGACCCGCTGGTAGTTGCGCAAGCCCACGAATTCTTTGGCGTCTGGGTTGAATGCGACGGCCAGCAGGTTCCAGTCATGCAGGCTGATCCAGAAACCTTTGAAGAACGGATAGACCAGAAAGACGCCGTAAACGGCCAGAAACGGCGTCAGCAGGACCAGAGCCGCCTGACGTTCGTTTAACTTCAATCTGAACTGGCCAGATGTTCGGCCCATTTCGATCCTCCCATTCGGCAAATCTAATCTGCCGAATCTCCTCAGCTAATATTATTAGCAATATTTATTAGCGGCGCGCAAGGTGCTACGAATGAGGAATGAGCAAGACCGGAAATAGCGATACCGCCCGCGCGACGATGAAGGATGTCGCCGTGCGCGCCGGTGTGTCGCAATCCACAGTCTCCTTTGTGCTGAACGGACAGGAGACAATGCGGATCAGTGCGGAAACCCGAAAGCGCGTGCTCGATGCGGTGGCGGAACTGGGATACCGTCCGCGTGCAGCAGGGCGACCGCCAAGCGCCTCGGCGCACAGGGTCATCGGGCTGATGTTCGATGAGGTGGCGACCAGCCCTTTCGCGGCCATTTCGATCGAAGGCGTGCAGGAAGAAGCCTGGAAGCAGGACGTCATCGTCGAAGTCGTAATGACCGGGGGTGATCGGGATTACGAGGCGGCAGTGCTTCGGAAATGGGCGGCGGACAGGGTCGAGGGTGTCATCTACGGGTCGATCCTGACCCGAAAGCTCGATCCGCCGGATGCCCTTTCCAAACATTCAGCCGTGCTCCTCAATTGCTATGATGGGGAGAGCCGGTTTCCGGCTGTTGTTCCGGCTGAAAGGCGAGGCGGTGAGGTGGCGACCCAAGCGCTCATCGCAGCGGGCCATCGCCGGATCGCCTTTATCTCGGGGGAACCGTGGATGGAGGCCTCGGACCAACGTATGGAAGGGTATGAGCGGGCGTTGCGGGCGGCAGGGATACCTGTGGACCCCTCTCTGATCGTGGAGGGGAATTTTCTCCCCAGTGGCGGTCGGGCGGCGACGCTAAAGCTCCTGAGCGGGGGCAATCGGCCAGACGCGATATTCTGTGCGAACGATCTCATGGCGGTTGGGTGCTATGAGGCGCTTAAGGAGTCGGGCGAACAGATTGGCCGAACGATCGCTGTAATGGGCTATGATGACCAGGAAATCGCCCAGCACCTATCGCCTGCGTTGTCTACGGTGCTCTTGCCGCATCGAGAGATGGGGCAGTGGAGCGCGCAGCAACTGCTGGGCGGCAGTGCGCCGACTGCGCTACAGGAACGGATGGAATGCCCGCTGGTGCTGCGGGACTCCCATTGGATTTTGGACGCGTAGCGAATATCCAAGCGCGATGTCGCATGGCCTACTGCGCTGGGTGGGGTGGTCGTTGCATCAAAGCGCCTATGCGCAGTCCAGTTCGCGTAAGGCAGTGGTTTCGAACCATTGCATGAGGCTGTTGTTGCTTGGCGGGATTTCGGTGGCAAACCCCGCGGTGAAAGCGTGGAAGGCCTCTGCATTGAGGCTGTTCAGCCCGACCAGCACTGGAACATCCTGTGAAAGAGCTTCGGCAATAACCGACCGAAAGCCGCGCCCGTCGGCCTCGTGCTTGCCGAATTTATTGATGATGAGCAGGTCGATGCCGCTGTTGAGTCTGCCGGCGACGGCCGAGACAGCGTGCTCCAGCGCCGATGGGTCCAGCCGACAGCCGCGTGCGCCCTTGCCGAGCGACTGGGAGATGCGGATGCTGGGGCCATCGGGTAGGAGCTTGACGTCCATATCGCAGGGGCCGCGATCGGGGCGGTCAGTGTTGACTTGCACGGTGCCCGCGAGGCGAAAGCCGCGGGCCACAAGGCTGTGAGCAAAGTGATGCAGCAGCAGATCCGTGTCGCCACGACCGGGTGACATGGTGAACGCGATATTCATCCGTTTTCTCCGTCGTTTTGGTCAAAGGGTATAAAATCCAGCATTGCTCCCTCGGGGAGGTGTGAAATGTCAGAGGGGATCAGGATCAGCCCGTCCGCGAGAGGGAGATTTGTTACCCTGCCCGAATGGGTGGCGCTGCCGCAGGTAACAATGGCACGGCCCTGCGGATCATAGCCGACAATTGTCGCGGGCCGAATTTCACAGCGCCCGGGCTTATGGTCGAGGGGTACTGCTGAAATGACATAGCTGTGCTTTCGTTTCGCTCGAACGCCCCGTAGCCGGTCGAGCACCGCAATACCGAAAAGTTGCCAAGTGACAAGCGCGGAAAGAGGATTGCCGGGCAACCCCAACCAATGACAGCCGCCGATCCGCCCAAACGAAACCGGCTTGCCGGGTTTGAGAGCAACGCCCGCGAAGATCACTTCGCCCCCGACCGCGCTGATACAAGTCTGAAGGTGATCTTCGTCGCCTACGGAAACGCCGCCGGTCGTGATCACCAAATCTGCCTTTCCGGACAATATCTCGAGCTGAGACGCGATTTTGTCTGCATTGTCCGTGCAGTGAGCGAGCGAGCAGATGTCAACATCCCTAGCCTGCAACGCCGCATGGAGGGCGGGGCCGTTGATGTCCCAGATTTGCCCGCCTTGCAGGGTGTCGCCTGCGGTTTCCAACTCGGCGCCAGTAATCAGGATCGCGACCCGAATCCGCCGCCGGACGGGGAGGGAGGCGCAACCGGCCGCCGAAGCCGCCGCAATCGCGCGCGCGGAGAGGCGCGTTCCAGCGGCCAGCACTGTGTCCCCGCGCGCGATTTCCTCGCCTCTTGTGCGGATGTTTTCGCCGGATTGGGGCAAGGCATTCAGCGCCACGCGCTGATCGCCGGTCGACGTTGTGCGTTCTTGCATGAGGACTGCATTCGCGCCCCGTGGCACCGGCGCGCCGGTTAAAATTCTCTGGGCATGACCCGCTCGAAGAGTTTTGGGTGTATCACCGGCAGCGCTGCGCCCATCAAGCGGGACGATGACCGGTGCCGTTGCGCCTAGATCGTCCGTATTGACCGCGTATCCGTCCATCGCGGACGTATCAAATGCAGGCAGATCGGAACGGGCCAAGACATCAGCTGCGAGGATGCGCCCCTTTGCCTGATAAAGCCCCACGATCTCTGCCTGACGGAGCGGGGTGACCGATGCATCAATGCAGCCAAGGGCGGCTTCGATGGATAACAGCCCGCGCTCCGAGACTTCGTCGCAGCCGCAAAGTCGCGGGTTGGGAGGCGTCGATGCAGGAATCATGACGCTTGGTCCTCTGGTGGGTTTTGCAGGTCGGCACCCGAAATTTCAGCTTTGCGAACCAATTCAGCAAGGAATGCCCGTGCGCTACGCGCCCATGCGGCCTTTTCCATCGCGTCGGCGATCATAGGGCGAACCGTCTCGAATGGCAGAACGTCAGCACTGGCGGAGGCATCAAGCCGGATGATGTGCCAGCCGTGGCGGGTCTGAATGGGAGAGGCACTGATTTGTCCCTCACACATCGCGCGGAGGGCGACCTCAAATTCTGGTAATGTGTCGCCGCTTCCGATTTGACCGAGACTGCCGCCAGCCTCACGTGACGGGCACGCGCTGTGAGCTTTGGCGAGCCGTGCAAAGTCCTTTGGGCTGGATTGCAGTGTGCGAGCCAGCTGTTCGGCCAATTGTTGCGCTGTCGTTGTTGCCTGCGGATCGGATGGTTCAGCGGGGATCAGAATATGTGACACCTCCCAAAGCGGCGGGGTGCGGAAACGGGACGGGTCGCGTTCCCATTCCGAGCGCACCGTCGCTTCATCTGGCGCAGCACTATCAATGACACTTTCCAAAAGCCCCCTTATGAGGGCTTCCTCGTCTGTTTCGAACCGACCCGGGCCGACCTCCGCTGCGTCGGTCGCGATGCGACGTCTGCGGGCTTCTTGCAAAAGCAGCGTGCGCGTGGCGATGGCATTTGCGGCCTTCCGCCATGCATAGCCCGGCTTGCCCTTGGGCGCGTCGTGGTTCTGGGCTTCCTGAGCCACGACGGCCTGCGGAATGGTTTCGCCATTTACAATCAGATCTGGGAAGAGCGGTGCGGCCATGGGCTTACTCCGCCGGATGACGGCGCTTGCGCGAGCGCACGATCTGATACCCAGGGCGGTTGAACAGATAGCGTAGCGACGCCCCAAAGCCCGAGAGGATATGCACCAGTCTGGTGAACGGGAAAACGAGGAAGATGGTCAGCCCGAGGAATAGATGCAGCTTGAAGATCAGGGCGCTGTTTTCGATGTAACCTGCCGCATTCGGGTCAAAGGCGAAGATGCCCTGTGCCCATGACATGAACAGTGTCATTTCATGCCCGTCCAAATGCTGCAGCGAAACAAAAATGGTGCTGAGGCCAAGCACAAGCTGGGCGAGAAGCAAAAGCAGTATCGCGTTGTCCGCAAAGGTGGAGGTGGAGCGGATACGCGGGTCGGTCCAGCGGCGGTGGAACAGCAAGAGGCCACCGATCAGCGCCATTACGCCCGCGATCCCCCCCGCGACCACTGCAAGCAATTGCTTGGCCCCGTGGCTGATGCCGAGCGCATCAAACACCGCGATGGGGGTCAAAAGGCCGATCAGATGCCCGAAGAAGATCACCAGCACGCCGACGTGAAACAGGATCGAGCCCCAGATCAGCTGTTTGCGTCGCAGGAGCTGGCTGGAGGAGGTCTTCCAAGTGAACGGGTCGCGGTCGTAGCGGGCGATGGAACCGATCACCAGAACCGCGAGCGCGATATAGGGGTATATACCGAAGAGGAAATTGTGCATCTCTGCCTCCTTCATTCCGCAGCCACGCCAGGGGCGGGGGTTACGGGGTTATCCATTCGGGCCAGCATGTCGCGAACCTGCGGGCATCCGGCATTCGGGTCGGGGCCGAAGCGCACTTCGCTCTCTTCCCAGACCGCATCCAGCGCCTCTAGATCGTTGGGGTCGACCTCGGGTTGGTCGAGTAGTTCGGCCACGGCTTCTGCATCGGCAGTCGCGCCGGACAGCTGTAAAAGAGCGGCGAATACGGCAGCATACGGGCTCTCACGGCGGACAAGCCGCGCATTGAGGGCCTCAAAAATATGCGCCGCATCCGCCAAGGTTTCCTGCATCTCGCTGTGGGGACGAGTTGCGAGGAATTCCAGAAGCACCGGCAGGTGATCTGGAAGCTCTGATGTGACCGGCTCGAAACCACCGTCGCGGTATGTTTCGAGAAGTGAGACCATTGCGCTGCCGCGGTCGCGGCTTTCGCCGTGCACGTGCTCAAAGAGATTGAGCGATAGGGTGCGCGAGCGATCGAAGAGCATCACATATTGCTCTTCGAGATCGTAAATGTCGCGCCCGCTCAGCTCCTCCACCAGCGGGCGCAACCCCCGACGTGCTGCTGCTGTCAATCGCGTGTCCGAAGACAGAACGCCACCGATCTCCGGCATGGCATGCTGCAGCGCGCGCGTCGGGTAACTCAGGATCAGGGATAGGGCTTTTAATGTGCGGTCCATATCAGCGCACCTCCTGTGGCATTTTCAAAGGTTTCTTGCCGCCACCGAAGAGGGAGCCGGATGATATGCCTGTCGAGCAGCCGTTGCTGTCGGTGAAGCCGCAGCCGCCGCGCAAATCGTAGGCATCCTCGACTTGTTCGCGGTGCGTTGTCGGAATGACAAAACGATCTTCGTAGTCGGCGAGGGCCATGATCTTGTACATGTCCTCGATCATGCGGCCATTCAGACCGACTTTCGCGGCAATCGCCTCGTCATTTATGCCGTCGACAGTCTTGGCCCGCATGTAGGCGCGCATCGCCAGCATCCGCTCGAGCGCGGTGGCCACCGGAGCCTCGTCGCCTGCTGTAAGCATGTTCGCGAGGTAGCGCAGCGGAATGCGCAGGTTGCGGACATCCGGCATTTCGCCATCTGTACCGATTGCACCGGCTTCGGCGGCGTTCTGGATCGGTGAGAGTGGCGGGATATACCAGACCATCGGCAGGGTGCGATATTCCGGGTGGAGCGGGAAGGCGACCTTCCATTCCATCGCCATTTTCCAGATCGGGCTTTGCTGGGCGGCGGAAAGCCAGTCCTCGGGGATCCCTTCGGCCCGTGCCGCACGGATCACTTCGGGGTCATTTGGATCAAGGAATACCCCAAGCTGCGCGTCGTAGAGGTCTGTGGTGTCCTCGACCGACGCCGCTTCGCTGATTTTGTCGGCGTCATAGAGCATCACGCCGAGATAGCGGATACGACCCACGCAGGTTTCCGAACAGACCGTCGGATTGCCGCTTTCGATCCGAGGATAGCAGAGGGTGCATTTCTCGGATTTGCCGGTCGACCAGTTGTAGTAGACCTTTTTGTAGGGGCAGCCCGAGACACACATCCGCCAGCCGCGGCATTTCTCCTGGTCGATCAGCACGATCCCGTCCTCTTCGCGCTTGTAGATTGCGCCGGAGGGACAGGAGGCGGCACATGCCGGATTGAGGCAGTGCTCACACAGACGCGGGAGATACATCATGAAGGTGTTTTCGTATTCACCGTAGATCTGTTTTTGCACGCCCTCGAAGTTGTAATCTTCCGAACGCTTCGCAAATTCGCCGCCGAGGATTTCCTCCCAGTTCGGACCTTTCTCGATCTTCTCGATCCGCTCTCCGGTAATTTTCGAACGCGGACGGGCGGTGGGAAAGGCCTTCATTTCTGGTGCAGACTTCAGGTGGTCATAGTCGAAATCGAACGGCTCGTAGTAGTCGTCGATCTCCGGCAGGTCGGGGTTGGCAAAGAGGTTCGCCAGGATCCGCCATTTTGCACCCTGCTTTGGCTGGAGTTTACCGGACTTCGTCCGCACCCATCCGCCGTTCCAACGGTCCTGATTTTCCCAGTCCGTCGGATAGCCGGTGCCGGGCTTTGTCTCTACGTTGTTGAACCACGCGTATTCGACACCATCGCGACTGGTCCAGACGTTCTTGCAGGTGACGGAGCATGTGTGGCAGCCGATACATTTATCGAGGTTCAGCACCATGCCGATTTGTGCACGCACTTTCATGGTTTATGCCTCCTTTCCGGTGGCTTCGTCGTCGAGCCAGTCGACTTTCTTCATCTTGCGGACGACCACGAATTCGTCCCGGTTCGCGCCAACGGTGCCGTAGTAGTTGAAACCGTAGGACTGCTGGGCATAGCCGCCGATCATGTGGGTCGGCTTGAGCGTCGCGCGGGTGACGGAGTTGTGGATGCCACCGCGATTTCCGGTCTTTTCAGAGCCGGGTGTGTTCACGATCTTCTCCTGCGCGTGGTACATGAAGGTCGTTCCGTCCTTCATCCGCTGCGAGACAACCGCGCGGGCGGTCAGGGCGCCGTTCACATTGTAAAGTTCGACCCAGTCATTATCGACGATACCTGCCTTCCGGGCGTCGTTCTCGCTGATCCAGATGACGGGGCCGCCGCGGTTCAGCGTGAGCATCAGAAGGTTGTCGGAATAGGTCGAGTGGATGCCCCATTTCTGGTGCGGGGTGATGAAGTTCAGAACGAGGCTGTCGCCGTCATCCTGCACGTCGGCGGTGACCGTTTTCAGATCGACCGGCGGACGGTAGGACATGAAGCCTTCGCCAAAGGCCCGCATCCAGAGGTGATCCTGATAGAGCTGCTGACGGCCTGTCAGCGTGCGCCATGGGATCAGTTCATGGACGTTGGTATAACCCGCATTATAGCAGACCTTCTCGCTCTCCAGCCCTGACCAAGTGGGGGATGAGATAATCTTGCGGGGTTGGGCTGCGATGTCACGGAAGCGGATTTTTTCGTCTTCCTTCGGCCGGGCCAGATGCGCGTGCTCGCGACCCGTCGCCTTTGACAGGGCTTCCCAAGCTTTGACTGCAACTTCGCCATTGGTTTCCGGCGCCAGCATCAGAACAACTTCGGTGGCGTCGATATCGGTGAAGATCTTGGCGCAGCCTTTTGCTGGTCCGTCCTCCCAGACACCGTTTAGATCGCGCAGGTGCTGGACCTCGTGCTCCGTTTTCCACGAGATGCCCTTACCGCCATTTCCCAGCTTGTCCATGAGCGGCCCAAGCGCGACGAAACGGTCATAGAGAGCCGTATAGTCGCGCTCTACAGGAATGTAATTCGGCGCGGTCTTGCCGGGGATGAGGTCGCATTCACCCTTTTTCCAGTCTTTCACCTGATCTTGAGCCACTTCGCCGGGCGTGTCGTGCAGGATCGGCAGGGCGACAATGTCGGTCTCCTTGCCAAGAATTTCCGGCGCGACCTCTTGGAATTTCTTGGCGATTGCCTTGAAAATTTCCCAGTCGGATTTGCTTTCATAGGCCGGATCGACCGCCGCCTGTAGCGGGTGGATGAACGGGTGCATATCCGAGGTGTTGAGGTCGTTCTTTTCGTACCAGCTCGCGGTGGGAAGGACGATATCGGAATAGACGGCCGTGGTGGACATGCGGAAGTCGATGCAGACCAAGAGGTCCAGTTTGCCGCGTGGGGCATCGCCGTGCCATTTTGCCTCTTTCGGCAACTGACCGCCTTCCTCTCCCAGGTCCTTGCCCAGGACGCCGTGATCGGTGCCGAGCAAGTGCTTGAGGAAATATTCGTGGCCCTTGCCCGACGAGCCGAGCAGGTTTGAGCGCCAGACGAAAAGGTTGCGCGGCCAGTTTTCCGGCGCATCGGGATCTTCACAGGACATCTCCAGCGCGCCCGATTTCAGCTGCTCGGCGACATAGGCAGGGATTTCCTTGTCCGCCGCTTTTGCCGCTTTTGCCACTTCGAGCGGATTGGTTTTCAGTTGTGGCGCGGAAGGGAGCCAGCCCATACGCTCGGCGCGGATGTTGTAGTCGATCAGGCTGATATCCCAGTCACCCTCCGGCGCTGTGGGCGAGATGATTTCGCCCGCCGTCAGGGTCTCGTAGCGCCATTGGTCCGTATGGGCGTACCACGCGCTGGTAGAGTTCATGTGGCGCGGCGGACGGCCCCAGTCGAGCGCGAATGCCAGTGGCAGCCAGCCTGTCTGCGGGCGGAGCTTTTCCTGCCCAACATAATGCGCCCAGCCACCGCCCGACTGCCCGACACAGCCGCACATCACCAGCATGTTGATGACGCCGCGGTAGTTCATATCCATGTGGTACCAGTGGTTCATTGCCGCGCCGATGATGATCATCGACTTGCCGCCGGTCTTCTCTGCGTTCAGAGCGAATTCGCGGGCAACATGGGTGATTTTGTCGGCTGAAACGCCGGTGATCTTTTCGGCCCAAGCCGGAGTTCCGGGAACGTCGTCGCCGTAATTGGTGGCAACCCAGTCGCCGCCCAATCCGCGATCGAGCCCGTAGTTGGCACAGAACAGGTCAAAAACCGTGGCAACCATTTCGGTCTTGCGGCCGACCTTGATTTTCTTGACGGGCACATTTTTGGTCAGGATGTTCGGGCGCTTGTCACCTGTGGTGAAGTTCGCGGTCGCATCAGCGCCGAAATAGGGGAAGTCCACTCCGACCACATCGTCGTGATCCTCTTCGAGGATGAAGGACATGGACAGGTCCGTGTCACCTTCTCCCGCGCGGGTTTCGAGGTTCCACTTGCCTGCATCCCCCCAGCGATAGCCGATTGATCCGTTCGGGCTGACCATACCGCCGGACGTGCGATCCCAGGCCACCGTCTTCCATTCGGGATTGTTCTCCTCGCCCAACTTTCCTGTCAGATCGTCGGCGCGCAGGAACCGGCCTGGGACAAGCTTGCCGTCTTTCTCCTCCAGCCGGACGAGCATCGGGAAATCGCTGTATTTGCGGCAATAGTCGGTGAAGTAATCCGATTGCCGGTCCAGATGGAACTCACGCAGGATCACGTGACCGAAGGCCATGGCCAGTGCCGCATCGGTGCCTTGCTTGGCATTGAGCCAGACATCTCCGAATTTCGCAGCTTCGGAATAGTCTGGGCAGATCACGGCAGATTTGGTGCCGCGATAGCGGGCTTCGGTGTAGAAGTGTGCGTCTGGCGTGCGCGTCTGGGGGACGTTTGATCCCCAAAGGAGGAGATACCCGGCATTATACCAGTCGGCGCTCTCCGGCACGTCCGTTTGTTCGCCCCAAGTCATTGGCGAGGCTGGTGGCAGATCGCAATACCAGTCGTAGAAGGACATGCAGACGCCACCGAGAAGCGACAGATAGCGGCTGCCAGCGGCATAAGAAATCATCGACATCGCAGGAATCGGTGAAAATCCAAAGACGCGGTCGGGGCCATAGGTTTTGGCGGTATAGGCGTTCGCAGCCGCGGTGATTTCGGTCGCTTCGTCCCAGCTTGCGCGAACAAAGCCACCCTTGCCACGGGTCTCCACATATCCCTGCCGCAGCACGGGATCGTTCTGGATCGCCGTCCATGCCGCGATGGGCGACATCGTTTCGCGCATCCGGCGCCAGACCTTGAGCAGCTTACCGCGGATCAGCGGGTTTTTGACGCGGTTGGCGGAATAAAGGTACCAGCTGTAAGAGGCGCCCCGGGCGCAGCCGCGTGGCTCGTGGTTGGGCAGGTCGGGGCGCGTACGCGGGTAGTCCGTCTGCTGGGTTTCCCATGTGACGATCCCCGACTTGACATAGATCTTCCAGGAGCAAGAGCCGGTGCAGTTCACGCCGTGGGTAGAGCGGACGACCTTATCGTGCCGCCAGCGGTTTCGGTATGTGTCTTCCCAGTCGCGGTTTTCGCGGGTGGTTTGGCCGTGGCCGTTTGAAAACGTGTCCAGTTCCTTGGACTGCAGGAAGTTCAGGCGATCGAGCAGGTGGCTCATCTCATTTCTCCATTCCGGTGAGGCCCGCCCCGCCGCGCTCAGGCGAGGGGCAGGCCGTGAGCAGGGATCAGGGGTTCTTGATGTAGGCGCCGGGGCGCAGGTAGAACCACCAGTTGATGGCGATGCAGACCGCGTAGAAAACCGCGAAGCCGTAGAGTGCGTATTCGGGTGTTCCCGCGCTCATCTGTTCCCCGAAAACTTTGGGGATGATGAAAGCGCCATAGGCGGCCACGGCGGCGGTCCAACCCAGAACCGGTCCTGCCTGCTCTTTGTTGAACGCGACGGCGATGGTGCGGAACGTCGAGCCGTTGCCGATACCTGTCGCGGCAAAGAGGATCAGGAAGAGGACCAGGAACGGCAGGAAGAAGTCCTGTGGTGTTGCCGAGGCGTAGGCCTGCTGGATGAAATAGGCGACGCCAAGGGCGGAGCCGACCATGACAATCGAAATCCACTGCGTCACCCGGGCTCCGCCGAGTTTGTCAGCCATCATCCCACCAATCGGACGGATCAGAGCGCCGATGAACGGCCCCATCCAGGCAAACATCAGGGCCGATGGGCCGTCAGGGTTTGCTGTGTCGTGGGTCATGACGCCATCGATCATCAGGTGCTGGAAGCCAAAGACCACCTTGATCGTCAGAGCCAACGCAGCCGAATAACCGATGAAGCTGCCGAAGGTCATGGTGTAGATCACGGTCATCGCCCAGGTATGCTTGTTGCCGAAGATCTTGTACTGACGCGTCAGGTTCTGGCCGACCGCGCCGGGGATCATTTTCAGGCCGAAAACGGTCAGCGCGATGACGATGGGTAGAACGATCCACTTGGAAAGGTTGATGCCCGAGGATGGCAGGCCGCCCTCTACACCCGGCAGCATCAGCCAGATGCCGAAAGCCGAGGTGACAAGACCAATAAGCAGCATGAACGTGATGATGCTGAAAGCGCCTATCGGGCTGGGGATGTCGGGCGAGACGTGTTCGTCACGGATGTTGTTCATGCCGAACCAGCCCGCAAAAGCCAGCGGGATCAGCAGGATCAGCCATACATATCCCGCGTTATGGATATAGGTTTCCGAACCTGCGGGGATGCGGGCAAAGAAGGTGCCGGACGTGTTTTCGAGGATCATCGGCTCGCCGCCGAAGAGGCCGAAAGTCATCACCAGCGGAATCACGATTTGCATCGTGGTGACGCCGAAGTTTCCGAGACCTGCGTTCATGCCGAGCGCGTAGCCCTGAATCTTCTTGGGGAAGAAGAACGAGATGTTCGACATCGAGGAGGAGAAGTTACCACCACCGATGCCCGAAAGGAATGCCAGAACCTGGAACCACCAGAGCGGGGTGTCGGGGTTCTGCAGCGCGATGCCGGTCAGGACAGCCGGTATCATCAGCAGGGCGGTGGTGAAAAAGATCGTGTTCCGACCGCCCGCGATGCGGATGAAGAAGGTGGATGGGATGCGCAGTGTTGCCCCGGTCAGACCGGCAATAGCGGCAAGCGTGAAGAGCTGCGAGTTTTCGAATGCAAAGCCGAGGTTGATCATCTGAACGGTGATGATCCCCCAATACAGCCAAACGGCGAAGCCGCAGAGCAGGCTGGGAATGGAAATCCAGAGATTGCGGTTTGCGATCCCTTTTCCGGTCGACGCCCAGAAGGCCTCGTCATCCGGTGTGTAGTTGCGTAGGTCTTGCCCCATCTTGAGGTCCTCCGGTTGAGGTGGGGTGGGCCTACAAGAGGCCCACCAATGGTCGGTTATTGTGCGGGTGCCTGTGACGCGCCCTTGTTGCGGGCGAGTGCATCGAGTCCTTCTTCGAGAGCGGCATTGGCTTTTTCGGCGCGTTTGCGCAGCGTTTCGATGTTGGCTGCGGCAAAGGCCGCGCGTTCTTCGTCTTCCTGCCGTGTGGAGAAGCGGACAAAGAAGGCGAGGAAGGAGGCGCAGGTCACAACGATACCGAGGATCAGGAACGCATCGCTCCAGTCGATCATGTTCTTGAACAGGAAGCCTGCCAGAACTGCGCCGGCGTTGCCGCCCGCACCGACCACGCCAGCCACGGCGCCAAGGGCTTTCTTGTTGACGAACGGAACCACGGAGTAGGTCGCGCCTTCGGCCATCTGTGTAAAGAGCGAGAAGACGATCAGCGATGGCAGCGCGAGGAAAAGCACCTGCATCTGACTAAAGATCATCAGGGCACAGCCTTCGAAAAAGATGCAGAGGAACAGCCAGAATGCACGACCCCGCAAGCCCCAGAGCGAGCCGAAGTTGTCGCCGAAAATCCCGCCCAAGGTGCGGGCGAAAATATTCATCAGGCCGAACGAGGCGGCAACGAAACCGGCGGCAACGAGGCTAAGATCGAAATAGTCGGCAAAATAGAGTGCGGCGACGTTGTTGACCGTGAGTTCGATACCAAAGCAGGCACCGTAGATCACGAAGAGCACCCAGACACGGGGGTCTTTTAGGGCATTCATATAGTTGCCTGTGACCTGTTTCTTTTCGGGCATTTTGCCCTGCGCGCGCAGGTCGTCGAAGTTGCCGTCGGGCGCGTCTTGGGTCAGGAAGTAATAGGCGATGCCGATCATAAAGATGATCACGCCGACAACCACCATGGACAAGCGCCAGCCGATTGCTTCGGAAAAGCCGAAGCCGACCACAAATACGGAGAACAAGAGCGGCATGACGAATTGTGTCACGCCACCCCCGAGGTTGCCCCATCCGGCGGAGGTCGCATTGGCCTGACCGACCACATTTGGGGCAAACATAACTGTGGTGTGGTACTGGGTGATCACGAATGCGGCGCCGATGCCGCCGATCAGAACACGGAACAACAGGAAGGATTCAAAGTTCCAGCTCAAACCAATCCCCATCACAGGGAATGCGCCAAGAATGAGCAGCCAGGTATATGCCTTTCTCGGCCCGATCCGGTCGCAGAGCCAGCCGATGAAGAGGCGGGCGAAAATTGTGATGGAAACTGAGCCGATGATCGCCCAGCCGATCTGATCCTTTGTCAGCTGCAGCTCGTCGCGAACAACAGCCATCAGCGGTGCGATGCCAAACCACGCGAAGAAGCATGAGAAGAACGCGAACCACGTCATGTGGAAGGTTCTGATTTGCGGCATCCTTACGTTGAGGAAGTTTGACCACAGTGCTGTGGATTTGTTTTGTAGTTCCATTTCCGTCCCTCCAATTGCAGACGAATCCGGTCGTCATTCTTGGGTCAGGACGGTGATGGTGGGAAAAAGGGGCCGACTGTTTGATCTAGATCAGATTTTTAATTTTATCTATTGAAATAAATTACTTAGGGAAAATTGTCAAATTAGGCGCGTCGAGGGATCAAGGCTTTGTGCGCGCCTCGTCAATCGAACGGTTGACAAATATCAAGTCGCGTGAGCAGCATGGGCCAGCGTTTGAACGGGGGGTATATGCCACGATCCTACTTTGGTGATGTGCGTCAGTTGCATCTGTTTTCGGAGATGACCGAAGACAGTTACGAGCAATTGATGCGAGGCTCGTATGTTCAGAATTTTCCGCCGCAGATTGATATGATCCATGAAGGGGAAAGCAGCGATTTCCTGCATGTCGTGCTCAGCGGGGCAGTCGAGCTGTACGCGAGCTGGAACGGGCGCGAGACCAGCATGGATATCGTGCGGCCGATTTCCACCTTTATTCTCGCAGCCACGATCAAGGATGCACCGTATCTGATGTCCGCGCGCACTATCGAGAAAAGCCGGATCGCGCTGATCCCCAGTCAGGACGTACGGGCGGCATTCGATGCCGATAACGACTTTGCCCGCGCGATCGTGACGGAGCTGGCGCAATGTTACCGCACAGTTGTTAAAACACATAAGGATGTGAAGCTGCGGACCTCGCTTGAACGATTGGCGAATTACCTGTTGCGTCAACAAGTTCGCGCTGGCGGTGCGGACAAGTTCGATCTGCCGTTTGAAAAGCGTGTGCTGTCGTCATTGCTGGGCATGACACCCGAAAACCTGAGTCGCGCATTCAAAAGCTTGATCCCCTACGGTGTGGTTGTCGACGGACGGGCAATTCACATTCAGAGCCCCAGCGACCTGCGTGAATTCGCAAAACCTTCCCCGTTGATCGACGATCGCGGCAGCATCACCGTCGGCGGCACGGTGGGTGAGACCTAGCTCCGTCGATTTTGATCCGAACCGGTGACGAACGGGATCGACGGCTCGACGCTGTCTGTTTCCAATTTCGCCGCGACTGCAAGTGCGAGTGCTTGAGCAAGGCAAATCGGTGCAGTCAGTGAGCGCGAGATCAGGCTCTTGTGCTCTGGAACTGCGAGCAAAACCGATGCGGATTTTGCCAGCGGCGAAAGCGAACTATCGCTGATTGCGATGATCGGCGTGCCTCTCGCCGCCGCTTCCTCGGTGATTGTGACGACTTCGTTCGCGTAAAAACGGAAAGACACGGCCAGGAGCGCATCACGGGGTCCGATGGTGCGGGCCATATGGGTCGCCAGACCACCGCTGGGGTCCAGCAGAAGGCACCGCTTTCCGACCATCGTCAGCAGATACCGGATCAATTCGACAACTGGCGCGGAACGCAACTGACCGAGCAGATAGACCGTATCCGCTTGCGCCAGCTGGTCTGCCGCAGCGGCGAGGCTCTCGGACGGGATACTGTCAAGGAGACCCTGAACAGCAGCGGCGTCATTGACGACGAGATCGCGAAAAAAGCCGGCATCGGCAAGGTCGCTCCGGCTTTGGAGTTCTTGCTCCAGCGCGTGAACGCGGGATTCAAAACCTGGTGCTGCCGTTGCCAGACGCTTCTGGAAAAGGCCTTGAAGGTCTTTGAAGCCGGAATAGCCCAATGACTGTGCGAAGCGCACAAAGCTGGAGGCGTGAATGCCGTATTCTTCCGCAATCGAATTGACGGAACGCACGGCGACGTCATTGGGGTTTTGCGTCAGATAGACCGCGATCTTCTGATAGGTCCGGCTCATCTCGTCATGACGGTCGTGGATGAGCCGGATCAGGCTTTCGTAGTCAGAAGGGGGAAGCGGTTCAGTCATTTGGTCCTGCGATTTCAGAGAGTTGTCACCTTATACCGCCATCCAGCGCCGTGTCGCGGAGGATTTCTGGATCGTTTCGACCAATGTCTGGATCCGCGCACCGTCGCGGAATGAGAATGGCTCTGGCTGATCCCCTGCGATTGCGCGGATATATTCTGCAACCTCGATCGCCTTAAGGTCATTGAACCCGATCTGATGGCCCGGCGCCACGCAGAACCTGCCATAGGGCGGATGGTCGGGCGCTGCTTCAATCCGGCGAAATCCGCGCCGCCCCGGAGCATCTCCAGCGCTGTAGAAATGGAGCTCGTTAAATCGTTCCTGGCTGAAGCAGAGCGCACCTTTCGAGCCGTGAACTTCGAAATCATGTTGCATCTTGCGCCCTGTCGCCACCCAGTTTCCTTCGATGGAACCGCTTGCGCCATTGGCAAAGCGCAAGAATGCGCGGCCGATGTCATCGACAAGAACCGGCTTATGGCCGCCGCGCCCGTCAGGGCGTTCGGGTATGACGGTAATGCAATCGCCCATGACTTCGGCGATTGGGCCAAGCAGGAATTCGGCCGTCGCAAGGGCGTGACTGCCCAGATCTGCCAATGCACCGCCGCCTTCGGGGTCGTGCCGGAAGGTGTAGGGATCATTGGCATTTGCCATATAGTCTTCGGCGTGCAGCCCGCGATAGCCACGGATTTCGCCGAGCTCACCGGCCGCGATCATTTCTTTCGCCAAGCGAAGCATCGGATTGCAGAGATAGTTGAAGCCGACTTGTGTTTTGGCCCCCGCTGACTCTGCCGCCGCTGCCATCTCGGACGCGTCTGCAGCAGTCGGGGCCAGAGGTTTCTCGCAATAGACATGCTTGCCCGCGGCAATGGCTTCAATGGCCATTTCTTTGTGCAAGGCATTCGGCGCGGTGATGTCGATGATGTCGATCTCGGGATTGCTCAGCATGGTTCGCCAGTCCGATGTGGAATGCGAGAACCCGAAGTCGCGTGCGGCCCGGGCGGCCGCGTCATCGGTAATATCGGCCAGCGTGTGCAGGTGGATATCAACTGGCAGGTCGAAAACCTTCTGTGCAGTTGCAAAGCCGAACACATGGGCCTTTCCCATAAAGCCGGAACCGATCAGGCCGATTGAGAGCGTGGGTTTGGTCGTCATAGGAGGGCATCCCTGTTCACGATGAGCGCTGGATCAATCGTGTTATTGAGCGCTGCCAGCGCATTGTCGATAGAGGACAGAGCCATCTTTTCACTGGCTTCTTCGGTCAGGCCCGCGATGTGGGGCGAGAGAACGACATTGCTGCACGAGGCCAGCGGCATATCGGCTTCTGGTGGTTCCGTTTCGAACACGTCCAGTCCCGCCGCATGGACCTGACCGCTCAACAGGGCGGACAGCAGCGCCTTTTCGCAGATCACACCGCCGCGTGACGTATTCGCTATGATCATGCCAGGCTTCATCCGGGCGAACTCGGAAGCGCCGAGAAGCGGCACCTCACTGCGTGGGACGTGTAGCGACAGGCAGTCCGCCCACGCCAGACCCTCGCTGAGATCTGCGACAGGCGCCACCGGTCCATCAGGCCAGCCATGTGCCATCAGGAATGGGTCATAGGCCCGGACGTTCATATCAAAACCTCCTGCCATTTTCGCGAGCTTTCGCCCCGCGCGGCCATAGCCAATGATCAGAAGGTTGCGCCCCGAAATCTCGCGCTGCTCGAGCCGGTTCCGCCAGTTCCAGTTCTCGGTCGCGCGTACGGCGCGGTCCGCGCGAATGGCCTGTTTTGCGCCTGCAAGTAGCTGCATCATCGCATGTTCAGCAACCGAGGCGGAGTTCACATCGCCGACGATGGTCAACGGGATCTTGCGGTCATTGAGGGCGGAAACGTCGACCGCATCGTAGCCGACCCCGTGACGCGACACGACTTTGAGTCGTTCGGAGCGGGCAATAATTTCTGCTGTCAGCGGCTGGGTGCGGATGACCAGCGCATCTACATCCGCCATGTGGCCCGCATAAGAAGCTTCGGAAATTTCCTCGATATAGGTAACCCGTAGACCGTTCGAACGAAGCACGTCGAGTCTTGCTTCGCCTGAGGGGTGGAGTTTCCCCGCGACGAGAAGATGCGTCATCAATAGGGTCCTCCGTTTGGGGTTGGTTTTGTTCGGTTGCCGGTCAATTCGCGCCATTTCGACACCGAAGATTGTGCCGCAGTCGCCAGAAGCCGACTGTCGCCCGATACCGTGGTCAAGTGATACCCCCACCGGATCGCCTTCGCCGCGTAGTCGGGCGTGCCGCAGTGCAAACCTGCCTTCAGGCCGTGATCCTCACAGACCTGCGCGATACGGCGGATCAGGGTGACCATCTCCTCTTCCTCACGGTCGAAACCGGGTTTCAGGCGGCCGTTTTGAGTTCCCAGTGTCAGGTCGGCCGGTCCGACATAGAGCCCATCCAGCCCCGGTGTGCGGGCGATTTCCTCTAGATTTTCCATTCCCTCGGCCGTCTCGATCATCGCAAATGCAAGGGTCTCCTGATTGGCCGCGACCCCATACCCCGGCATCGCCACCGCCGCGCGCGTCGGACCAAAACTGCGCTGACCGTGCGGTGGATAGCGCATGTAAGAGACGAATTCCGCGGCTTCGTCTGCCGTGTTTACCATCGGGCAGATGATGCCCATCGCGCCCGCATCGAGGCACTTCATAATATACGCCGGATCCCGCCACGGAACGCGTGCCATCAGCACCGCGCCAGAGGCACGCATCGCCTGAAACATCGGCAGTGCGTCGCCATAATCAAGCGCACCATGTTGGACGTCGACGGTGATACTGTCATAGCCCTGCGCCGCCATGATCTCTGCGGTGAAGGGATTGCCGATGGAGCACCAGCCGTTCAGCGCGGGCCTGCCTTTGGACCAAAGCTCTTTGAGTTTGTTTTTCTGCATTTTATCCTCTTAGATCACGATTTGAGCGAGTTTGGTATCGAGATAATCCTCGATACCCTCGCTCCCGCCCTCGCGACCGAGGCCCGAATGGTTTGTCCCGCCAAAGGGCGCTTCGGAGGCGGCAAGCGCGAAGGAATTGATCCCGACCATGCCTGCTTTCAGGCCTGCAACGACCCGGTGGGCGCGGTCCGCGCTGCGGGTGAACGCATAGGCAGACAAGCCCATGTCCGATGCATTGGCACGGCGCAGCACCTCATCTTCATCGCTGAAGCGGGTGATTGCCGCGATCGGTCCAAAGTTTTCCTCGGCGAATACGCGCATATCGTCCCGCACATCGGTCAGAACGGTCGGTTCGTAGAAATGACCTTCATTGAACCCTGCCGCACGCTGTCCGCCGGTTTTCAGTTTCGCGCCGCCCTTCAGCGCGTCTTGAACAATGGCGTCGATCTCGCTGAGGCGTGCCGCATTGATCAGTGGGCCCATCTCGGTATCGGGCTCAATACCATCACCGAGCCGCAGCGCGTTGGCCCGTGCAGTGAATTCGGCAACGAAGGTTTCATAAAGGCTTTCGTGGACAAAGAAACGGTCCGGGGTCACGCACACTTGTCCTGCGTTGGCGAATTTTGTCGGCACGCAGACATCCAGAGCGGCGTGCAGGTCGGCGTCGTCAAAGAGGATGCATGGGGCGTTCCCGCCCAATTCCATGGAGACCTTCTTCACTGTGTCCGCAGCGTCGCGGATCATTTGCTGGCCGACGCGGGTCGAGCCTGTGAGTGAGACCTTGCGCACGCGGGCATCGGCCATGATCGGGCCGTAGGTGTCTGTTGTGCTCCCGATCACAAGATTGACGGAGCCGTCCGGCAATCCACCTGCGCGAATGCAGTCGACCATGATCATCGCAACACCGGGCGTCTGCGAGGAGGGGCGCAGCACGACGGGACAGCCTGCAGCCAGTGCGGGTGCCAGCTTCCTTGCGGGCAGGGAGGCGGGGAAGTTCCATGCGGTGAAAGCGCCAACGATGCCGACAGGCTCTTTGGTGACCTCAAACCGACCGCCCGGAACGCGGCTTTCTACAATACGTCCGTAGATCCTTCTGGCTTCTTCGGCATACCAGCGGAACTGATCGACAGAGAGCACCCACTCACGGCCAGACTGGGCGATCGGCTTGCCGGTTTCGAGTGTGATCATGCGCGCGGCCTCGTCGCTCCGCGCGGTCATTTCGTCAGCAATCCGGTGGAGCGCGTCGGCGCGCGCGAATCCGCCCATCTCCCTGAGCAGGTCAAGCGCTGCCTGAGCCGAATCGAGGGCTTTGATTGTATCCTCCGCGCTGGCAACCGGCACTGCGCCCAAGGGCTTTTCGGTAACAGGGGACAGAACGTCCGTCATATGGTCGGAGCCCCGCCAAGCCCCGTTTATATAAAGGCCAAATCGTTCGTACATCTGCCGGTCTCTCCTGTTTTCGAAACATCATGCCGTGCAACGGTGCAATGCGCTGCAACGGAAATAATCGCTGTTGCAATAAACATTGCAAAATGAATACAATGTCAACAATCATTCCAAATCTGTTTGGGTATTCGTCTGGAGGAGGCAAAATGACCGGAAAAACTGTGAAGCTGACCGTCGGTCAGGCGCTGGTGCGTTATCTCATCAATCAGCATACAGAAATTGACGGCGAGCGGGTGCCGCTCTTTGCCGGCGTGTTCGGGATATTCGGACATGGCAATGTCACCTGCCTTTCTGAAGCGTTGGAGCAGGTGCAGGACGTTCTCCCCACGTGGCGTGGGCAAAACGAACAGTCGATGGCGCTTGCCGCGATCGGCTATGGAAAGGCCAAGCTGCGGCGCCAGATCATGATTGCAACGACCTCCGTCGGACCGGGCGCTACCAATATGGTGACGGCAGCGGGTGTCGCGCATGCCAACCGGCTGCCTGTTCTCCTCCTGTCAGGCGACACGTATAACAACCGCCTGCCCGATCCGGTCTTGCAGCAGGTCGAACATTTCGGTGACCCGTCCACCACCGTGAATGACAGCTTTCGCGCGGTGTCGCGATACTGGGACCGGATCACGCATCCTGCTCAGATCCTTTCCTCCCTGCCACAGGCTGTGGCCACGATGCTGGATCCGGCGGACTGTGGCCCAGCGTTCATCGGATTGCCGCAGGATATTCAGGAAATCGCCTATGACTACCCCGAGACGTTCTTCGAACCAACGCTCTGGACGATCCCCCGTCCCAGACCGGACCGGGATCAGGTTGCAGCGGCAGCAGCGCTTTTGAAGACCGCGAAGAAGCCGTTGATCATTTCGGGCGGTGGGGTGCGCTACTCAGGCGCTGAGGCCGAACTGGCCGAATTCGCACTGGCGCGGGGCATCCCAATTGCAGAGACGATTGCCGGAAAAGGGGCCGTCACCCACGATCATCCTGCCTATGTGGGGGCGATTGGGATCGAGGGAACCGATGCCGCCAAAGAGCTTGCTGAAACGGCGGATGTGGTGATCGCTGTGGGTACGCGGTTACAGGATTTCACGACCGGGTCCTGGACAACCTTTGCGCCTGACGCCGCCTTCATCAATGTTAACGCGGCCCGTTTTGATGCCCGGAAACATCGTGCACTGCCCGTTGTCGGCGATGCGCGGGAGAGCCTTGCCGAACTGGATGCGGCGATGGGGGACTGGAAATGCGAGGAGGCGCGCATGACGGACGCGCGGCGTCTTTATGCAGATTGGAACGCCATGCTGGACGAGGGGCAGGCCCCGACCAACGCAGCCGTGCCCAGTTATGCACAGGTTATCGGCGTGGTGAACAAGGTGGCCCGACCTGAAGATACAATGGTCACAGCAGCCGGTGGCTTGCCCGGTGAAACGGTGAAGAACTGGCGGGTGAAAGCCCCAAATACATTTGATTGTGAATTCGGCTTTTCTTGCATGGGCTACGAAATTGCGGGCGCTTGGGGCCATGCGATGGCCAAAGGCGGTGACGGGGTGCCGATCGTCATGGTTGGTGACGGCTCCTACATGATGATGAATTCCGACATTTATTCATCGGTTCTTTCGGGCCACAAGATGATCGTGGTGGTCTGTGACAATGGCGGATTCGGTGTGATAAACCGTCTGCAGACAGGCATGGGCGTGCCCGGTTTTAACAACCTGCTCAAGGATGCCCGCGTCGTGAACAAGGATGATCCTCTGCACGTTGATTTCGCCAAACATGCGGAGGCGATGGGTGCCCTCGCGCGTCATTGCGAGAGCCTTGCCGATCTGGAAACTGCGATGGAATGGGCCCTCACAACGGACCGCACGACAGTGATCTCAATCCACTCTGACGCCTATACTTGGACACCCGGTGGTGCCGACTGGTATGTGGGAGTGCCGGAAATAAACGAGCGCGAGAGCATCAAAGAGGCCCGAAAGGGGCAGGAAGCGTTCCGGGCAAAACAACGGCAAGGAATCTAAGGGAGCAAGGCGCGGCCCAGCGGGTCGCGCTTTCTGCTTATCCGGCGAGGACTGTAACAAAAAGAACAAGACGGCTTCCTTCGGCAAACACATCGACGATGTAATGATTTTGGAAGCGCGCATCGAGCATGATCCGCTCGATATCGCCAACCGATCCGTCACACCATGTCCGCAAATCGGCGTTCGAGATCCGTGACCGGCGGTCCAGTTCGGTGAAATACCCGTCCCATTCATCTAGGTATCCGCCTGCATTGAACCGATGCATATTCGCGCGATCCTGCTGGATAAGGGCAAGTGCAGACCCAAGTGCCGCCCCGCGCGAATTGGTGCGGTCCTGCGGGTCGACGCCGAATATATAGCTCGTAATGTAACCTTTCATTCCAGCTGGAACGCCATCCCAGTTCTTGCAAGTAGGGGCGGCGGTTGCCGACGCGGCTGCCATCAATAGAAATATCGAGGTCATCAAAAAACGGATCATCGGCATACTCTCCTTGGTGCAAGGGGGGAAATCGGCCCCTCAGCATGAATTTGAGCAAGTGTAGTCTTGCGCAGCGGGTCGACCAGTCCGCCTATACCGATGCGTTTACTGTAGGATCGCGCTTTCCCATTCTGAGAGAAAACTCCGGCTCTTGAACTGGTCGAGAAAAACCAAAAGCCCGGGGCCGAGCCGGATGCGATGCAACGCGGCGTCCGTGATCGAGATATCCGGCGAGGCGTTTTGCAGCGGCGTGGGGCCGTTGCCGTAGGTGCGATCCAGCATGTGATCGATGAAAGCCGTGGCGAGTTCCGGCTGATCCGTAGTGCGGGGGATCAAAACCGTGCGCAGCATGACGGTGGTGAAATCAGACAGTAACACTGTTTCAAGACGGTCTGTTTCACCCCGGCCCGCCGCATAACTGCCAAGGACGTTGTAAGCGATGGCGAGTTTGCCGCTTTCTACATCATCGATCATGTCAGACGAACAGCAATAAAGCTGAGCATCCAGTGCGCCCATCACCTCTGTCAGCCGCCAGTATGTTTCGGAAGTGCGGGCATCTTGAGTTGCGAAAAGGTAACCGAGCCCAGAATTGCGCACGTCGTAGGTGCCGATCCGCCCGTAAAACCTCTCTGGATCGCGGCGAAGTGCGGCGATCAGTTCCTGTCGGGTGGAGGGCACCGGATGACCCGCGAAATCGGCTTTGGAAATCACGACTGCGGCGGGTTCCTGAGTGAAGGCAAAGACCATATCGTTCCACACAGCCCAATCCGGCAAACTGGGCAGGGAACTCGGCACATGCGTGAGGGCGTAGCCGTCGTTGGCAAGCTTGGTTTGCAGGTCCATTGCACTGGATATGACCAAATCGAACGACGCACCCTCATCATAGATCGCGCGCATGACTTCGGTGGAGCTCGCGACCGTATAGTCAATTTGAATTTCTGGAGTGGCAGACAGGTATGATGAAATCATCGGCGCGAAAAATTCGATGTCGGCGGTGGACAGGATGCGCAGCCGCTGTTCGCTCTTGTCGTCTCCAAATATCGCATGGTCCTCGATTTCAAACGCACTCGAAAAGGTCGCGGCGCAGGCTGTTAAGAGCATTGTCAGGATGGCAATGAAATGGTGACGCATGCGCCGCTTCCTTCTGTGTTCGAGAGGGTCAATCTCCCCCCGTGGGCGGTGACGACATCTTCAACGATCGTCAGACCGAGGCCCGACCCGATTGTGCCCGCGGCATTACCACCGCGTGCAAAACGGTACCGCAGACCGTCAATATCGTCTTTCGGGAACCCGGGTCCGTTGTCCTGGACAGTCACGACAGCCTGATCGTCCGTTTCATGCAATGTGACAGACAGGGTGCTTCCCGCGGGTGTGTATTTGATGGCGTTGTCCAGAACGTTCCTGAGTGCGTTTTGCAACAGGATCGCATCGCCGCGCAGATGCGGTGTGCCTCTGATTTCCGCTGTGATCTCCATTTCCTTCAGCTCCGAAACCGGTCTGAGGCTCTCGATGGTGTCCTGCGTCAGTGCAGCAAGATCGACGTCCTCGTCCAGAAGGTGATCCGCGCGGAAGGTTACCATCGCATGATCTAGCAGTTGCCCGGCCGTGCGGGAGCTTTCGTCGATGGCTCGGATCATATCGCGGATAGCTTCACGGTTTTCCTGTTTTTCGACGCGGCGCAGGGTGATTTCCGCCTTGGTCCGCACGATCGCCAGCGGTGTCCGAACCCGATGCGCTGCCTCGGCTATGAACTCCTCCGACCGTGACAGAGAGCGTTGCAGACGAGACATGAAATTGTTGAGCGAACGCACCAGCGGCACCATTTCCATCGGAATGGGGGCAGCTACCGGGCGAAGATCCTTTGGTCCCCTTCTGGCGACGGAGGCGGCGAGCCGGTCCAGCGGACGTATCGTGGCCCGTGAAATCAGTACTGCAAGCAATGCGGCCAGCAGGAAGAACCCGCCACCGACAAACATCGAAATCCGTGAAATTCGAGCAAGTGTTTGTGTCATGCCGGACAGAGTTTGAGCCACCGAGACCTCCAGCGTGGACGCACCTGCATCGCTGGAGAGCCCACGCCGCGCCGTTGCGATACGGATCGGCTCACCAAGGAACGTGTCAGAGGCAAACTGTGTCGCCGCAGTCGCGGGTTCTGTTGGGAGGGGCAAGTCCTCATAGCCTGTCAGGAACCGTCCATCCCGGCGGATGGCGTAGAACACCCGTTCATTGGTCACCGTGTCGAGCATCGAGAGTGAAGCGTATGGGAAATCAATCGTGATTTCGCCCTCGACCACACGCGCGCTATCCAGAATCGAAATCGCCGAGGCCGCCAGCACATTATCCTGACTTTCCTGTGCGATCTCGCGGGCCACCGACTGCACTATGAAATAGACCAGCAATGCCAAGCCGACTGCGCCCAAAAGCAGCATCACAGTCAGATTGCGACGCAGCGAGCCTTGGGCGACCGGCTCACTCATTGGGCGTCCAGCTTGTAGCCAAGTCCGCGCACCGTGACGATCTCCGCACGAGAGGAGACCAGATGTCGCCGGAGGCGGCCGATATAGACTTCGATGGCGTTTTCGGAGACCTCCTCGTCATAGGAAAAGAGCCGGTCGACAAGCGCTCCTTTAGAGAAGATCTGCCCGGGTGCATTGACCAGAATTTCGAAAAGGCGCAGCTCGCGTGGTCGTAATTGTGCCTCGCCTTGCGGGGTGTGCAACGTGCCGGAAAGAGAATCGAAAGTGAGATCACCCAGCGTAATCCGATTGGTCGATTTACCACCGCGTCGGCGCAGAACGGCCCTGCATCGTGCCTCAAGCTCGGCAAAATCAATCGGTTTCACCATAAAATCGTCCGCGCCTGAATCGAGCATTCCGACCCGATCAGAAACCTCAGATCGCGCCGTCAGAACGATGACCGGCGTCCCATCTTTATGGTTTCTCTGACGCTTCAGAAAAGATCTTCCGTCGCCATCGGGAAGCATAATATCCAGCAATATCAGATCATAAGACGTGACCGAAGCAAAGTCCGCTGCCACCGCGAGCGTCGGCGCGTGATCGACAACATGACCGTCAAGCGTCAGCCGGTCTACGACGGCTTCGGCCAGTTCGGAATTGTCTTCGATCAGTAGAAATCGCATCGCGTTTGATTTTCTCTCGGGGGTGTCAGGTTTGTGTCAGCTTTGGTCGTCAGGTTCCCAATTCATGGGCGGCTTCGGTCGCTGATGTCAAATGGGAGGAAATCTGATGACATTCAAAATGGGCCGTCGCGCCCTTCTCGCCGCTGTTGCGGCAGTTTCCATGTCCGGCTCCGCTTTCGCGGCTGGTCACCAAGTGCTCGACAGCATCCACTTCCTGATCCCCGGCGGTGCTGGTGGTGGCTGGGACGGAACCGCGCGCGGCACGGGTGAGGCACTCACCAATGCCGGTATCGTCGGCTCTGCGTCCTACGAGAATATGTCCGGTGGTGGCGGCGGTGTGGCGATTGCCTACCTGATCGAAAACGCTGAATCGAACCACGGCACGCTGATGGTCAACTCGACCCCGATTGTCATCCGGTCGCTGACTGGCGTGTTCCCGCAGTCGTTCCGTGATCTTTCGCTGATTGCGGGCACCATCGGCGACTATGCCGCGATGGTTGTGAAGGCGGACAGCGATATCGACGATATGGCCGGCCTTCTGGATGCCTACCGCGCTGATATGAGCGGCACCGCAATCGGTGGCGGCTCGGTTCCGGGTGGGATGGATCACCTCGTCGCAGCAATGGCTTTCCAAGCTGCTGGCGAAGATCCGACCGCTGTTAAGTACATCCCCTATGATGCAGGCGGCGACGCAATGGCGGCATTGCTGTCGGGCGAGATCTCGGCACTCTCCACCGGCTTCTCCGAAGCGGTTGCACTGGCGGAAGCGGGCGAAGTGAAGATCATCGGTGTCACTTCTGACGAGCGTGTGCCTGCCTATGATGCAGCACCCACCATGCAGGAGCAGGGTATTGATACGACCTTCATCAACTGGCGTGGTTTCTTCGGCGCGCCGACGCTCTCTGATGAAGAGATCGCCACCTATCAGGAAGCGATTGCAAAGATGTACGACACCCCTGAATGGGAAGCCGTTCGGTCGCGCAACGGCTGGGTTAACATCCACAATCCGGGCGATGATTTCCGTGCCTTCCTCGAAGAGCAGGAGAAAGTCATCGGTGATCTGATGCGTGAGTTGGGCTTCCTGTAAGCTCCTACCGCGAGACCAATTGTTCGGGCCCCTTTGCTGGGCCCGAACACCACTAGGGGGGACACACCAATGGCACTTGATCGCTGGATCGCGCTTATCATTCTCGCGATTGCATTGGCCTATGGCTATGCCGCGTTCTTTACGATGGATCATCTGTTGCCGCCGTTCATGCAGCGCAACCCGATCTGGCCGAGCACCTTTCCTAAGGCGCTGTCGGTTCTGGCGGTGGGCACCTGCTTGATCATCCTGCTGGGGCTGGAAAAGCCCGGTGGCGAAGCAAAAACCCCCGATATCGACTACCGGCGCCTACAAGATTACCACCTCGGCAAAGCCCTCCTTCTGCTGGGGCTGATGGCGGCTTATGCACTAGCGCTGCGGCCTGTCGGTTTCCTTGCGTCGACAACGCTCTTCCTTGTTTTGGGGGCTGCCATTCTTGGCGAGCGCAAATTCCACATCCTGATCCCTGTCGCTTTGGTTGCAACGGGCGCGGTCTGGTATCTAGTACAAGAGGTGCTGGGGATATTCCTGCGACCTCTTCCGTTCTTCTTGGGGGTCTGACATGCTTGAAGGACTTTTGATCGGTCTTCAAACGGCCTTTTCCATTCAAAACCTGCTGATGGTAATTGGCGGCTGTTTGATCGGCACGTTCATCGGCATGTTGCCGGGTCTGGGGCCGATGTCGATCATCGCCATCATGATCCCTGTCGCCATCACTCTGGGCGATCCCTCTGCCGCGCTGATCCTGCTGGCGGGCGTGTATTATGGCGCGATCTTTGGCGGCTCTACTTCGTCGATCCTGCTCAATGCGCCGGGTGTCGCGGGGACAGTGGCGTCCAGCTTCGATGGCTATCCGATGGCGCGTCAGGGCAAGGCTGGCAAGGCACTGACCATCGCCGCTATCGCGTCTTTCGCGGGCGGGTCGATCGGCGCGGTGCTGTTGATGATTTTCGCGCCTGCACTCTCAACGGTCGCGCTGCTTTTCCACTCTGCGGAATATTTCGCATTGATGGTGGTCGGCCTTTCGGCAATCGCCGCTTTTGCGGGGACAGGTAATGTCGCCAAAGCCGTTTTGATGACCCTGCTGGGCCTGATCATGGCGACGGTGGGCGAGGGCGCTTTGTTCAACATGCCTCGCTTCACCATGGGGTTGATGGATCTGCAATCGGGCTTCAGCTTCATTACGCTCGCCATGGCGATGTTCGCCCTGCCAGAGGCGATGTTCCTTGTGCTCAATCCTTCCCGCTCCGAAACCGGCGATGATGGCGGGAAAATCTCCAATCTTCGGATCACCCGCGAAGAAGGTCGCAAGATTGCGCCGGTGATCGGGCGGCAGTCTATCCAAGGGTTTTTCATCGGCGTGTTGCCGGGGGCGGGCGCGACAATCGCAAGCTTCCTTGGCTATGCCGTGGAGCGCAATCTAGCCTCTGAGGAAGAGCGGAAGGAGTTTGGCAAAGGCTCGATCAAAGGTCTGGCCGCGCCGGAAACCGCAAATAATGCGGCTTGCACTGGCTCTTTCGTTCCGCTGCTGACCCTCGGCATCCCTGGCTCTGGCACCACGGCCATTCTGCTGGGTGCGCTGATCGCGCTGAATGTCGATCCCGGCCCACGGCTGATGATCGACGAACCGCAGATTTTCTGGGCGGTCATCATCTCGATGTATATCGGCAATCTGATCCTGTTGATCCTGAACCTGCCGCTGATCCCTTATATCGCCAAGGTGTTGCAAATCCCGCGTAACTATCTGATTCCGTTCATCCTCTTCTTCACGCTGATGGGCAGTTATATCGGGCAGAACAACGCGACCGAACTGCTGATCCTCGTTGGCTTTGGTATCTGTGCGACGATCCTGCGCTTTGCGGATTATCCGCTGGCGCCGCTGTTGATCGGGTTCATCCTTGGCCGGATGCTGGAGGACAATTTCAGCCGCTCCATGCAGCTATATGACGGAATTTCCTTCATCCTCGAGCGACCGATGACCCTTGGCCTATTGGTGATTGCGGCACTTCTGGTCGTGGTGCCGAGCTACCGCGCCCGCCGTGCCCGTGCCCGTGCAAAAGGAGTGGCCGACGGTGACTGATCCCTTGGCGGGGGTGCGGGTTCTTGACCTGACGAATGTTCTGGCCGGCCCCTATTGTTGCTACCAGTTAGCCCTGATGGGTGCGGAGGTGATCAAGGTCGAGCGCCCCGGTTCGGGCGATCTCGCGCGGGTTCTGGGCGCTGATCCCGAACGCAATAAACAAGGCATGGGCATCAGTTTTCTGGCGCAAAACGCAGGCAAGAAGTCTGTCACGCTGGATATGAAATCCCACAAGGGCAAAGTTCTTCTAGAACGTCTTGTCGAGAGTGCTGACGTTTTGGTGGAAAACTTCCGCCCCGGTGTGATGGCGCGGCTGGGCCTTGATTACGCTGCGTTAAAAGAGGTCAACCCGCGCCTGATCTACTGCGCGATCAGCGGTTTCGGGCAGGATGGGCCGCGCAAGGATGATCCCGCCTATGACCAGATCGTGCAGGGGATGTCCGGCGTCATGTCGATCACCGGCGGGCCTGAAACTGCGCCTTACCGCGTGGGTTATCCGCTGGCCGATACGATTGGCGGTATGACGGCTGCTTTCAGCATTGCGGCGGCGCTGAATGCTCGCCCGCGTGGCACGTTTTTGGACATCGCCATGACGGAGGCGGTGATCTCCACAATGGGGTGGGTGGTGTCGAATTACATGATCGGCGGCGTGCTCCCCGCCGCCCACGGCAACGAGAATACGACCTCGGCCCCTTCGGGAACGTTCATCACAGCCGACAAGCCCATCAACATTGCCGCCAATCGCGACAGTCAATGGGAAGACCTCGCGCGGCATCTGGGCCGTGCGGACTTGCTTGCCCACGCAGACTACCGTACCCGCGAGGACCGCAAGCGCAATCGTCATGCGCTGCGGGCAACGCTGGAGGACACGCTGCGCCAGCGGCCGGCGGCTGACTGGGTGCGCGAGCTGAATGAGCTGGGCGTTCCGGCGGGGATGGTGCTCTCTGTGCCGGACGCGCTCAATGATGCGCAATTGCAGGGCAGGGGGCTGATTTCACAGGTTCCTTTCGGATCGGAGACGCTTGCATTGTCGGGAAGCCCCGCCATGATCGACGGGATGCGCCCGCAACCCTCCGGCCCGCCCCCCGCATTGGGTGTGGATAATCAAGAGATCTGGCAGTCTCTCGGCCTCAGCGCGGACGAAATCGCGGAATTGCAGAAGGACGGCGTGATATGAGCGATGTGGCGGACTGGTGGCGCACCTCAATCATCGACATGGAGCCAGGGCGCATTCACCTGCGCGGACAGCCGATTCAGGATCTGATTGGCACCCTGTCCTTTGCTGAGATGATCTGGCTGATGGTGCGCGGCGACAGCCCGACACCAGCACAAGCGCGGCTCTTCGAGGCGGCGTTGGTATCTGCCGTCGATCACGGGCCGCAAGCGCCGAGTATCGCGACGGCGCGGATGGCTGTAACCTGCGGCTTGCCGTTGAACAACGCGATGGCGAGCGCGGTGAATATGCTGGGCGACGTGCACGGTGGCGCGGGGGAGCAGGCCGTTGAACTCTATCACTACATTGCAGCTTCAAAGCACCCGCTGAGCGAGGCGCTGGATCAGTGGATTGCTGATCGGGGCAAGATCATTCCGGGCTTCGGGCATCGTTTCCATAAGCCCGTTGATCCGCGCGCGCCGCGTTTGATGGCGCTGGTCGCTGATGCTGTCAGTGAAGGCGCTTGCGACGGCCGTTTTCTCGAAATTGGCCAGACGATCGAAGCCGAGATCACACAGCGCAAGGGCCAGCCTTTGCCGATGAATATCGATGGCGCGACGGCGGTGATCTATGCCGAACTCGGCTTCGCACCGCCGCTGGCACGCGGGCTTTTCTGCCTGTCACGGTCGGTGGGGATATTGGCCCATGCATGGGAGCAGACAGAGCAGGGCGGGCGGAACAAAGGCCCGACCCCGCCGCAGTACCGATGGACACATGATGGTGACTAAAGCGCGCGATCTGGCGATTGCGGCAATCTGTGCTTGGGCGGGTTATAGGGTCTTTCTGTGGATCGGCTTTCCTGCCGCGCCGCTGACAGGTGCGACCGCGGGGATCACGCTTGCAGCGCTTGCGGGGCTGAAGGCGGATCTGCCTGTGCCGCTCCGCAATGCCTGCATTCTGGGCCTTGGCATCAATATCGGCACGGCGGTGACGCCCCAAGTATTGCAAGGCATGTTGGCTTGGCCTGTGAGCCTCGCCATCCTGACCCTGTGCGTGCTGGCGATCCTGTTTGCCAGTGCCGCGCTGTTGCAGCGGCTGTTCGGTTATGACCGGAAAACCGCGATGCTGGCTGCCGCGCCGGGGCATCTGAGCTATGTGCTCGGGATCGCGCTGGCCTCGGGGCGGGATGTGCCGGCGATTGCTGTGATCCAGTCGATCCGTGTGCTGATCCTGACGCTCTGCGTGCCGCCGCTGATCAGCGTGGTCTTTGGCGCAACGGGGGTGAGCGTCCTGCCCGAAAATGTGATGGGTCTGCCGCTGCTTTTGGGCACGGTGCTGCTCTCGGTGCCAACGGCGCTTGTGTTTGCGCGGATCGGCGTGCCTGCGGCGTGGCTTATTGCGGGCATGGTCGTCAGCGCGACTGGCCATGGCAGCGGCTTCACGCCGGGTCGTTTGCCGGATGCGATGGCCGTGGCCGCGCTATTGACGATGGGCATTCTTATTGGCAGCCGCTTTGCCTCGGTCCCTGCGCGGCAGCTTGGCCGCTACATCCTGCCCGGCCTGATGCTGACGGTGATTTCAATCAGTATTTGCTTGGTGGGGGCGGGGGTTGCTCTACTGCTTCTGGGGGTGCCGCCGGGCTTGCTGACGGTTGCCTTCGCGCCCGGTGGGGTCGAGGCGATGGCCGCAATCGCGCTCTCGCTCGGGTACGACCCGACATTCGTTGCGGGGCATCATGTTTTTAGATTGATGGTGCTGTCTGTCGTCATGCCGCTCGTTGTCGGGCGGGTGGGGCGACAGGGATAGCGCCTCTGGCGGGTGATTGCACCCGCCAGTGGCTTAGTCAGGTTCAGATCATCATCCGGCGCGGATCAGCGATCACACCAGCCAGAAAGGACATGAAGCAGGCGGCATCCGCACCGTTGATCACGCGGTGATCGTAGCTCAGATCAAGCGGGACCATCGGCACGGGGCGTGGCGTTTCGCCGTCCCATACGGTGATGGTCTCTGTGCGGGTGATGCCGAGGATCGCAACCTCCGGCGGATTAACGATCGGCGTGAAGGCCGTGCCGCCCAAGCCACCGAGGTTGGAGATCGACATCGACGCGCCGCCCATCTCGTCCGGTGCGATCTTGCGGGCCTGCGCGCGGCTGGCGAGATCGGTGATCTCTGCCGCGATCTGCCACAGGCCTTTACGGTCCGCATCGCGGATCACTGGCACCATCAGCCCATGCGGCGTGTCCACCGCGATGCCGATATGGACAAAATCCTTGAGGTATAGGGTTTCGCCATCGGCCGAGAGCGACGCGTTGAAGCGCGGGAACTCCCGCAGCGCGCGCGCCAGTGCCTTGACGTGAAAGGCCAGCGCGGTGAGCTTGACGCCGCGCGCGATGGCCTCGCCTTTCCACGCCTTGCGGAGCGCTTCGATGCCGGAAACATCTGCACGGTCATGATGCGTCACTTGCGGAATGAGCTGGTTCGCCGCCGACAGGTTCGCGCTGGCGACCTTGGCAAAACGGCTCATCGGCTCTTCCGTCACCGGCCCGTAATGGCTGTGATCGACGTTCCAATATGACGTGCCCGCTGCAGGCGCCGCCGCTGCTGCCGCAGGGGTGGCGGTGCCTTCCAAATCCTCGCGACCGATGGTCGTGCGGCCCAGTTTCTTGGCGAGTGCGTCAATGTCGATCCCCTTTTCCTGCGCGAGAACGCGCACAGAGGGGGAGGCTATGATCTCGGACATAATGCGCCCCTACCAGCTTGCAGAAATGTACTGCGTTTCCATGAACTCCAGCATGCCCTCATGGCCGCCTTCGCGCCCGAGGCCCGATTGCTTGGTGCCGCCGAAGGGCGCTGCCGGATCGCTGACGAGGCCACGGTTCAGGCCGACCATGCCGTAATCGAGCCGCTCACAAACCTGAAGCGCGCGCTTGAAGTCTTCAGAGAAGACATAGGCGACGAGGCCGTATTCGGTGTCATTGGCGCGCCGGATCACATCTTCCTGATCGGTGAAGGTCTGGATCGCTGCGACCGGTCCGAAAATCTCGTCCCGCACACATTCAGCATGTTCCGGCACGTTCGATAGAACGGTCGGCGGGTAGAAAAAGCCTTTGCCGTTCGGCGTGTTGCCGCCGCACTCGACCTTTGCACCCTTGGCGACTGCATCTGCGACGAACTCGGCAACCTTATCGCGTGTGTCGGCATTGACCAGCGGGCCAACATCGACGCTCGGGTCGGTGCCATCGCCCACTTTCAGCGCTTCCATGCGCTCGGTCAGGCGGCGGGTGAATTCCTCAGCCACGTCCTCATGCACATAGATACGGTTGGCAGCCGTGCAAGCCTCACCGAGGTTGCGCATCTTGGCGAGCATGGTGCCTTCGATGGCGGTATCCATGTCGGCATCGTCAAATACGATACAAGGCGCGTTGCCGCCCAGCTCCATCGCCGGTTTCAGTACCTGGTCGGCTGCGGAATGCAGAAGCTTGCGTCCAACACCGGTGGAGCCGGTGAAGCTGACAACGCGTACGCGTGGGTCATGCAGCATATGGTCCACCAACGCGCCTGTCCGCTTTGAGGGCAGTACGTTAACGAGGCCAGCCGGTACGCCTGCTTCTTCCAAGAGCGGCATTAGCGCCAGCATGGTCAGCGGGGTTTCCGAGGCCGGTTTTATGATCACACCACAACCAGCGGCCAACGCTGGCGCGATCTTGCGAGTGCCCATCGCAGCGGGGTAGTTCCACGGCGTAACCAGCACAGCAAGGCCCGCAGGCTTGTGCTGCACCATGATCCGTGCGCCGGAAGCGGGCGCATGGGTGATCAGGCCATCGGCACGCACGGCTTCTTCGGCAAACCAGCGGAAGAACTCGGCAGCATAGGTTGCCTCGCCCATCGCATCAGCCCGGGCTTTGCCGTTTTCAAGCGTGATCAGATGCGCGAAATGGTCGAGCTTTGCGGTCATCAGCTCCCACGCCTTGCGCAGCACTTCCGAGCGCTGGCGTGGCGTGCGGGCGGCCCACTCGGCCATTGCTTTCTCGGCGGCGTCGAGTGCGGCATCAGCGTCCGCGATATCGGCGGAAGCGACTGAGGCGAGCACTTCTTCGGTGGCAGGGTTGATCACGTCAAACCGCTCGCCGTTGCCTTTGCTCCAGCTGCCGTTGATGTAGAGATCGGTATAATCCATGGGATCGGCCTTTCAGGTCAGAGCAGGTGGCGCATGGGCATTTCCATGCGGCCTGCGAATTCGGAAATCAGGGCGATGGCCGCTGCCGGAGCAAGCTGGCCGCCACCATATTCGAGTGTGATCGACAGCCCGTCGCCATCATTGCCGATGGTCAGGACGGGAGCGGCTTCAGCGCCGGTCGCAACCGAAGTGATCCGAGAGCCGCGAATGTCGCGGATGATCAGATCGGCGTGGATCTCTTCCTCGGCGGCAGACGCCGCGCCCAAGCGTGGAAGATCAGCATTCACATAGTGACGGCTTTGGCCGAAACGTTCAACCGCGACCACCAGATCACCCGAGCCCGAGCGCAGACTTGCAGCGCCAAGACCGGCCAGAAGGCTGTCGGCATCAGAAACGCCCGCTTCTGACGCGGCCCAGCTTGCGAAGCCGGTGAAACCGTCCGCATCCGCGCGCGCGGTCAGGCGTGCTGCTGCCGCGACGGTGGCGCCCACAGCCTGTGCCTGGATTGGCGGGAGCGCGGCCAGCGTGTCAATATCCTTAACATGATAGGGCTGCGGATAGCCTTCGCTAACCAAGCGGTTCAGGTCCAGTCCGCGCTCGGCGGCCAAGCGACGCGCCTTTGGTGAGGCGAGGATCTTGCCACCACTGACGACCGGCGCAGGTGCCTTCGCAGGTGCCGGAGCCGGAGCGGGTGCGGCCTCTGCCTTCGCAGGTGCGGGAGCGGGTGCTGCCGGAGCGGGCGCTGCGGGTGCAGCGGCACCGGCAGCATAGGCGCGGCGCATCGGGTTGGCTGGGGCGCTATCGGAGATGATCGCCACCGTTTCGCCTACCGGCACATCATCGCCCGCTTCCGCGAGCAATGCGGCCAGATAGCCGTTTTGGCCTGCCGGAACCTCGACGGTGCTCTTGTCGGTTTCCACCTCGAAAAGCACATCGTCGGCGGCGATCTTGTCGCCCGGCTCTTTCTGCCAGCTGACGATCAAACCGGTGTCCTGTGCCATGCCCAGTGCGGGCATGATGACGGCGTTGCCTTCAGGCACGTCGCTTGCCGGAGCATCAGAGCTGGCGGCGGCGGGTGCAGCCGCAGGTGCGTCCGCGCTGCCTTCGGCGGTATCGGAGATCAGTGCGATCACCTGCCCGACGGGCACATCCTGCCCCTCGGACGCCGTGACATTTGTCAGAAAGCCCGCAGCCTGTGCCTCGACTTCCATTGTGGCCTTGTCGGTTTCCACCTCGAAGAGCGCATCGCCCTCCGCGACAGGCTCACCCGCCTGTTTGATCCAGCGCACGAGCACGCCGCTGTCTTGCGCCATGCCGAGGGCCGGCATGATGACGTCATGCGGCATGGATCATCTCCCCTGAGCAGAGCTTGCGCGCATTCTCGACTACGGCTTCCGGCGTCGGAACGGTGATGTCTTCCAGCGCAGGGCTGAACGGCACCGGCACGTCCATCGCACCCATCCGCAGCACTGGCGCATCAAGGTGATAAAACGCGTTTTCGTTCAGGCGCGACGCGATCTCGCTGGTCACGCCATAGCTCTGGTGTCCCTCGTCAATCACGATGGCGCGGGAGGTCTTTTTGACGCTTTCGATCAGTGTTTTCTCATCCAGCGGCACGATGGTGCGCGGATCAATTACTTCGGCGCTGATGCCTTCAGCTGCGAGCATCTCGGCAGCTTTTTCGGCAACCTGCACCATCGACGAGGTTGCGATCAGGGTGATGTCGGAGCCTTCGCGCTTGATGTTGGCTTCGCCGAACGGGATCAGGTATTCCTCTTCGGGAACCTCAGCCTTGTCCTGATACATCAGCTTGTCTTCGAAGATCACAACAGGGTTGTTGTCGCGGATGGCGGTCTTGAGCAAACCCTTCGCCTCATAGGCGGAGGAGGGCAGCGCGACTTTCAGCCCCGGAATATGCGCAACCAGTGCCTGAAGCGACTGGCTGTGCTGAGCGGCCGAGCGGCGTGTCGCGCCGAGGTTTGTACGCACCACCAGCGGCACGTTCAGCTTGCCGCCCGACATATAATGCGTCTTGGCAGCCTGATTGCAGAGCTGGTCCATGATCAGGAAGATGAAGTCCCCGAACATCAGGTCAACGACAGGGCGCGAGCCGGTCATCGCCGCACCCACGGCCATGCCCATAAAGCCAGGCTCGGCGATCGGTGTGTCGATCACGCGGTCGGTTCCGAACTCCTCGACCAAGCCGGAGAGGATTTTGAACGGCGTTCCCGCTTCGGCCACGTCCTCACCGATAATGAAAACGGTTTCGTCGCGGCGCATTTCTTCGGCCAGAGCCTCGTTCACGGCCTGCGAAAGGGTAATATTTCTCATTCTTTCTCTCCTCAGTCCGCAAACACGTGCATGTCCACTTCGGACGCATCGGGGTATTTGGCATTCAGCGCGTATTCGACGGCGGCTTCCGCATCGGCCTTGATCTCGGCGTTCATCGCTTCGATTTCTTCTTCAGAGGCGATGCCCTGCTCGACGAGATAGCTGCGGAAGCGGATGATCGGATCGCGATTGTCTTTCCAATCCTTCTCTTCTTCCTTCGAGCGGTAGTATTCGCGGTTGATGTCGCCCACGTGGTGACCGTGATAGCGGTAGGTCATCAATTCGATGAAAAACGGGCCTTCGCCCTTGCGGCAGCGGGCAACCAGCTTCTGCGCCAGATCGTTGACGGCGAGAACGTCCTGCCCGTCGATCTGGAACGCTTCGATGCCGAATGCCTCTGCGCGCGCGGTGATTGAACCGGCAGCGATTTCGTCGGTGCGGGTGTATTCGGAATAGCCGTTGTTTTCGCAAGCGTAGATCACCGGCAGGTTCCACAACGCGGCCATGTTCATCACTTCGTACATCAGGCCCTGAGCCGTCGCGCCGTCGCCAAAGAAACATACGGTCACATCGTCAGAGCCCTGCAGCTTAGCCCGCAGAGCAGAGCCGGTCGCAATGCCCATCGAGCCGCCAACGATTGCATTGGCACCGAGGTTGCCGTGGCTTTGGTCCGCGATATGCATGGAGCCGCCCTTGCCGCGGCAATAGCCCTCTTCCTTGCCCAGAAGCTCGCAGAACATCTCTTTGAACTCTGCACCTTTGGCGACGCAATGTCCGTGGCCCCGGTGGGTAGAGGTGATCCGGTCATTATCGGTCAGCGCTTCGCAGATACCCACGGCAACGGCTTCCTCGCCCGAATACATATGCGTCAGGCCAGGCATCTTGGCAGCGAGATACAGCTGGTTTGCGTTGTCCTCAAAGGAACGGATGCGCACCATCTGGCGGTACATCCGCAGATAGTCTTCCGTGTTCGTCTTGGCTTTCTTGGCGGGGCTCATGGCTTTGTCCTTGGAAGAGAGAGCGCCGGGCGCGACTGGCGCGCCCGGCTGATGGGTTTAGTAGCGGTTTGCGATCGGCAGTTCTTCGGCGGGGAAGAGGCTGATCACCTCGCAGCCGGTCTCCGTCACGACAACCTCTTCCTCGATCCGTGCGGCAGAGTAGCCGTCGGCGGCGGGGCAGTAGGTTTCCAGCGCGAACACCATGCCGGTCTGGATCTCCATCGGGTGGTCCATGCTGACCGCGCGGGAGATGATCGGCCGCTCGTGCAGCGCCAGACCGAGCCCGTGACCGAATTGCAGGCCAAATGCCTGATCTTCGCTGGCGAAGCCAAGCTCTTGCGCGGTCGGCCAGACTGCGGCGACCTTATCGGTGGTGACACCCGGCTTGATCATCTGGATCGAGGCGTCGATCCATTCACGCGCTTTCACATAAGCATCGTTCTGCGCGGGCGTTGCACGGCCGACGTTGAAGGTCCGGTAGTAACAGGTGCGATAGCCCTGATACGATTGCAGAATGTCGAAGAACGCCTGATCACCCGGACGGATCATGCGATCCGAGAAGTTGTGCGGGTGCGGGTTGCAGCGCTCGCCGGAAATGGCGTTGATCGCTTCCACGTCATCCGAGCCCATCTCGTAGAGCATCTTGTTGGACAGGGCGACGATGTCGTTCTCGCGCACGCCCGGCTTCAGCTCTTCGTAGATCATGTGATAGACGCCATCCACCATCGAGGCAGCCTGCGTCAGAAGCTGGATTTCGTCCCAGTTCTTGATCTCGCGGGCGGCGAGCATGATCTGCTGGCCGTCGACAACGTTTAGGCCTTCTTCCTGAAGGGCGTGGAACATCGCGGTTTCGGCATAGTCCACACCGACCGGCATGTTGCCCATGCCTGCGTCGCGGATCAGGCCCGCAATCTGCTTGGCGTATTTCTTCATCAGGCCGAATTCGGGCGGGATCGTGCCGCGCATGCCCACAACACCGGCAAGGCAGTGATCGGGCTCAAGCCAGTCGGAGTGCAGCTTGTGGTGCGCCGCAGCGGAGCCGAAATCCCAAACGTAGGGGCTGTCATCGCCGGTCAGCAGGCAGAAACGGCACATCTTGTCACGCTCCCATTCACCGATCTTGGTGGCGGAGACGTAGCGGATGTTGTTCACATCGAACAACAGAAGCGTACCGGCATTCGAGTTCTGAAGCGCCTGACGGGTACGCGCCAAACGGTAGCGACGCAGGCGGTCATGGTCGATCCGGCGTTCGAAATCGACAGACATATGACCCCAAGCGGGCAGCTTGTCCCGCCATTCCCAGTTGGGTTCGAGATCCTGAGGTGTCAGGAGGTTCGGCATAAGTGCGCGTGACATGAGTTTCTCCTTCTGCGGCGGGCCGCATGTTGAGGGTGTGTTAGTCTAAAAGGGTGACGGGCCGTTACCGGCCCGTCGGATGAGGCGAGGGCGGGTGGGTTACTTCGTGACCCAGCCACCGTCGATCGAGATCATCTGGCCGGTCATGTAGTCGCTGTCGTCAGATGCGAGGAAGGACGCGGTGCCCACGATGTCGTTGGGGTAGGACACGCGCTTGATGACGAGGTTGTTCTCAACGATGTCGTCATATGCTTGGCCTGCGCGTTCTTTGAAGCCGATCTCGACGAGGTCTTTGTCCAGCTGCTCCCAGAGCGGGGTCACAACAACGCCCGGCGCGTAGCCGTTGACGGTGATGTTGTGCTCGGCAAGGCCCAGTGCACCGCACTCGGTCAGCGCCAGACAGCCGTACTTGGACGTACAGTAAACCGTTACATCGACCAGAGGCTTGCGGCTGGCGATAGAGCCGACGTTGATCAGCTTGTAGGGGTGATCTTCCATCGGACCTTGGGCGATCATCTGCTTGGCAGTTTCCTGCATGCCGAGCCACATCGCCTTCGTGTTGACGTTCATGATCATGTCCCAGTTGTCTTCATCGATATCCATGAAGAACCGGGGCTTGTTCAGACCGGCGTTAAATAGGCCCACATTGATGCTGCCAAAAGCGTCGACGGTAGCAGCGACGGCTGCGGCGTTGTCTTCGCGCTTGGTGACATCCATCTTCACCGCAATCGCCTTGCCATTGCCTTTGGCGTTGATGCCGTCAGCAACTTTCTGGGCTTCGTCGAGGTCCAGATCACCAAGGCAGACATTCGCGCCTTGTGCGGCGAATGCTTCAGCGTTGGCTGCGCCCATACCGCGGGCAGCGCCGGTGATCAGGATGTTCTTTCCGTTGAGGCGATTGGGGTCCATGGTATCCTCCCTAAGTGACCGTCTTAATCATTGCTTGTTCCGCACGCGCTTGTGCGCGGGCGAGCGCTTCACGGGGGCTATGCACCCCGCGAAGCATGTCGTGGATCTCGTGGCCGCAGATCTGGATGATGTCAGAGATTTGCGGCACGGGCGGGCGCGGCCAGAATTGCAGCTCATCGCGCCACGACATCTGATCCACGGTTTCGAAAATGGGCGACAGGCGGCGCACTTCCGGATCGGCGCCGACCGAATAGCGGGGCGCTGTACGGCTGCCATTCTGGACGTAGAGTTTTTGTGATTCGGGCGAGGTGAAAGCGGTCAAAGCCTCGACCGTTTCTGCCACGCGCTCCTGCGCAAGGTTGCTCGGAATACAGAATATGTAGCCGCCCACTGGTGCAATCGGGGCTCCGTTCGGCCCGTGCGGGTGGGGCAGATAGCCTGTATTGTCATATGCGGGGGAGCTGGGGTCCAGCTCGAAATAAGGGGCCAGTAGTGTGTAGCCATAGGCCATAGCGATCTTGCCAGCGGCATAGGGCCGGACCCGCTCGTACCACGACATCGACAGGATATCGGGTGGCGAGTAGTCCAAGAGAGAGAGCAGGTATTCTGCCGCTTCCCGTCCGCCTTCGGTATCAATCGTGGGGCGAATGTCGTCACGGTCCAGATGGTCGGCGTCAAAGCCTCCAGCGATTTCGGGCAGGTTGACGATTGGCTGACCAAAGTCCGCGCAGGTCATAATAAATGTGTGGCCCAGAGCCGTTCCACGCGCTGCGTTCCATGCAACCCCATACCGGCCATGACGCGGATCATGCAGTACCTTGGCAGCGTCCAGCACAGCCTGCGTCGTCGTGGGCGGCGCAAGACCGGCTTCGGCAAACCAGTCTCGGCGGTAGAACATGAGTTCCGGCGTCGTCTGGCTCGGCACACCGTAAGGCACCCCGCCCCAATGGGCCGCGCGCCATCCGGCGGTGTGAAAATCGCTTGGGTCCAGCCGTTCCACGTCCATGACATCGGAAAGCGGCTTCACAATCCCTTTCGAGACGAATTCACCGAGCCATGGGAGGTCGACTGCAATGATGTCATAGCGGCTGGTGCTGCGTGTGGCATTGCGCAGCGCCTCTTCGCGGAGACGGTCGATGGAAAACGCGCGCTGATTGATCTTGGTGCCGATCAGCTGCTCGAACTGGCGCTTGAGATTGTCCATCACCATGAAGGTCGGATCGCCATGCACCAAAATCCGCAAGCCACCCTGAAGCTTGATCGGTGACGCCATGACCTTCGGCGGGCTGATCAATCCCTGTCCGGGTTGGTACGAGCCACCGAAATAGTAGTCTGTCGTTTCCGAGGAGCTGCCCCCCTTCCCGAAATATCCGGTCCCGAGCCGGTTCAGGCGATCCGCCAGTTCGCTCCAGCGTGTCAGCATCTGCTGGCTGGGATGGAGCGAGAAACTTTTACCCGAGCGCGTGCGCGGGCGCTGTTCGATCAATCCCGACGCCTGAAGCTCCGCCAGCCGTCGCGTTGCCGTTGCATAGGGCACGCCGGAACTCGCTACCAGCGACGACGCCGTTACGATCCGCCCGTCAAAGTGGCTCCGCAGCAGGTGCAGGCTCATATTCAGATACGGGTTTGGAGCCGTTGGATCGAGCGAACTGTCCACTTCCATACAAAGCTGTTCTAGAAACGAAACGACAGTCTCAAGCTCAGCACCAGTTCGGAATGCATCCGAACTGTATCCAGATTGGATAGTATGTGCCCCCGACTGCGTATTCATTTTGTCCGCTTTGAATGATTTGGGTTGAGATGGAATCGCACGATCCATGTCAGTGCTCCTAAATTGTCCAAGTTGATATCCAGTCTACAGGGGGCAGATATCCAAAATGAATGTCAAAATATTCAATTTGAACAAAATCGAGTAGAATTGAGGCAATTAAATCCGCGATGGATATTACTAGATTGCAGCGGGCATGATTCCCGCATCGCAGAAGAGGGCGAGCGCAATCGAGAACTGAAGTTTACGGGAGGAACCCAAATGAAATCCGTTACCAAAGCTGCCTTGGTCTGCACCACGGCTATGATCGGCTCCGCAGCAGCAGCCGAAACCTACACCATCGGCATCACCCAGAACAACGTGGGCGTCGACAGCTACCAGACCACCTATGAGAAAGCCTTCATCGCAGCGGCAGAAGCCAACGCAGACGTTGAAGTGGTTGTTCTCGATGCAGGCGGCGACGTTGCACGTCAGATCGCTCAGATGGAAGACCTCATCCAACAGGAAGTCGACGCCATCATCATCTGGCCGACCAACGGTGAAGCCGTGATCCCTGCCGTTCGTAAGGCTCACCAGGCCGACATTCCGGTTGTTGTGACCAACTCCAACATCGCTGAAGCCGGTTTTGACTTCGTTGCGTCCTTCTCCGGCCCGGACAACATCACTCAGGGTATCCGCTCTGCAGAAATCATGTGTGACAAGTTCAAGGAAATGGGCATCGAGAACGAAGCCAAAGTTGTGCACATCACCGGCCAGCCGGGCTACACCACTGCGATCGAGCGCGCGAAAGGCTTTAACGATCGCCTGCCGGAAGTCTGCCCGAACGTAGAGCAGATCGACCAGCAGCCTGGCGACTGGAACCGTGAAAAGTCCCAGCAGGTCATGGAAGCCTTCCTCGTGAAGTATGACGACATCGACGGCGTCTATGCTGGTGACGACAACATGGGCGTTGGCGCTCTGAACGCTGCGAAAGCTGCCGGTCGCGAAGGCATCATCTTCGTCGGCGCAACCAACTTCGCAGTTGGCTACGAAGCAATGGCCGCTGGCGAATACTGGGGCTCCATCTACCAGTCGCCGGTTGACGACGCTGAAGCTGCTCTGAAAACCGCGATTGACCTCCTCAATGGTGAAGAGCTGCCGTTCCTGAACTACTTCGACACGCCGAAGATCACTCAGGACAACATGGACGAGTTCACCAAGCCGGTGTTCTAATCTCTCCCAGAGTAAGCGGGGTGCCTGTTACGGGCGCCCCGCAACCGATTTTTTCCCGACATTTGAGGAGGTGGCGATGGGACGGGTCGCTGGACGGTCGTGCATCGTAACGGGTGCAGCCCAGGGAATTGGCCGCGCTATTGGTGAGGCCCTGATCGCCGAAGGAGCAGACGTCTGCTTCGCTGATATTAACGCAGATAAAGTTGCACAGGTCGCCGCCGATAATGAAGACCGCGCGGCCGAGGCGGGCGTCAAGGTTACGCACGCCGCAGTCGATGTGACAAACCGCGAGCAGGTCCGCGAAATGATCGCGCATGCGGTTTCGGTCTTCGGAAAGCTGGATGTTAAATTCAACAACGCCGGTGTGAACAAGCCGATGAATTTCCTCGATGCGACCGAGGACAACTGGAATTTCATAATGGGCATCAACGGGCTGGGCTGCATGATCGGCATGCAGGAAGCCGCCAAGCAAATGATTGCCCAAGGTACAGGCGGGAAGATCATCAATACCGCGTCGATCGCCAGCCGTCAGGGCTTTGATAACGTGGCGCCCTATTGCGCTTCGAAGTGGGCCGTGGTCTCCTTAACGCAATCCGGCGCGCGGGATCTGGCAAAGCACAATATCACCGTCACCGGATTCGCACCCGGCGTGGTCGCGACCGAAATGTGGGAAGAGGTTGACCGGGACCTGATGGCGATTGGTGCGTCCGAACGCCCAGGTCAGGCGATGGAGGAATTCTCCGCCGAAATCCTGAAAGGCCGCGTGGCGCGCCCAGACGATATAACGGGAACGACGACGTTCCTTGCGTCGAAAGACAGTGACTACATGACCGGACAGATCGTGATGATCGACGGTGGAATGACATTGGTCTGATCTGACAGGCCAATCGGGAGGAGGGAAGATTTCATGGCTGAGCTGACAAAGAAATCTATTGGCGGGCTATTGGCTCGACAGGGGATTTTGGTGGCTTTCGTGCTGTTCATGATCGGTTTCGCGATCGCGAACGAGCGATTTTTGGCTGTTGATAACGTCTTTGGCGTGATCCGGTCGTCCGCTATCCTCGGTGTGATGGCATTGGGCGTCACTTTCGTCGTGATCGGCGGCAACCTCGACCTCTCTGTGGGGTCGATGATGTCATTCTCCACCATCGTCGTTTTGGACCTCCATGACAAAATCGGCCCGACGATGGCGATCCCGGCCATGTTTGCGATGACGCTCTGCCTCGGTGCCTTTATCGGCTTCTTGGTAGGGTATCTGAAGCTCAATTCATTGATTGTGACCTTGGGCATGCTCTCCGCCATCCACGGCCTGACCCTGACTTATTCGGGCGGCAAGAACATGGATATCGCTGACAAAGAGGGCACCTGGTTCAGCGTATTCGGCCAAGGCTCCGTCGCGGGCATTCCGGTGCCGATCGTCATGTTCGTAGTGCTGGCGATTATCCTTTCGATCATCCTGACCCGGACACCCTTTGGCCGGAAGGTATACGCGGTGGGCGGCAACGGCACCGCTGCGACATTCTCCGGCATCCCGCGTGCGCGCGTCGTGTTCATGACCTACATGATCTCTGCGTTTTGCGTTGCGACTGCTGGTCTCATTCAGGCGAGCCGCTCGCTCGGCAGTCAGAACACCGTGGGACAGGGCATGGAGCTTGAAGTGCTCGCCGCTGTTATCCTCGGTGGTGCATCGCTCTTGGGTGGCTCTGGAACGGTATTCAAAACCGTGATCGGCGTGCTGATCCTGGGCTTCATCCAGAACGGACTGCTGCTGGTCGGCCTCGAGTTCTACGTCCAGTACGTCGTGACTTGGGTGATCATTATCCTCGCCGTGTGGCTCGACATCGCTGCGAAGCGTGGCCGCCTGTTGTCACCGATTGCCTGAGGGAGAGGGTTATGAATAGCGAAACACGGGCAAACCTGATCAAACAGGGCGCCATCTGGGCCTTTATCGTGGTCGAGCTGATCTTCTTCTCGGTCGCGGGTGAATTCCTTTCCCTATCGGAAAAGGCCTTCATGGACTTCGATAACATGCTGCTGCTTCTCAAGCAGTCCGCGCCCATCGGGATCATCGCGCTTGGCATGACCATCATCATGGTCAACGGCAATATCGACCTCAGCGTCGGGGCCACCTTCGCGCTGAGTGCGATTGTCCTGCTCGACTCGATGACATGGCCTATCTTTGCCGGCCTTGGCGATGGCGTCATCTTCGTTGGCTGGGCGCTTGCGCTGATGACCGGCGTGATCCTCGGAGCGGTCAACGGCTTCATCGTCTGGAAAACCGGTGTCGATGCCTTCATCGTGACACTCGGCTCCATGCTCGGCTTCCGTGGCTTGGTCTTCATGTATAATGGCGAGCAGCCTACCTCCCATCTGAACTGGACGCTTGTGGATTTTGCAGAGGCGCAATTCCTCGGATTGCACACCGCGACATGGTTCCTTGCTGCTGTGGTGGTGGTGCTGTGGTTCGTAATGAACAAGACCGTCCATGGTCGCAACGCCTACGCCATCGGCAACAACCGCGAAGCGGCGGTGAACGCCGGTATCCGCGTCGGACCTCACTTCCTGATCAACTTCATGCTGATCGGTTTCCTTGCTGCACTCAGCGCGGTGGTGTTCTACTCCGAGTCTGGTTCGGTAAATCCGAACGACGGTATGCTCTACGAACTCTGGGCGATTACGGCTGTTGTTCTGGGCGGCACCAAACTGACCGGCGGCTATGGGTCGATCATCTCGACCTTGGGCGGGGTCATTGCCATCCAGCTATTGCGCAAGGGGCTCGGCCATATCGGGGCCGATACCGAAACGGTGAACCTTGTCATCGGTCTGATCCTGATCGCGGTTCTGTTCCTTGACCGTCAGCTGAACGCGAAAGGCAAAGAGGAGTTGAAGACATGAGTGATACGAAACCAGCTCTCCGCCTCGAAAACATTGTCAAAGCTTTCCCCGGCGTACGGGCGCTTGACGGCGTGTCTTTCGAAGTCATCCCAGGCGAAGTTCACGCTCTCATGGGCGAGAATGGTGCCGGTAAATCGACCCTGATGAAGGTTTTGGGCGGCATCTACCAGCCAAACGAAGGCACCATCTACATCGAAGAGCAGGAAACGGTGATGCACTCACCGCTTCAGGCGAAAGGCAAAGGCGTGGTCTTCATCCACCAGGAGCTTTCGCTGGCGGACGAATTGAGCGTGGCGGAAAACATCTTCCTTGGTGAATTGCCGCGCAAATCCTTCGGCCGTGTCGATTGGGATGCGCTCTATAAAGAAACGGATGCGATCCTCGGCAAGCTGAACGTAGGCTTCAACGCGAAAACGCGTGTTGGCGATCTGTCGATTGCTAACCAGCAAATGGTCGAGATCGCCCGCGCCCTGACTGTAGACGCAAAAGCGGTGATTTTTGACGAGCCGACCGCATCGCTTACCGACGCGGAAAAGGTCGTGCTCTTTGATGTGATCGAAGATCTGCAAAAGCAGGGCGTCGGCATCATCTATATCTCCCACCGTATGGAGGAGATTTTCAAAATCTCCGACCGGATCAGCGTTCTGCGAGATGGTCAGTATCGCGGTACCTTGTTGACCAAGGACACCAACGAGGATGAAGTCACCAAGCTGATGATCGGGCGCAGCCTCGATCTGACCCGCAATGTCGAAGCGCCCGAATTGGGCGAAGTAGCGCTTGAAGTGCGCGGTCTGACTTGCGGCAACCTTTACAAAGACGTGAGCTTCAAGGTTCACCGTGGCGAGGTTGTCGGCTTCTACGGGCTGGTCGGCGCTGGCCGGACGGAGATCGCAGAAACGATTTTTGGCCTTCGCGATGCGGATGCGGGCAGCATTTTCCTCGAAGGGCAGGAAGTCAAAATCAATTCGCCTGTCGAGGCGATCCGGCATGGCATCTCGCTCGTGCCCGAGGACCGCAAGGGGCAGGGCCTCGTGCTTGGAATGAACTGCCGCGATAACATGACGCTGCTGCAGGTCGATGACCTGACCGCTGGCCCGTTCGTTTCTGACGGCGCAGAGATCGCGATCTATGACCAGTATCGCGACCGGCTCGATATCCGCTCTCCCAGTTGGCGTCAGACCGTCGGCAACTTGTCGGGGGGTAACCAGCAGAAGATCGTCATCGGCAAATGGCTCTCGATGAAGCCCAACGTGCTGATCGTGGATGAACCGACCCGCGGCATTGACGTTGGCAGCAAATCCGAGATTCACAACCTGATCCGCGAACTGGCAAAGCAGGGCTATGCGGTGATCGTGATCAGCTCCGAAATGCCTGAAGTGCTGCATGTCTCCGACAGGATCGTCGCCATGTATCACGGGCAGGTCATGCGCGAGTTCACGGCCGAGGAAGTGACCGAAGATTCGCTTGTTCAGGCCATTTCGGGGATCGTTTCAGACAAGGTGGCCTAAATGCGGATTGGCTTTGCCGGACTGGGCCGCATGGGGCGGCATATGGCAGCCAATATCGCGGCGGCGGGTTTCGAGCTGACCGTTTGGAACCGTTCATCTGATAAAGCGGCGCAGCTGGCCCACGAGATCGGCTGCGCTCATGCTCTAACCCCCAAGGCCTTGGCCGAAGCAAGCGATGTCGTCGTGACCATGCTGGCCGATGACCCGTCATCGGAGGCCGTTCACATCGGGCCGGATGGCCTTTTTGCGGCGGGTGGCCCGCGTATCTGCATCGAAATGGGCACGATGAGCCCAGATCATATTAATGCGCTCATCGCCGCAGCACCCAAGGGCGTGCGGGTGATCGACGCGCCCGTCTCCGGTGCGACGCAAGCCGCCGCCGATGGCGCACTCCTGATCATGGCGGGATGCACTGATGAGGAAGCCGCGCCCCTCGCAGCGCTGTTCGCGGCAATGGGAAAAGGCACGATCTGCCTCGGGTCTCCAGCTGCCGGATCGGTAATGAAGCTGGCCGTAAATTCTCTGATCCACGGCATCAATCAGACTTTGGCCGAGGCGCTCACATTGGCAGAGGCCGCAGGCATCGACGCCGCCCGCGCCTTCGACGTGATCGAAAACTCCGCCGCCGCCGCCCCGATGCTGAAATACCGCCGCCCGCTTTACCTCGATGAGGCCGCGCATGACGTGACCTTCACCGTCGCTTTGGCCCGCAAGGACATGGAAGTCACCGCAGCGCTCGCGCAGCATTTCGGTGTCGCGATGCCGCAGGGCATGGTGACGTTGGACAAGCTCAAGGAAGCCGAAGCCGCAGGCTATGCCGCGCGCGATATGGCTTCGATCCTGAATTTCATGAGGAAGGACACGCCATGAAGAAGGCAGCACTTTTCGTCGGCGGCTGGGAAGGCCATACCCCCACAACATTCAGCGACTGGTATGAGGCACTTCTGCGCGACAATGGCTTTGAGGTCGATGTCTATGACACGCTGGAGCCGCTGGAAGAGCCCGAGCGCCTTGCCGATCTCGATCTGATCACGCCGATCTGGTCCTCCGCCCGATCCGGCCATCAGGTCGAGTTTGGTAACATGACCAAGCCGCAGGAGGACGGCCTTCTGCAGCTCATTTCCAACGGCTGCGGCATCGCAGGCTGGCATGGGCACATGGGCGACGCCTTCCGCGATCGACCGACCTATCACTTCCTGATCGGCGGTCAGTTCGTCGCCCATCCCCCTGGCTGGCCGGACAACCTTCAGCCGGTCGAGGATTATATCGATTATGACGTGACGATCACCCGCCCTGCCGATCCGATCGTCGAAGGGATCAAAAGCTTCCGCCTGCGGTCCGAACAATATTACATGCTGGTTGATCCCTCCAACGAAGTGCTCGCCACCACCACCTTCAGCGGTGAGCATCTCTGGTGGATCGAAGGCACGGTGATCCCCGTTGTGTGGAAGCGGCGCTGGGATCAGGGGCGCGTGTTCTATTGCTCCATCGGGCATGAACTGGATGATCTGAAAGTGCCGCAAGTCACCGAAATCGTCCGCCGTGGTGCGCTGTGGGCGGCAAAGGCCACTGATTAGCGTCACATATCCGTAGGTGCTGGTAACAACCTGTGGTAGTGTTTTCGGGCGCTATTTCCATTAGGTTTGATATGACAGCATCTATCGCCATGATTTTAGGTCGCCAAGAGGATCACCCTGTCGATCCCCGCGCGCTTGCGCAATTTTCGCTCGGTCCTGTTGAAACGGCAGGGGATGAAATTGTATTGGGGCCGAACTGGTCGCTCTACTGCCTCGATACTGCGGAAAGGCTGGCGGTTTTTGTTGAGCTTCCTGAAGGTCTCGATCTTGCAGAGGCGCCCTTTGTCTACGCCGCGCAATTTCAGCATGCACAGCGGGTCGCCACCGTGCCTTTTGATGCGTTGCCCGCCTTGGCAGCGTGCGTGCCTGCGGTGAAAAACCTTGCGATTCTGATGTCTACCGGCCGTTGTGGATCGACGCTCGCCTCTCGGATATTTGCGCAGATTCCGGGTGTGTGGAGCCTCTCCGAGCCAGATTGGTTCACAAATCTTGCCTTCGCTCGTGCGGAACTTGGCGACGCGCCACTGCAGGAACTGATTGCTGCCTGCATCCGCCTGACATGCCGTCCGCCTGCCGGCTTGTCCCCTGATACCATCGTGCTGAAACCCCGCAGCGAAATGATCGTGCAGGCGCCCTCCTATGTTGCCGCACTTCCCGAAGCGCGGGCGGTCTTTCTTTATCGGGACTGCGTTGGCTATGTGAACTCGCTCTACCGGTTTGCCCAGCGCATTCTCGGCACGACGGAACTGCCCCGCGGGTCACCGGAGTGGGGCATGGTTTTCAACATGTCGACAATTGCCTCCCCCGATACCATCCTGAAAACCTATTTCGAAGCGGATGAGACGATTGGCGGGCTGGAGCTGATGACGCTCGGTTGGCTCCTGCGGATGCAGGCCTATTCGCGAGCCTCCGATGGCGGCATGCGAGTCGAGCCGCTTCATTACGACGATCTGACGGCAAATCGACGGGCGCAAACCACGCTTCTTATGGAAAGCTGCGGCATTGATGCGCGCCATTTGGAGGTCGCCCTGCACGGGTTCGACAAGGATGCCCATTCTGGCAGCGCAGGGGAAAACACCATTGCTGCTGAACCACTGACGCCAGACCAGAAAGAGCGCGTTCGTGCACTGGTCGCCCGTTGGGGCTTTTCTGACTATGCAAGTGACCGTTTGGCCCCGCTGGGTGCCTAGGCTGCTTGGACCTTCCCGCCGGAGCCGCTAGTAAGGTTCCCGAAACCACAAGCGGGAGCGGCCGGCATGAGCTATTTGGGATTGGATCTGGGCACCTCGGGTCTGCGTGCGCTCTTGGTTGCCGATGACGGCACGCCGATCGGCGCGACCGAGCGGCACTACGAGGTCTCCCACCCCCACAGCGGTTGGTCTGAGCAGAACCCTGCTGACTGGATCGTAGCTCTCGAAGGAGTCATGGACGAGCTCCGCCAGCGCCATAGTGAATTTGCCGATGTGAGCGGCATAGGTGTCGCCGGTCACATGCATGGCGCGACCCTGCTTGATGCATCTGGCACTGTGCTTCGTCCCTGTATCCTGTGGAATGATACCCGCGCGCATCATGAGGCCAGCGTCCTTGATGCAGCCCCGGATGTCCGCGCCTTGTCGGGAAATATCGTCTTTCCGGGTTTCACCGCGCCCAAGCTCGAATGGGTGCGCCAGAACGAGCCTGAAATCTATGATCAGGTCGCAAAGGTGCTGCTGCCCGCAGCCTATCTGAACTTTTTCCTCACAGGGCAGTACGTCGCGGATATGTCTGATAGCGCAGGCACTTCTTGGCTCGACCTGGGCGCGCGAAACTGGTCTGAACGCCTGTTAGCGGCGGGGTCTATGCGGCGCGATCAAATGCCCGAGCTCGTCGAAGGTTCGGCCTCTGCGGGCATGTTGAAAGACGAGCTGGCCGCCCGCTGGGGCTTTTCAGGCGCTGTGACCATCGCAGGAGGGGCCGGAGATAACGCGGCAGCCGCCTGCGGCATCGGGGCAATGTCCGAAGGGCAGGGCTTTGTCTCGCTCGGAACCTCCGGCGTCCTGCTTGCCGCGCGCGACGGCTATCAGCCCGATCCCGCCAGCGCGGTTCATACGTTCTGTCATGCAGTGCCCGAGCGTTGGTATCAGATGGGCGTCATGCTGTCCGCGACCGACAGCCTGAATTGGCTGTCCCGCATTACAGGGCAGTCGCCTGCCGATTTGACCAATGATTTGGGCGACAGCCTGCGCCCTCCTTCCGAAGTGCGCTTTCTGCCCTATCTGTCCGGCGAACGGACCCCGCATAATGATGCGGGTGCACGAGGCAGCTTCACGGGGCTATCCGCAGGCACCACACGGGCGGATATGACCCAAGCCGTGATCGAGGGCGTCTCTTTTGGCCTTCGCGACAGCCTCGAAGCCTTGCGCGGGACCGGCGCACAGTTTGAATCGCTTTTCATAATTGGTGGAGGTGGAGCCTCCGCCTATTGGCGCAAGCTTTTGGCAACTGTGCTCGGTCTTCCCTTGCATCTTCCTGCGGGCGGTGAATTCGGTGCCGCCCTGGGAGCGGCACGCCTTGCGATCGCCGCCACCCAAGGCACCCCGATTGAGGAAATTATGACCCCGCCATCTATTGCCGAAGTCATCGAGCCCGATGCGGCCCTCCAGCCAGCTTTCGACCTCGCCTATCAGGAATTCCGCTCGGCGTTCCCGGCAATCCGGGCGGTTACCTAGCTCGCAGGCACAGCGTCGCTACGGATTGTTACATCGGCGGCGAGGCGGTTTTCGATCACCCGCTTGGCGTTTACCATGTCATTGCCTTCGGCCCGTAGTCGCGCGGCTTCCGGCGTGTGGTCATGGTCGAGCCAACGCTGGATGCAGCGCTGCCGAAGCGTCTCTTCCGGTACGTCAAGATAGACCGACAGGTCCCAAACATCGGCAAGCTCGGACCACGGCGCTTCACTTTGCAGAACGTAATTGCCTTCAACGACAGCAATATCGGTGCTTTCTTCGATGATACCCGCGCCCGCAACTGCCAGATCGCGACTGCGATCGAACATCGGATAGACGACATCGCCTCCCAGTTTCATCCGACGCATCAGGGCCACGAAGCCGTCTGCGTCGAATGTTTCGGGCGCGCCTTTGCGGGCGCGCAACCCACGAGCATCAAGAATGCGGTTGTCCAAATGAAAGCCATCCATCGGCACATAGCGCGCTTGCCGCCCCGCCGCTGAAAGCGAATTTGCTATGAACTCTGCAAGGGTGGATTTCCCGCTTGCAGGCGCACCGGATACGGCCACCATCAGGCGGCCATCCGTGCGGGGCAGGGCGAGGATCTTTTTGATCAGATCGGCGAATTCCGCCGATCTGAAAAGTTCAGGCTGCAGCATCTTCCGGCTCCTTAGCACCTGTCATGAGCGCCACCGCATCCGACATGCTGTGGCTCTTCGGGTCGATGACGCAAAGCCTCCGCCCGAGGCGATGAATGTGAATGCGGTCCGCAACTTCAAAGACATGCGGCATGTTGTGGCTGATCAGGATAATCGGGATGCCCCGCGCGCGGACATCCTGGATCAATTCCAGCACGCGGCGGCTTTCCTTCACACCCAGCGCTGCCGTCGGTTCGTCGAGGATGATGACCTTGGAACCGAAAGCAGCAGCACGCGCCACCGCAACACCCTGCCGCTGACCCCCCGAAAGGGTTTCGACTGCCTGATTGATGTTCTGAATGGTCATCAGTCCCAGTTCAGATAGCTTTTCGCGGGCAAACCGTTCCATTTCCTTGCGGTCGAGCTTGCGCAGATACTTACCCATGAAACCCTTGGCGCGGATTTCGCGCCCCATGAACATGTTATCGGCAATCGACAGGGCAGGGCTGACGGCAAGCGTCTGATAGACCGTCTCGATTCCGGCTTCACGTGCGGCGATGGGATTGTCGAAATGGATCTTTTTTCCTTCCAGAAAGATCTCGCCGTCGTCCGGCTGAATGGCGCCGGAAAGCGCCTTGATCAGCGTTGATTTTCCCGCACCGTTGTCGCCAATCACTGCGAGGATCTCGCCGCGCCGCAGTTCGAAGTCGCAGTGGTCGAGGGCCACTACGCGGCCATAGCGTTTGACCAGATTGTTGGCCTTGAGGATGATATCTTCGCTCATGACGATACCTTTCTGATCCATTGGTCCACAGTCACAGCGCCGATGATCAGGGCGCCAATCAAAAGGAAGGTCCACTGGGCATCCGCCCCCGCCATCCTGAGACCCATTTCAAATACACCCACGATCAATGCGCCAAGGAACATACCGATGATCGAGCCGCGCCCGCCAAAGAGCGAGATGCCCCCGATAACGACCGCCGTGATGGACTGGATGTTGCCCTGCATACCTGTCGAAGCACCGGGTGAGATCGCGCCAAAACGCCCGATCGCGACCCAAGCCGCCAAGCCGCAGAGGAAGCCTGCCAGCGTATACACCTGAATCAATGTGCGCTTGGTGTTCACACCGGCCAGTTCTGCGGCCTCGGCATCGTCGCCCACCGCATAGACATGCCGTCCCCAAGCGGTGTGTCGCAGCACGTAGGCCATGACGAGCACAATCGCGAGGAAGAACAAGACGCCATACGTCACACGCGCATCGCCGAAACGGATGATCTCGCCCCAGAATTGCAAGGCAGGCGCGTCGCGTTCGATATCCTGACTGCGCACCGTTTCATTGCGCGAATAGATATAGTTCGCGGCCAGAATGATCTGCCACGTGCCGAGCGTGACGATAAAGGGCGGCAGCTTCAAGCGCGCAACAAGGTTGCCGTTGATAAAGCCCATGAGCGATGCTGCCAAAAGGCCCAGCATGACCGACATTTCCGCCGGTATCCCGTAGCGGAACGAGAACTGCCCCATCAGGACCATTGTAAAGACCGCAATCGCCCCGACCGAAAGGTCAATGCCCGCGGTAAGGATGACGATGGCCTGCGCCGCACCCAGAATGCCCACAATGCCGATCTGCTGGAGAATCGTCGAAAGCGTGTGCACGCGATAGAAATTCGGGTTCAGCAAGCCGAACACAATCACCGCGACGATGATCACGACCAGCGGAACCAGAAATGGATATTTGTGCAGCAGATTGTGAAGCGTGTTCACAAAACCGCGGTGATCGTCTTCGAATTCGGCAAATTTTTCTTCGCGCCGTTCTTTGACTGACGTTTCAAAATGCTCTGCGTCGGTTGGCATGCGCCCCTCCTCTGGCTCAAGCGGATCTGCCGCTATAGAAAAAGGGGCGGGCACTTGGCCGCCCCCTCTCTTCTCAGTATGTCTGAGATGATCTCTTCAGATCAATCTTTGCGGGCCTATTAGCCCCAGCAAAGCTCCAGACCTTCGGCGACAGAGATCGACGGAATGCCATCAACAGGATGATCCGTGATCAGAGCCACACCGGTATCGAGGAAGTTTTTGCCCGGAGTGTTTTCGGGGAGCGTGCCGTCTGCCGCGTATTGTGCAATTGCTTCAACACCAAGCGATGCCATCTTCAGCGGGTATTGCTGCGACGTTGCGTCGATGATGCCGGCTTCCACGTCACGGACACCTGCACAGCCGCCGTCAACACCGGTGATCAGGATGTCATCCTTATCGGCGCCCATCGCCTTGAGCGCTTCCCATGCACCAGCGGCTGCGGGCTCGTTGATGCCGTAAACAACGTTCACGCCCGGATCGATGGCGAGAATGTTTTCCATCGCCTTACGGCCACCTTCAGGCGAACCTTGGGTCACGTCGTTGCCGACGATGCGCGGATCGTCTTCATCACCCCAGCGGTTCGGGTCGTTCAATTCGATGCCAAAACCGGCCATAAAGCCCTGGTTCCGCAGAACGCCGACAGACGGCTGGCTCGGGTCGATGTTCAGACCTGCGATTTTCGCGCCGCTGGTATCGCCCATGGTGGCAGCAGCCCAGGCACCGGCCAGACGGCCTGCCTCGAAGTTGTCGGTCGCGAATGTTGCATCAGCAGCATCAATCGGCTCCAGCGGGGTGTCGAGTGCGATCACCAGCAGGCCTGCCTCGCGCGCGGCCAACACAGCCGGAACGACAGCTGCGGATTGCGCAGGCGTGATCAGGATGCCGTCGGCACCATTGGCAACACAGGTTTCAATAGCTGCGACCTGCGCTTCCACGTCCGTGTCAAACTTTCCCGAAAACGTGGACAGCGACACACCGATTTCGGCAGCGGCTGCCTCTGCGCCTTCCTTCATCTTTACGAAGAAGGGGTTTGTTTCCGTTTTGGTGATGAGACATGCGGACGGTCCATGACCTGCGGCAAATGCCCCACCTGCTGTTGCCATCAGCGCGAGCGCGGTTCCTGCGAATAGTTTTTTCATGCTTTCCTCCCAAGAAAGTGGTCGTTCGACCGGATGTCCAAAGCGGCGGTTCCGCGATGGAATTCCCATAAGGAAACAGGATTCGCTGCCCTGGTCAATAAATAAATAAACTTGTCTTATTATTGATCAGGGAAATTCCTCCGCTATACTCGCTCCGTGCGGAGGAGGCGCTTGTGGCAAATAAGAATGGTGAAAACCTTTCCGAGGCGGGTAGTGAAGCCGGTGCGCGTGGCTCAAATCAAACGGGGCTGCGTGTCTACAACGAGCGCCTGATCCTCTCGCTCATTCGGAATCAAGGCTCAGCCGCCAAGGCCGAGATCGCGCGGCTCACGGGGCTGTCGGCTCAAACGGCCTCTGTCATTATGCGCCAATTGGAGCAGGACGGCCTGATCGAGCGCGGCGATCCGGTCCGTGGCAAGGTCGGCCAGCCCTCCATCCCGATGCGGCTTGCCGCGAACGGGGCGTTTTTCTTTGGACTCAAGATCGGCAGGCGGAGCGCAGATCTGATCCTCGTAAATTTCCTTGGGGATGTCATTGATCGCGTGCACCTGACCTATGCCTATCCTGAGCCGGACCAGACGATCTCTTTCGTCGTTGATGCAGTGGCACGGATTACCAAGGGGCTCGACCGCACCTTGGTTGACCGCATTGCAGGCATGGGTATCTCGATGCCGGGCTATCTTTGGGAATGGGCCGATCATGTCGGCGCGCCCGCCGAAAAAATGGTAGGATGGCGGACGCGGGATATTCGCGAAGAAATCGCGGCACTTTTTGCCTTCCCAGTGTTTCTGCAAAACGATGCGTCCTGCGCCTGCGGGGCCGAGCATGTCTTTGGCGGGCAGGACTATCCGTCGGAGTTCCTCTATTTTTACGTCGGCCACTTTATCGGGGGGGGCGTGGTGCTAAATCGCACGCTCTTCACCGGGCCGACGGGAAATGCCGGCGCGCTCGGTCCGATGTCCATTCCGCATAACGGCAGCCTGAGCCAGCTCGTCGATCTGGCGTCGCTCTCTGGGCTCGAGGCGATGATCCGACAGGCGGGCGGTGATCCTTCCGGCCTCTGGGAAGATGCCGAGAATTGGTCGGTGCCACATGAAATTATGGATGCCTGGCTCGAGGAGGCCGCCCGCAGCATGACCTATGCGATTGCGGCGTCCTGCTCCGTCATCGATTTCGAGCTGGTCGTGATCGACGGCTGGTTGCCCCGCGACGCGGTGAAGGACCTCGTGTCACGGATCGCGCACAAGATGCCGCTGGTGGATTGGGCCGGTCTTGTAAGGCCCGAACTGCGAACCGGCGTGATCGGCCCTGATGCCCGTTCTCTTGGTGCCGCCAGCCTCCCGCTTTCGCAGAAATTCCTCACAGTCGCCGGAGCACTGTAAGCCACCTAGCGAATCGAGCGCGACCATGCAGGTGATTCTACCCGATGGGTGTTTTCCACTGGTCATTCGCTCAAGGTTTTTCACTGACGGCGTTAAAATCACTGTTTTACAGTGACTTACGATCGTTTGGCCGGTGGTGCCCAGTCTGATCTCCATTTCCTAACATTAGGTAAACGAAATCTGACCCTGCAAGAAATACAACCTATGAGTGCATATCTCCTCTATTTGAACGACGCCTTTTGTGATTCCCGTCCGTAAATTGGACCCAAGCTGAGAAAGAGCCTGCTCTTTTCGGCGGTTGGGAGCGCCGCACATCGCGGCGCGTAAAAGCGAACAGGAGCTTTATAATGAAAACTCAAATTGTGAAAATGATGAGCCGTTTCCGCCGCGATGAGAGCGGTGCAACGATCGTCGAGTACGGCGTGGCACTTTTGATTGTGATCGCGATTGGTACCGTAACGATCGGGGCAATTGGAGGTGAGGTTAGTTCAATTTTCAGTAGTGCACTCGCGATGCTGCAAGCATCATAGATACCTTTATGGTCGTTTGGCGGAGCCACATCTCGATTTGTAATCAAAGTTGGAGGGGTAAACACTTTCCAGGATTGGCTTCATCGACGATCTAGACTTGGGGGGGGGCAGTTGCCCCCACCCGCCTTATTCAAAACTAGACTCCGCGAGTTTCAATTGTCGCCGATTGGGCAATCTATTGAAATTGTGCTGGAGCTGATTGTTAGGACACACAGGAAACTCCCATGAATATGACCTCCCTCATGACGGCAATCATCGGCCTCGGGATCGCAGGTGGGTCGGCCTATATGGCGCGGGATTTCGTCGAAAACCAGACCGCGCAACCTGCCCTTACCGAAGAGGCGCAGGTGATCGAGGTCGTCGTTGCCTCCCGTGATATCGCCTTCGGTCAGGCGATTGAGGCACATATGCTCACAACGATCAAATGGCCGGCAGATTCCGTGCCGGACGGAATATTCTCGGATTATGCATCCCTTTTGCCGCAGGGCGGTGATGATCCCCGCCGCGCCCGCCGCGCGATCTCGCAGGGCGAGCTTATCCTTGCGGGCAAGGTCTCGGATTACGGCGAGAAAATCACCATCGTTCAGACGCTCGGCCCGAACCGCCGCGCCATGGCGATCCGTGTCAACGCGGAAACAGCCGTGGGTGGGTTCGTGACCCCGGGCGACTATGTAGACGTGGTTCTCACACAGGGCCGCGGCTCTGACCTCCGCGCGGTGACCATCATGCAGAACATCCGCGTGATCGGTGTCGATCAGAAATCAGACGAGCAATCCGACACACCCGAAATCGCCCGCACAGTCACGGTCGATGTCTCGCCTGAACAGAGCCAGACCCTCGCGCTTGCCCAGCAGGCCGGACGTCTGAGCCTCACCTTGCGAAATTTCGCCACTTCAGAAGACGGCCCGCTGCAATCCACACGCCTGAGCGACGTGCTGCAGGATCTCTCGCCCGTCGAAGAGGCCGAACGCCCGCCAACGATCGTCATCCGTCGCGGCACACAGGTCACCGTGCAGGAAAACAACTGAGGCGAACGTTGAAAAGGACTGGCGTAGCATATCATGGGACATCACCGCGACATAAGGGAACTGGCGGCAGCCGAAGACGGTGCGTTGATCGTCTTTGTCGCCTTTACCTTCGCGATTCTAATCGGGCTGATTGCCCTGTCCTTTGATCTCGGTCGTGTGGGTGTCACCCAGACAGATATGCAAGCCTATGCCGATAACATCGCACTGGCCGCCGCGGGCGAGCTGGACGGTGGCGCGGATGCCATCACCCGCGCACATGCCGCCGCCGCCAACATGATCGCAGACGAAAAGCGCTTCGGCGACGGCGACGACACCCTGTTCGGCGCGACGGACTATACACTGGCCTTTCTAACGGACCTGCCTGCAGATGATAACGATCCGTTGACCGCTTTTACCACGGACCCCGAAGAGGCCGCCTATGTGCTTGCCACGACCATGCAAACGACCGTTGGCCTCACCTTCGCAGCAGCAATGAAGAGCCTTCTGGGTCAGGCCAGCACCGATCCGGTTGTGTCCGCGAGCGCGGTTGCTGGATTTACGTCCTATGCTTGTGATGTGACGCCCTTGATGTTCTGTTTGCCAACAGGCGGCTACAGTGCAGATGCAAACATAGGAGACATGCTTCTCCTTCGCTCTGGCGGGCAGGGCGCGGCTTGGGGTCCGGGGGATTTTGGTTTCGTTGACCCAAGCTCATTGGCGATTGATCAGGCCGGCCCCTGTGCAGGTTTGACCGGTTCCAATCAGTTCACTTGCCTGCTCGCCGTGCAAAACTCGATCACCCAATGTGTCCCTCAGCGTGGGATCAACACAGAGCCTGGTCAGAAAACAGGCCTGGCAGACGTCGCTTTCAATGTGCGTTTCGATATCTACCGGACGTCACTTCAATCAGAAAAAAACAATCCCGACTACGCGCCTGCTCCGAACGTGATCAAGGGCGTCGTCCCGAACGGAGGCGGCTTTTGCATCGCAGGCAATGAGCAACCGTCCCCTGATACGGTCGGCCTGCCGCGTGATGCGTGTTTTGCACTTGGGACTTGCGCCCACGGCAACCGCATCGGCGACGGCGATTGGGCCGCGGGTCGGGTCAATTACGAGGCGGTGAATTATCCACCCGATGCCCTTGGAAACCCGACCGCTCCCGTCGTGGATGCTGATGCCACGCGCTACGAATACTACCTCGCTGAAATCGCGGCTGCTGGAGGCGCATCCAGTTCCACGCGAATTCTTCCTGCGGGCCTTTCGGAGACTGGCCGTCCACAATGCTCGAACCAGCAATCGACCAACCCAAAGCGCCGTATTGTTTTCGCCGCAGGAGTCGATTGTGTCGAAAATCCGGTCAGCGGTGCCACGAATAATGTGCCAGTGGAGGAGTTCTTCGAACTGTTCCTGACCGAGCCGGTCGGCACCGATGGCAATTCCCCTCCCACACTCGACATTTGGGCCGAAGTCGTCGGATCGGCCAGTCAGGGCGGCGGTACCGGCGGTGGCGTATTCCACGACATTGTGCAGCTTTATCGGTGAACTGGATGGGGATTATGACACATACTCGCCACCGCGCCCGCCGCATCCACCGTTCCGAAGACGGTGCGGCTCTGGTCGAGTTCGCGCTCCTACTTCCACTTCTGGTGATCATGTTCGGCGTCACTGTTGAGGGTGCTCGGATTTTCTGGGGGTATCAGAATGTTGCTGCCGGAGTGCGTGATGCGGCCCGCTATGTCGCCCGCATCGCCCCGCAGGATACCTGCAGCGGGGCCACGCCGTCGCTCGCCGCCTATCAGGACGAGGCCGAGGACATCATCAAACTGACTATCGACGGCAATTCGCCTTTCATTCCCGGCATTTCGGTTACCAATGTCTCGGTGTCGCATAGCTGTGAGACCGGAACCTACCGGCGCTCGCCTGTGACAGTGGCACAGGTGACCGCGGATGTCTCAATGACCCTGCCATTCGGCGGGCTGATTTCGCTGGGCGGTGGGACTTTGCCCGGAACAATTTCAACCTCGATCTTCGATCAAAGCCGGGTGTTCGGCCAATGATCCGCGTCGTGAATATAGGTCGCCGGTTCCGGCAGGAGGAGGCCGGAGCGGCAATTGTCGAATTGGGGCTCGTGCTTCCGGTCTTTCTGCTGCTCTTTTTTGGTTTGATTGATTTCGGACGCCTCGCTTTCCACATCGTGACGGCGGAAAAAGCTATGTATGATGCCGCGCGTATTGCTGCCGTCCGCGCCGCTGCCTGTCCCGGTGTGGCGACCCGCTACGTCAGACCGATACTTGATCCGAGCGTTATTCCGCCCCGCTTCGGAACGTCGTGCAGTTCAGGGGCAAATGTGTGCTGGGATCCCGGCGATGTCACCTGCGCGGGCGACGCGAGCAACGCGACCGCAGCCGAGGTCTGGGATCGTGTGGCCTTGACGTTGCCGACAAGCGCGACCATCGCAGACATCCGGTTCACCTACTCCAGCGACCTCAATCTCGGCTTTTTGGGTGGGCCTTATATTCCGATCGTCACGGTCGAACTTCAGAACATAGATTTCGAATTTATTTCGCCGCTCGGCGGGTTGATGGCTCTCGCGAGTGGAAGCGGGGATTCCAGCGGCTGGAGCGCGACAATCCCGTTTCCTGCAATGAGCACGTCAATTCCGGGTGAGGATCTGGCGATAGGGACGGCTGGGTAATGGTTTTTAGGGGGACGTTTAAATGAGTGAACAACCGATCAAAGTCGCACTTCTCGCGCCTCAGGATGGAAGTCCGGTGGCGGCGGCGGAAGGGCTGGACAAGCGAAAGGATCTTCGACTTACAAAACGAAGCGAGCACCTTTCCAAAGTGAACGGCACCGGCGTCGCGCTTGCGCAAAGCCATGACATCATCCTCTTTCATGCCGACAGCGTGAACGACGCCGACCTCAAAGCGATCACAGGCATGCGTGCCGAAGGCAAAAGCGCCAAGCTCGTCGCAATCGCCAGTGATGCGATGAAAGTCACCGATCTTTACCGGCTGAAGAACGCCGGCGTTGCCGAAGTTATCCCCGATAGCATTACACCCGATGATCTCTACCAACAGCTGATGTCCTATGCCCGTGCCGCTGCACCGGCAGCGCATGCCGCCCCCGCGGCGCTCCCGCACATGCGCCGCGGGCGTGTCATCACCGTGACCCAATCGCGTGGCGGCATCGGGTCCACCACCGTCGCCGCAAATCTGGCAGATCAGTTGCAGGACCGCAGACGACGTTTCTCTAAGACGGAACCGAACCGTGTGGTCCTTGTCGATCTTGATATTCAGTTCGGAACGATTGCAGCGGCCTTCGATGCGCCCCCGAATGAGGTGCTCTACGAATTGGCGGTCAACGGTGATATCCCTGATGCCTTTGTCGTCGAGGAAGCGCTGCACAGGCTTGAATCCGGCTTGTCGATCCTCACCGCACCCGACCAGTTCGCGCCGTTGGACGCCCTCAAGCCGGAACAGCTGAAGGCTCTCGTTGCCAACCTGAGGCTCCGCTTCGACTACGTCATTTTCGATTTGCCGCGTGCTTTGGTCGATTGGCTGGCGCCGTTGATCGAAGAAACTGATCTGATGCTGATGGTGACGGATACGTCTGTCCCGTCCATTCGTCAGGCGCGGCGGCTTATCAATTTCTACACCGAGGAAAACACCGATCTCGAAGTCCAGATCGTCGTGAACCGCGAGTCAAAACCCACGTTCAAGCGCAGCCATCACAAAGCTGCGGAGAAAGTGCTGGAGCGTCAACTGCTGCATTGGCTCCCTGAAGATCCGCATGCAGCAGGTCGTGCGCTGGATCACGGGGTGCCGTTGTCCAAGGCAGCCGGTCGCTCTGCGCTCAGTAAATCCATCTACCGTCTCGGCCGTGCGGCAAAGAAGTCGCTCGACGAAACAAAAAAACAGCCCAAGGTCGTGAAGGAGTAAGCCATGTTCAAGCAATTCAATAAGCAGGGAACGGGCGAGAAAAACAAAGTTATCGCGCTCAAGACTGTCGAAAATCTCGCAACCAATCCTCCGCCACCCGCCGCGACCGAGCGCGAAGACCGCGAGCTGTTAAAGTTTCTGGAACTGAAGAGCCGCCTTCACGACGAGCTTCTGGACCGCCTGAACTATTCAGTGATCGACAAGATCGAGCCGGAAAACCTTCGCCGTGAAGTGACATCGCTGGCGCGAGAAGTGCTGGCAGATACGAAAACACCTCTCCGAGGGGATGACTTCCAGCGCCTCGTCGATGAACTCTTGGACGAGGTTCTGGGCCTTGGTCCGCTAGAGCCGCTTCTGGCAGATCCGACGATCAACGATATTTTGGTCAACGGTCATAAACAGGTCTTTGTCGAGCGGGCAGGGCGCCTCGAACAGACCAAGACCCGGTTCCGCGATGAAAAGCACCTCCTGCGGATCATCGACAAGATCGTCACCCGTATCGGTCGCCGTGTCGATGAATCCGTTCCGTGGGTCGATGCGCGTCTTGAGGACGGCAGCCGCGTGAATGCGATCATTCGCCCCTGCGCGATTGACGGTCCGTCCATGTCGATCCGTAAATTTGCAAAGATGCCCTACACAATGGACCGCCTGATCCAGGCGGGCGCGCTTTCCGAACAGGCTGCGGGCCTCTTGCAGGGACTTGTGAAAGCTCGGATGAATATTCTCATCTCCGGCGGGACCGGCTCCGGTAAGACGACCATGCTTAATGCGATGTCCGCCAGCATCAGCAACCGCGAACGGATCGTCACCATCGAGGATGCCGCCGAATTGCAGATGCAGCAGACCCATGTCGTGCGCCTCGAAACCCGTCCGCCGAACCCGTCCGGGAACGGTGCCGTTAGCCAGCGCGACCTCGTGCGCAACGCTCTGCGGATGCGTCCCGACCGGATCATCGTAGGCGAGGTGCGCGGCGCCGAAACCTTCGACATGCTTCAGGCCATGAACACAGGCCATGACGGGTCGATGACCACGGTCCACGCCAATTCCGCCCGCGATGCGCTGGGCCGGATCGAACAAATGGTCAGCATGATGGGCGTGGATCTTCCGCTGTCGGCCGTGCGTGCACAGATCGCGTCGGGCCTGCATTTCGTCGTGCAACTGTCGCGCCTTGCCGATGGTAAGCGCCGCGTCATGAGCATCTCCGAAATCACCGGCATGGAAGGTGATATCGTGACCATGCAGGACATCTTCGTGTTCCGCAAAAAAGGTGTTTCGGAGGACGGAGACGTGCTCGGCGAGTTCATCCCGACGGGCATCCGTCCACAGGCCTACGACGCGCTCGTTGCGGCTGGCGTTGAGGACTTGCTCGTTGGGTTCAATGGCAAGGGAGCAAAATAAGCCATGGAAGCGCTCTGGGAAAATCAGGAGCTTGTCTATCTCGTCTACATCGGGCTTGCCGTCGGGGTGTTCTTCCTCGTCACCGGCATAGGCCAGCTTCTCAGCCGTCGAGAGGGTCGGGAGGAAGCTCGCAGCCGCCGCCTGAAAATGCTGGCCAAAGGATCAACGACAGAGGAAGTGCTCGCAGTCCTGAACCCCACCAATACCGGCGGAGGACTGTCGATCCCGCTCGTCGGGTCCCTTTCAAAGGATTTGCAGCAGGCAGGTCTGGCAATGCGGATTGGTCAGTTCCTGTGGCTATGCACCGGCGGCGCAATTGTCATCGCGATCATCCTTTCGGCTGTGATCGGTGGCGGGGCAGCTGCCCTCGTGGGCATTGTCGTGGCCTTCGGGATTCCCATCCTGATCATCAAACGCATGCGCAACAAGCGGCGCTTGAAATTGATCCACCAGCTCCCCGATGCGCTCGATCTGATGGCGCGCGGCCTCAAAGTCGGTCATCCGCTCAACACCTCTATTGGCTCGGTCGCCAACGAAATGCCGGACCCGATCGGCACCGAATTCGGCATTATCTTTGATCAGGTGAGTTTTGGTGATGACCTGCCTGATGCCTTTGCCGAATTTGCCGACAGGGTCGATGTGGAAGACGTTAAATACCTGTCCGCCAGTATCGGGATTCAATACGGAACAGGTGGTGATTTGGCTCGTGTCGTGTCGGTTCTTGCCCGTGTCATCCGTAACCGGATCGCGATGCGGAACAAGATCCGCGCAATCTCCTCCGAGGGCAGGATTTCCGGCTACATTCTCACCGTCCTTCCGCTCGGGATCTATTCCACGGTCTCTATTTTGTCGCCGGATTTCTATACAAGCGTGTCTGATGATCCCGTCTTTGCGCCGCTCATGGCCGTCGTAGTGTTTCTTGTGGTCGTGAACGCAATCACGCTGAACCGGCTCGTCAATTTCCGCGTCTGAGGAGTTTCCCATGCAAGAATGGCTCGAACGGCTCACCCTTCAGTTTGGCATTAGCACCAACGAGTTGATCGTCATCGGCGTCGGCCTTGGAATGCTGATGGTGTTCTGGAGCCTTGTCTCCATGTATCGTGACCGCAATCCGGCCGCTGAACGCATGGCACAGGTGATCTCGCATCGCGAAAAGCGGGCGGACTTCGGTATCCTCAAAGCCGCGGATACAGACCCGAGCGGCTTTATGAAGTCCTTCATGCCTGGAGAGGTTGAAAAGCGCACCGCCATACGTATCAAACTCGAACAGGCCGGTTTTTCGCGGCCTACCGCCTTGCGCAATTACCTGCTCGTGCGTGTCGTTCTGGGCATCGGCGGCCCCACGCTTTTCCTTCTGTTGTATCAGATAAGTACGATTCCGGCATTTTCGTTCCCGGTCCTTGCCGGTCTGTCGGAGCTGTCCCGCTCGGCGGTTTTTCAACTGCTCGGTCTTTTTGTTGCTACTGGATATTATCTGCCGGTGCTCTGGCTCAGCTCCCGGATTACCGAGCGCCAGCAGCGGATTACGGAGTCTTTCCCGAACGCCCTCGATCTCATGCAGATTTCCCTTGAGGCGGGCTTGGGTTTTGATGCGGCCATGACCCGTGTCGGCAATGAGTTGACACACTCCTCGCCGGATATCGCCTATGAGTTCCTCACCGTGCAGCGTCAGATCGCCGCTGGTCGGGATCGTGGTTCCGCGATGCGGGGCATGGCCGAGCGAACCGGTGTCGAAATGGTCCATGCCTTCGCCAATGTCGTGCAGCAGTCGATGCAGTTCGGCACGTCGATGGCCCAGGCTCTTACCACATATGCAGACGAAATGCGGACCTATCGTGAGACCAAGGCCGAAGAGATGGCCAATAAGCTGCCCGTGAAAATGTCGGCTGTCCTCGCGGCCTTCATCATGCCGGCACTTCTCTTGATGATCCTTGGTCCGATCATGATCCGTTTTGTCCGAAGCTTTGCCGCCGTCGGGTGATTCTCGGAATCGATTGTTTTCAATGCCATTTTTGGATCTTTTGGTTGAAACAATCAGTGCGTCACTCGCCCATTGCGGAAATACGAGCAATGAATCTCGAAAATAATTCAACTTTAAGTTGTATTCTTGATCATCTGCCTGCCGTATTCCTGCCGTAGTGTTGACACAATCGGCCCAGCGTCGCTTATGATGTCCTAAAGTATAGATACATATACAAACGAATAATTTGGTTGGGCGTTGAGGCCGGATTTCAAAAGAGTGGTAACGAGGGTGATTTTATTGTGGGGGCCGCCATGGTTGGGTCGGTGGGCTTTAAGGGTTCGAACACAGTTCCTGCTATTGAGGGGCTGAATATTATCGGCGCGATTGCTGCTTGGTGTGAATGCCTGCAGGGATCGGCAACATTTCAAACTGCACTCAGCGATTTGGCAGAGGCAATCGAGTGCGAGGCTATTGCATTGTCACGCTACATGCGCGGCTCTCGCAGCGAGGCCAAGGCAATCGTTTATGACACATTGCCGAACCGTTCGCAGCTTCCGCGACTGGAACGTTCCTACGCGCAGGAGGTCTTGGGAAAGTATTTCGAATTCCCCAAGGCGGGCAGTATCTGGCTGTCCTCGATGATGGATCACGAAGCCGCCCACGGGCTGCTCCAGTTCCAGTCTCGACGTCGTTTCACCGAACTGGCTATCGTGCCTCTCTCGGTCGGAGAGAAAGCGGTCGAGTTCCTTGAACTGCATTTCGTTCACGAACTGAACCATGACAGCCATGCCGTTCTCAATCTCACTGTCGATACGCTGGTCCGCACATGGCGCAATCGCAAGCCGGGCTTGCTGACAGAGGCAATCCTGCGCCGTAAGGCAGCAGAGGCAACGGTCGAAGACAAATCCCAGTCCATCCTGAGCCATGAAAATCCGGCCCGCCTGAGCCGCGCGGAATTTCGTCTCTGCCTGATGTTCAGCCGTGGTTATTCCAACGAGGCAGCCCAAGATGAACTGGCGATCTCCGAGTCCACGCTGCGGACCCATCTCCGCCACATCTATCAAAAAACAGGCGTTGGATCGCATTCCGAACTCCTTTTCCGGCTGCTCACGGTGCCGGTCATCAATGTCGCCGAAAAGCGGATCGCCTAAAGGTAGTCTTGAAATTACCCGCAGTATTTGCGACCACGCCGCCCTAACCATTCTCATGGTAGGGCGGCGTGATTGCCTTTGACCTGTGCGCCGCAATCCGTCATGACCGATGCAAAACAGGGATCATTGCAAGTCATGACGGCACTTGGACCAACGCAAATTGACCAGCTCTGGCTTGAGCATCCGGATCACATCTCTTGGTTGCATGCCCAGTCCAGTGCGCTCTGGCAATTCCACCGCGCGTCGCTTCAGCCGGACGGGACGTTTGCAACCCTGAGCGCTTCCGGTCGTCCGCAGGCCAATTCCATGCAGGAACTTCACGCGACGACCCGTCTGATCCATTCATACGCGCTTGGTCACGCAGGCGGTGAAGGTGACTGCCAGGATGTGATCGACGCGGGCATGGACCTTCTCTGGAACCGCCACCGCGATCAGACCCATGGCGGCTACCTCTGGGCGGTGGGCGACACAGGCCCGACGGATACCCGCAAACTGGCCTATGGTCATGTATTCGTCCTTCTTGCGGGCGCGAGTGCCGCGCAAGTCGGCCACCCTGACGCAAACCGTTTGATTGCAGATGCTACTGAGGTGCTCGACTCCCGCTTCTGGGAGCCGCAATACGCCCGTTTTTGCGATGAGTGGGCACAGGACTGGACCCCCTTCTCCACCTATCGCGGCATGAACGCGAACATGCATGGGACCGAGGCACTCCTCGCGGCATATGAGGCAACGGGCGAGGTAGACTACCGGAGGCGCGCGGGCCGCATCCTTGATTTCTTTCTCCGCGAAATGGCCCCTGCGTCAGGCTGGCGCGTGCCCGAACACTACACGGAAGACTGGACAGTGGATCCCGCCTATGACGGCGATCCGATGTTCCGCCCGGCAGGGACGACACCGGGCCATTCCTTTGAATGGGCGCGGCTCCTGTTGCAGTACTGGGATCTTGCCGGTCGTCCGTCGGACGACAGCCCGCGCATCGCCCGCGCCCTGATCACGCAGGCGTTAAATGACGCATGGCATCCCACACAAGGCGGGCTCTTTTACACCCTCGGAGTTGATGGCAAACCCGCGATCTCGGATCGCTATTGGTGGCCGGTCACCGAGGCCATCGGCGCCCTCGCCAGCCTTATCAGGCTAGAGCGGATGCCAGAAGACGAACAATGGTATCGCCGCGTCTGGGACTTTGCTGACCGTCATTTCATTGATCACACCCACGGCGGCTGGTTTCACGAGATTGATGCGCGTGGCGCTCCGACAGCGACGCAGTTCTTCGGCAAACCGGATATCTACCACGCGCTTCAAGCCTGCCTCTATCCCGCGCTCGGGGGTCTGTCTCGCCCCATTGATACGCTTCGCGCAGCGCGGCCCTTCGACAGCTAGCCCTTCGGCGCGACGCAAACCTGCTTCTGGGTTCCCAGACCGTCGATTCCCAGCTCCATCACATCGCCGTGCACCAGATAGCGCTGCGGTGTCCGGCCCATGCCGACCCCGGGGGGCGTGCCTGTGGTGATCACATCCCCCGGTTCCAACCGCATGAAATGCGAAACATAGGCGATCAGCTCATCGACTGGAAAAATCATCGTCGCCGTCGTCCCGTTCTGCATCACCTCTCCGTTCAGTGTGAGCCACATTTTCAGGTCTTGCGGGTCCGGTATTTCATCTGATGTCACCAGATAGGGGCCAAGCGGCCCAAAGCCCGGCAGTCCCTTGCCTTTCGACCACGTGCCTTGACGCTCGATCTGGAATGCCCGCTCCGAAATATCATTACACAGCGCATAGCCCGCAATATGTGACAGCGCATCCGCGCGTGTGATCCGATAGGCCGGCACGCCAATCACGACCGCCAGTTCGACTTCCCAATCGGTCTTCTTTGCCTCATGAGGCAGTTCCAGCGCGTCATTTGGCCCAGCCAAGGAGGACGGCGCCTTGTTAAACAGGATCGGCTCGCTGGGCGCGTCCAGTCCGCTCTCCGCGGCATGATCGGCAAAGTTCAGTCCGATCCCGATGAAATTCCCTACGCGCGGCACCACAGGCCCGATCCGTGCATCGTCCGGCACAGCGGGCAGTCCGGCCGGGTCCAGCGCCGCCAGTTCGGTAAGCCGCGCCGGATGCAGCGCCGCGCCCTGAAAATCGTCCACATGCGCGCTCAGGTCACGTCCTACACCATCCTTGTCCAGCAGCGCGGGCCGTTCAGAGCCCGGCTCCCCAAAGCGAAAGAATTTCATCGCGCCATCATCTCCGTTAGGCAGGGTTGGCGGCGTGGCCCGCGTCTTTCAAAGCCTCCAAAATGGCAGCCTGATCGAGCGCCGAGGTCACAACGATTTGCCGCGCCTCAAGTGCGAAATCGATCATCGCATTGGCATCTTTCGCCCTGAGTGACTTTTCAATCGCGGCTGCGCAGTGGCCGCAGCTCATGTCGGGGACGGAAAACTTCATCGCTAAACTCCATTTTTTGCCAGTCAGACGTGACGCGCCCAAAAAGGTCAAGCTATTCGCGGAAATTGTCACATGCTTGGGCTATCCCCTTGACCTTCCAGTGACTGGAACCCTTATGTGTAGGGCAAAAGGCAAGTAGGAGATCGCCGTGACCCAATCTCAAAGCATTTCGCTCGCTGTCGAAGGCATGTCCTGCGCCTCCTGTGTTGGTCGGGTGGACAAAGGCTTGCAGGACGTTCCGGGGGTCTCGGATGTGTCTGTGAATCTCGCCTCTGAATCGGCGCGCATCAGTGTCCAGTCCCCCGAAAACTTGCGCGCTGCCGTCGCACGGCTTGCGGAGCTGGGATACCCCGCGCGCGAGGCTAAAGTGACGCTGAGCATCGAGTCGATGTCCTGCGCGTCCTGCGTCGGGCGGGTGGACCATGCCATCGCCGCACTTCCGGGCGTATTGGATGTGTCGGTCAACCTCGCTGCTGAAACGGCGACCGTCCGCTATGCCGAAGGCGCTGTCACCGTTCAGGAAATGATCGCCGCATCTACCGCCATTGGGTATCCGGCCAAACCTGCAGGCGAGGGTGGCACGGCAGCGCAGGATCAATCTGACCGAAAGGATGCCGAGGCCCGCGCCATCGCGAAAAACGCCCTGATCGCCGGCATTCTGGCGCTGCCTGTTTTCGCCCTCGAAATGGGTGCGCACCTGATCCCCGGGATGCACATGCTGATCGGGAACACCATCGGCCACCAGACGAGCTGGCTGATACAGTTTGTTTTGACCACTGCCGTCCTCGCAGGGCCGGGGCGCGTCTTTTACACCAAAGGCTTTCCTGCCCTCCTACGTGGCGCGCCGGATATGAATAGCCTTGTCGCTGTCGGCACCGGCGCCGCCTATCTCTATTCGCTCGTCGCGACCTTCGCGCCCGCACTCCTGCCCGATGCCGTCAGGGCGGTTTATTTCGAGGCCGCAGCGGTCATCGTGGTCCTGATCCTGATTGGTCGTTTTCTCGAAGCCCGCGCCAAGGGACGGACAGGTGCCGCGATCAAACGTCTGGTGGGCCTTCAGGTCAAAACCGCCAGTGTCCTCGTCGATGGTGCGCCGCAAGACGTGCCGACCGAAGCACTGCAGGTCGGTGATCTGATACTGGTCCGCCCGGGAGAGCGTATTGCCGCGGATGGTGAGATCACCGAAGGCCACGGCCATATTGATGAGAGCATGATCACCGGCGAACCAGTGCCGGTCGAAAAAACCGTCGGAGATCCGGTCACCGGCGGCACTGTTAATGGCCCAAGCGCCCTGACTGTGCGCGCAACGAAGGTTGGCAAGGATACGGTCTTGGCGCAGATCATTCGTATGGTCGAAGATGCTCAAGGTGCGAAGCTTCCCATTCAGGGACTAGTGGACCGGATTACCCTCTGGTTTGTTCCGGCCGTGATGTCTGTCGCTGCGCTGACGGTTTTGATCTGGCTGGTTTTCGGTCCTGATCCGGCGCTGACACTTGCGCTAGTGGCGGGCGTGTCGGTTCTGATCATCGCTTGTCCCTGCGCCATGGGTCTCGCCACGCCCACCTCGATCATGGTCGGCACCGGACGGGCCGCCGACATGGGCGTGCTCTTCCGCAAGGGTGATGCACTCCAGGCGCTTTCGGGCGTTAGCATTGTCGCAATGGACAAGACCGGAACCGTGACGGAGGGCCGCCCCGAACTCACGGATCTGGAGGTCGCTGACGGGTTCGATGCAGATGACGTCTTGCGTCTGACCGCCACCGTGGAATCCCGCTCCGAACATCCGATCGCCCAGGCCATTCTGCGAGCGGCCGATGCCAAGTCTCTCGCCCGCGCCGAGATGACCGATTTCCGCTCGATTACGGGTTACGGCGTGCAGGCCGTCGTCGATGGCCGGACGGTCCTCGTCGGGGCAGACCGGCTGCTGACCCGCGAAGGTGTTGCGTTCGGCCCGCTCCGTGGCCGTGAAACCGCTCTCGCCGCGCAAGGGCGCACCGCGCTCTATGTGGCGGTAGATGGCGTGGCCGCTGCGGTGATCGGGGTCGCTGACCCGATCAAACCGTCGAGCCGCGCTGCCATTGCGGCGTTGAAATCCCGCGGGCTGGAGGTCGCGATGATTACTGGCGACAAACAGGAAACCGCAGATGCCATCGCCCGTGAACTGGGCATTGATCACGTCGTTGCAGGCGTCTTGCCCGACGGCAAAGTGCAAACAATCGATCAGCTGCGCTCAGGCGGCAAAGCGCTCGCCTTCGTCGGTGACGGGATCAACGATGCCCCCGCGCTCGCGCACGCCGATATCGGCATCGCCATTGGCACCGGCACGGATGTCGCCATCGAGTCCGCGGATGTGGTGCTGATGTCCGGCGATCTGGGTGGTGTGGTGAATGCGATTGATATCTCCGCCCATACGATGCGCAACATCCGGCAGAACCTGTTCTGGGCCTTCGGCTACAACACCGCGCTGATCCCCGTCGCGGCAGGGGTGCTTTATCCCGCCCTTGGTGTGCTCCTGTCACCTGTGCTGGCGGCAGGCGCGATGGCGCTTTCATCGGTTTTCGTCCTGACGAACGCGCTGCGCCTGCGCCGTGTGCGCCCCGTGATGGAGGCACGCCCATGAGCCCCGCACACATGACAATCGGAGAGGTGGCCGGGCGTTCCGGTCTCCCCGCCAAAACCATCCGCTATTACGAAGACATCGGCCTGATCAGGCCCCTGCGCGGGGAAAACGGCTATCGCAGTTTTCGTGAAAGCGATCTGCATAAGCTTGCCTTCCTCGGTCGTGCCCGGGCGCTCGGGTTTTCCATCGAGGATTGCCGCACCCTGCTGGAGCTTTACGAGGACAACGCCCGCGAGAGCGCACAGGTCAAACAGGTTGCGCAGCAGCATCTTGCCCAGATCGAGGAGAAGATCGCCCAGCTGCAGGCGATGCATGAAACGCTATCGCATCTGGTGCATGCCTGCGCCGGTGACAGCCGCCCCGATTGCCCGATCCTTGCCGATCTGGGCAGCGGCGGGTCGGATTGCCATACGTCTTAGGCGCTCGGTCCTTCCACCTTCACGCCCCCAAAGCGGCGGTCGCGCCTGCGGAAATCGTCCAGCGATTTTTCCAGAATCTCCGGTTTGAAATCGGGCCACAGCACCGGAAGGAAATCGAACTCGCTGTAGGCGGCATGCCACAGCATGAAGTTTGAAAGCCGCTTGTCGCCGCCGGTGCGGATGATCAGATCGGGTGAAGGCAGGTCGGGCAGGTCGGTATGCAGCTGAAAGGTTTCTTCGGTGAAATCATTCAGTCCCAAATCACCGGCCAATGCCTTTTCCGCCATCGCCTTCGCCGCGCGGACGATCTCGTCCCGCCCGCCGTAATCCACCGCGATGTTCAGTTGCAGCCCGTCACATTCTTTGGTCAAACGCTCGACATGGGCAACCCGCGCCAGCACTTCCGGCGACAGCTTGTCCCGCCGTCCCAGAAACCGCACCCGCACATTCTGGCGGTGCAGTTCTTTCGACTTGCGGTTGATATACATGCGCATCAGCTTGAAAAGCGCCTCGACCTCGGTGGTGGAGCGTTTCCAGTTCTCGGTTGAGAAGGCATAGAGCGTCAGCGCCTTGACCCCCAGCCCCGGCGACGCGCGCACAATATCCTCGACCCGTTTGACGCCATGCTGATGCCCGATAACCCGTGGCCAGCCCCGCTCCGTCGCCCAGCGGCCGTTCCCGTCCATAATAATCGCTACATGCATCACAACCGCCTGTTTTATTTGGAACGGAGCCCATCCGACTTCGGCCTAGCAGCCCCGAAGTAAGGGGTCAATCTGCGCAAATCCGCCATTTTCCCCGTTATGCGGGTTTTCGCCCGAATTCCTGCACTCACTGGTTGTATGTGCTTGCGGGCGCTCAACATTGCCGGAAAAATGGCGTTTAGGCACTTATGCTATTAACGGTGGGGCCGGATGAATCACAGCGCAGTCATGGGGCAGGGCAGGGCTTGGCTCACCCTTGGAGTGGTCGCGTTTCTCCTTTCGGCCTGTCAGGATACCGCTTCCGACGAGATCACCCCCCCGGATGATCCCACATGGGAAGGCTCATTCTTTTCCGAAGGCTTTGTCGAGGCATGGGACGCCTTCGAAGCAGCGGCTCGAAACTTGAGGGAGAATGACAGCCGGTATCTAGAACAGGAAAACACCTGGCAATTCAGTTCAGGTGAGCCGTTCCATGACAGCTACCCCCTTGCCGCATCGCGCATTGAATATGCGCATGCTGCGGGATTGGATGGCAGCACGCGTGGTGACGGTGGTTCCGAGATCATCATCTCGGTCGTCGACGACGGCTTCTACGTTGATCACCCCGAATTCGATGGGAAAAATATATACCTGCCGAATGGCGATGCGGACATCACAATGGTTGGCGGCGAACGTGTTTTTGCGCCCGCGGGCGATGGAACAACACACGGAACTTCCGTTGCGGCTGTTCTGGCGGGAAATTCAACGGGTGTAACGCTTGGCGTCGCGCCGGGTGCAAGCCTCGCTTTTGGAGACTTTGACACCTATGAGACACGCACCGAAGCGACACGTCACGCGATCGGGCTCGGCGCGATAGTCCAGAACAACAGCTGGGGTTTCGTCGACCTGGAGGTCGCAAATTCTGGACTTGGCGATGCGTTTGTCGGCGCTGCTGGAAATGACTACTACCTCGCCCTACAGGATTTCGCGGACATCGGTGTGCTCGTCTGGGCGCTCGATAATGATGTTAATGCAACCTCTGCCGATATCCTCGCTGGCCTGCCTGCCAAGAACCCCGCGCTCGAAGGCAGCTGGATCGCCGTTGCCAATGGTGTCGCGACCTTCACCTCAGACCGCGTGACAGATGTCGAACTTGTGTCCTCCGCCTGTTTCGAAGCCGCCGAATGGTGCTTGACGGCGGATGGCACTTGGTATGCCGCCGATGGGGCGAGCGGATATGACCTCGTGACCGGCACCTCCTTTGCCACTCCAGCGGTCAGCGGCGCTTTGGCGCTCCTTGCGCAAGCTTTTCCCGAACACACCCCGCAGCAACTGCGCAAGCGCCTCCTTGCATCCGCCGACAACAGCTATTTCACCTCTGTCGACGGCACGCTCGATTTCGGCAACGGCGTCCTTCACAGCTACAATGAAACCTTCGGGCACGGGTTCATGGACCTGCGCGCGGCGCTCTTGCCCATCGGCGGCAGCGTGATCGCCATGTCCAACGGCGAAGTCGTGCCACAGGATACTCCGATGCTGCACACTGGCACCGCCTTCGGGGGCGCGGCAACGAAGGCTCTTCATGGCGTGACGGTGCTCGCTACTGACGCGCTAGACGCCGATTTCGAACTCGCCGCTGATGCGCTTGTTGCGCAACGCCGCCCTGTCTCGACCGGCGCGGCCCGCATTACACGCCTTTCTGACGATGCGGCACCCAGCGGGACTTTCGCAGCCGCCCTCGGCGGTCAGGAATTTTCCTTTGCAGCGGATGCGGCCCGTATCTCCGCCAGCCTGCGCAGGGACACTCCCGATTTCGCGCTTTCATTTGCACCAGCGGCGGGCGGGCCGCTGACCTTCGGTGCCACCGTCGGCCATGACAGTGGCGGTATCCTCGGTCTCAGTACCTCAGGGCAAACGGGCAGCGCCCTCGCAGCACTTGATCTTGGCTGGCAACATAACGCTTCCTCCGGTGCGCGGTTCAGCCTGTCCGGGCAGCTGGGTCTTGCAGCGCCCGATGATCGAAGCTTCGGCGGCGGCTCCGTCGGCGCGGTCCCTGTCTCCGCCTTCGAAGTCGCCGCGGTTCTTCCTTCGGGCAATGGTGATCAGCTCTCGGTCTCTGTCGGCCTGCCTTTTGGGGCTTCGGGAGGCACCGCGCGCCTGCCCGTGCCCGTTGCGCGTCAGGCCAGCGGCTCCGGCTACAGCTATGACACGATTGAGATCGACCTCGCCCCCGAAGCCCGCCAGATCGACCTGACACTGGCCTACGAGTTTGCGCTAGATGATGACGCATCGATGCTGATCGGCGGCTATCACTCGCTCAACTTCGGACATGAAAAGGACCAGACCGATACCGGACTGGTCCTCTCATGGCAAAAACGCTTTTAGCGTCGCTTATTCCGCCGCGATCACCCCGTCGGCCTTGCTCACCCGCACAGCCGAGAACTTGAATTCGGGGATCTTCCCGAACGGGTCGAGCGCGGGGTTCGTCAGGATATTCGCCGCCGCTTCCACATAGGCAAAGGGCAGGAACACCATGTCCGGCGCCACCGCGCGGTCCGCCCGCGCCAGCAGCGTGACCGATCCGCGCCGCGTTTCCAGCGTCACCCAGCCGCCCGGCTCCACACCCAGCTTGCGCAGGGTCGAGGGGTGCAGCGAACAGTTCGCTTCCGGCTCCACCGCATCCAGCACCTTCGAGCGCCGCGTCATCGAGCCCGTGTGCCAATGCTCCAACTGGCGGCCTGTGGTCAGCACCATCGGGAAATCCGCATCCGGTGTCTCGTCCGGCGCGATCACGCTGGCAGGGGTGAACCGCGCGCGGCCTTCTGCGCGGGGGAAACCGTCACCAAAGACAATCGGCTGGCCCGGGTCTTCCGGCGATAGAGACGGATAGGTCACAGCGCCTTGCGCCTCCAAACGGTCCCACGTGATGTTGTTGAGCGATTTCATGCCCTTCTTCATCTCGGCAAACACGTCGGAGGGGTGCTTGTAGTCCCACCCAAGCCCCAGCTTGTTCGCCAGCGCGACGGTGATCGCCCAGTCCTCCCGCGCCTCACCCGGAGGCGTCACCGCAGGCCGCGCGATCTGCACCTGCCTGTTGGTGTTGGTCACGGTTCCGGCCTTCTCGTAGAACGCCGCCGCCGGCAGGATCACATCGGCATAGTTGGCCGTCTCAGTCACGAAAATATCCTGCACCACCAGATGCTCCAGCGCCGCCAGTGCCTCGCGCGCATGGGTCACATCGGGGTCGGACATCGCAGGGTTTTCACCGAGGATATACATCCCCTTCACCATCCCCGCATGCACCGCATCCAGAATCTCGGTGACGGTCAGACCCTTCTGATTGGAGAAATCGCCGCTCTGCCAGATATCGGTAAAGGCCGAGCGCACGCCATCATCCGTGACGCTCTGGTAATCGGGCAGGAACATCGGGATCAGACCGGCATCCGAGGCACCCTGAACGTTGTTCTGGCCGCGCAGCGGGTGCAGGCCCGCGCCCGGCTTGCCCACGTTGCCCGTCATCAGCGCGAGGCTGATCAGGCAGCGCGAGTTGTCCGTGCCGTGGATGTGCTGGCTGACGCCCATGCCCCAGAAGATCATCCCCGCTTTCGCGGTGGCGAAGTCACGCGCGACCTGCCGCAAGGTCTCGGCGGGAATGCCGCAGATGCCTTCCATCTTCTCTGGCGAGAAGTCCTTCAGATGCGCTTTCTCGGCTTCCCAATTCTCGGTGAATTTCTCGATGTAGCTCTGATCGTAAAGCTCCTCTTCGACGATCACATGCATGATCGCATTGAGCATCGACACATCCGCACCGGGGCGGAATTGCAGCATATGCGTCGCAAAGCGGCGCAGGCCCACACCGCGCGGGTCCATCACGATCAGCTTGCCGCCGCGCTTGGTGAACTGCTTGAAATAGGTCGCCGCAACGGGGTGGTTCTCAATCGGGTTCGCCCCGATCACGATCGCCACATCCGCGTTTTCGATCTGGTTGAAGGTCGCCGTCACCGCGCCGGAGCCCACGTTCTCCATCAGCGCCGCCACCGATGAGGCGTGGCACAAACGGGTGCAGTGATCGACGTTGTTATGGCCAAAGCCCTGCCGGATCAGCTTCTGGAAGAGATAGGCTTCCTCATTGGTGCATTTGGCCGAGCCAAAGCCCGCCACGGCTTGCCCGCCATGCGCCGCTTTCAGATCGAGCATACCACCTGCCGCGCGATCCAGCGCTTCTTCCCAGCTCGCTTCGCGGAAATGGGTCAGCGGGTTCGCAGGGTCCACATTCAGCCCCTTCGGCGCGCCTTCCTTGCGGATCAGCGGTTTCGTCAGGCGATGCGGGTGGTGGATGTAGTCAAAGCCGAAACGCCCTTTAACGCAGAGCCGTCCTTCGTTGGCAGGGCCATTGATCCCTTCCACATATTTGACCTTGTTGTCTTTGATTTTCAGCGAAACTTGGCATCCTACGCCACAGAACGGACAGACGGATTTCACTTCTTCATCATATTCGGCACTATCGCCCTGTTGCGCATCGTCCAGCACCGTCGCCGGCATCAGCGCGCCGGTGGGGCAGGCTTGCACACATTCACCGCAGGCCACGCAGGTGGATGCGCCCATCGGGTCGGCGAGGTCAAAGGTCGGATAGGCATCATGCCCGCGCCCTGCCATGCCGATCACATCGTTCACCTGAACCTCGCGGCAGGCGCGCACGCACAGCCCGCACTGGATACAGGCATCAAGGTTGACGCGCATCGCCACATGGCTGTCGTCCAGCAGCGGAATGCGCTCCGCTTCCAGCGTCGGAAAGCGGCTCTCGCTCACGCCATTGGCCTCGGCCATATCCCACAGGTGGGAGGAGGCATCATGCGCCGCCTCGCGCTCCGGCTGGTCTGCCAGCAGCAGCTCCATCACCATCTGGCGGGATTTCACCGCCCGTTCGCTCTCGGTCTTGACGACCATGCCGTTTGACGGTGCACGGCAGCAGGAAGGCGCCAGCGTCCGCTCGCCGTCGATCTCCACCACGCAGGCGCGGCAGTTACCGTCAGGGCGGTAGCCGTTCTGGTCCTTGTGGCACAGGTGCGGGATCGTCTTGCCCTCGCGCTTGGCCACATCCCAAATGGTTTCGCCTTCAGCGGCGGTCACGTCACGGTCGTCGAGGGTGAATTTGATCGGCTCGCTCATGGCTCAGACCTCATCCGCAAAATGTTTCATGGTCAGTTTGATCGGGTTCGGCGCGGCCTGTCCCAGACCACAGATCGAGGCATCGGCCATCACCGTGCACAGATCGGCCAGCAGTTCTTGATCCCAGCGATCCGCCTGCATCAGTTTGACGGCCTTCTCACAGCCCACGCGGCAGGGCGTGCATTGCCCGCAGCTCTCGCTTTCAAAGAACCGCAGCATATTCAGCGCCGCATCCCGTGCCTTGTCCTTGTCCGACAGTACGACAACAGCGGCCGATCCGATAAAGGTGCCATGCGGTTGCAGCGTGTCGAAATCGAGCGGAATGTCATTCATCGACGCAGGCAACAGGCCCGATGATGGCCCGCCCGGTTGATAGGCTTTGAAGCTGTGGCCCTCGGCCATACCGCCCGCCGCATCAATCACATCGCTGATCGTCGAGCCTGCGGGCAGCAGGTAAACCCCCGGCTTCGCCACGCGGCCCGAAACGGAATAGGAGCGCAGCCCCTTGCGGCCGTTCTTTTCCACTGACGACAGGATTTCCGCCCCCTCGCGGCACACGCGCGCGACCCAGTGCAGGGTTTCCACGTTATGCACCAGCGTCGGGCGGTTGAAGATCCCCACCTGCGCCACGAAAGGCGGGCGCATGCGTGGGATGCCGCGCTTGCCTTCGATGGATTCGATCATCGCGCTCTCTTCGCCGCAGATATAGGCGCCCGCACCACGGCGCAGGTCGATATAGCCTGCCTCCACGATGCCTGCCGCCTCCAGCGCCGCGATCTCGGTGGCGAGGATGTGCAGCACCGCCGGATATTCGTCGCGCATGTAGATAAAGCATTTCTCCGCTTCCACGGCCCATGCCGCGATCAGCATGCCTTCCAGCATCAGGTGCGGCGTGCGCTCTAGATAGAAGCGGTCTTTGAATGTCCCCGGCTCGCCTTCGTCGCCATTCACGGCCAGATAGCGCGGCCCTTCATTGGCGCGGACAAATCCCCATTTCTTGCCGGATGGGAAACCGGCCCCACCCAGCCCGCGCAGGCCTGAGGACAGAACCTTGTCCTGCACCGCTTCCCAGTCGCCATTGGCGCGCAGGTCCGCCAGCACCGCATAACCGCCCGCATCCTTGTAGGCGTCGAGTGTTTCATAGGCAGGGATCTCCGCATGGAAGTCGCCCGCAGCAATGGCCGCATCGACCTTCTCGGGCGTTGCATTGTCGATATGCTTGTGGCCGATTTCCAGCACTGGCGCGGTATCACAGCGGCCCATGCAGGGCGCGCGCAGCACGCGGACCTTGGCGGGGTCCATGCCGCTTTCCAGCGCCGCGATCAGTTGCTCGCTTCCCGCCAGTTCGCACGAAAGCGACTCGCAGACGCGGATCGTCAGGTCAGGCGGCGGGGTTTCCCCTTCGCGCACGGGGTCGAAATGGGCGTAAAAGGTCGCCACTTCCCAGACCTCGGCCATCGACATGCGCATTTCCTCGGCCAGCGCCCGCAGATGCGGGGCGGCAAGGTGACCGTAGGCGTCCTGAATGAGATGCAGAAACTCGATCAGCAGGTCGCGGCTGCGCGGGCGGTCGCCCAAAAGCGCGCGCACCTCGTCCCAAGCGCCATCTTCCAGCTGTCGGCCCTTGGGCGTGTTGCGCCCCTTGCCTTTGCCGGATTTCCAGATTCCGGTTTTGTCATCGAGCGCCATGATCACTCTCCATCTGCATCGCCTGCGCGGGTCATCGCAGGTCGCCCTTGCTCATTCAATTCGGCTATCTCGTCGCTTGATAGAGAATCTCTATCAAAAAAGCGGATTTACCATCGTGATTATCTGTCATGGATTGCATGCGGGCCATAGACAGTTTGCGGCGTTTTGCCTATCTCTGACGCCATGAATTGGGATCAGGAAATTGATGCGCTGGGCCTTCTGTGCCCGCTGCCGGTGCTGAAGGCACGCAAGCGTCTGAAAGAGATGCAGCCGGGGCAGGTTTTGCGCCTCTTGGCAGACGACCCCGCCGCCGTGGTGGACGTGCCGCACTTTTGCAATGAATCCGGTCACGAGCTTTTGGGAAGTGCCGATGAGGGCGCAGCCCAAGCCTACCTGATCCGCCGCGCGCCTTAGGTCAGGCCAAAGCCGCTATAGGGCAGGAACCGCACAGGATCGCCCCGTTTCACCTTCACCGCGCCATCCGGCAGTTCCACGAGCCCCTCGGCCCAGCTCAGCCCGCTGATCCGCCCCGATCCTTCCGAGGCAAAGACCTCCGCCGCGCCATCGGCATTCAGCCGCGCCCGCAGGAACTCCCGCCTCCCCGGTTTCTTGGCCTTCTCAAATGCCGCCGGCACGGTAAAGCCCTGCGGCGCAATCCAGCCACTCCCCGCCAGTTTGGAGAACGCCGGTCGCCCGAAGATCAGCGCACAAACCAGCGCCGCCACCGGATTACCGGGTAATCCCAGAACCGGAACGCCATTCCAAAGTGCCAGCGCCAGCGGCCGCCCCGGTTTCAGCGCAATGCGCCAGCTGCTCAGCGTGCCACGCTCCCGCAACAGCCGCGAGACATGATCTTCGTCCCCTGCCGACGCCCCGCCCGATGTCAGGATCACATCCACCTTCGCTGCTGCCGCATCGAGCTTTTTGGCGATTTGCGCGGGGCGGTCCTTCACATGGCCCAAGTTCACAGCCTCATACCCCCAACCCGCCGCGAGCGAGAGCAGCATTGGCCGGTTCGCGTCATATATCTGGTGCGGCTCTGCGGGCAGATCAGGGCGCGAGACAATCTCGTCACCTGTCGAGAGAACGCCCACCCGCAATTGGCGGTAAACCTCCACCTCCCCAATCCCCAGCGCGGAGAGGAGCGCCAGATCAGGCGCGCGCAGCTTATGCCCGCGGGACAGGGCGGGCTGGCCCTCCGCCACGTCCTCACCTGCCTTGCGCGTGTTCGCGCCCGCCTTCACCGGCCCGTCAAAGCTCACCCGCGCCCCATCGGTGGCGCAGTCCTCTTCCAGCACCACGGTATCCACTCCCTCGGGTAGGATCGCGCCGGTCAGAATACGCACCGCCATTCCGCTTGGCACCGCTCCGTCAAATGGCTGCCCCGCCGCCGCGCGGCCAGTGACCAGCGGCAGGGTCTGCACACCGCTGCCTGTCGCGGCATGGGCAAAGCCATAGCCGTCCACTGCCGAATTGGGGCGCGGCGGGTTGGAACGGCGGGCGATTGTGTCTTTCGCGAGGATCGCGCCAAGGGCGTCGTGCGTCTTGCGGGTTGTCGTCGTCACAAGCGGCACCAAGGCCGCATCCAGCGCTTTAAGCGCGTCATCCACCGGCACCCAGTTCACGCCTTGCGGCATGGCAAAGCAATCGTTCCGCAGGCGTGGCGGCGTCAGTCCCGCGGGGAGCGCGCGGCGCACTATATCCGCTTGCCCCGCGCCCAGATACCAGCCTTCGCTTCGGAGCGTTTCGGCAGGTGCATCAGGCCGCAACAGCCCCTCTAACCTGCAAGTAGCCGCAAGCTCATAGAATGCCTGCCCATGCAGCCGCACCTGCGCCTCATCCCGCACCGCGCCGCCTTTCACCTCTGCCGCCACTTCCGCCGCAAGGAGCGAGAAATAGGCTTCAGCAAAGATCACATCGGCCCCGTCCACCGGCTCAAAGGGCCAGACAGCGACGCGCTTTCCTGACGCCGCCAATCGCTCTCGCAGCCGTTCCAGTGCCGCGATGCCAAGAATGCTCTGCGCTCCCACCGCCCCCGCGCCCGCCAGTTGCCACGGGCTCATCGGGCGCTGCCCTGCGCTTTGGTCTGCCAGTTCCGCCTTGCGGAATTCCGCTATGCCCTCTGGCAGCGCTGGCTTCCGGCGCGGCAGATCGGGGATGTCTTCCTTCGCCCCATTGCCCCAAAACGGCCCGTCACCCCCAAACCGTCGGTTCATCTCGGCGGCGATTGCGCGGTAATTATTGCGGTTATCCGCGCCATCCTCGATCCGCGTCGCCAGCCAATCCCAAAGCGCTAGAGCATCGTCCGCGCCCGTCACGGCCTGCGCCCCGCCAGCAGGCAAGCCAAAGCAGAAGTCACACGCCAGCAGCACCGCGCCAGCTTCGCCCCCGATCCGGCGTTCCAGCCAATCGAGCGCAGCCGCGCGGGTCGGCAGGTTATGCGTGGCGGTGCCATCTGCATCCGTATCCCCGATCCAGATCGAGTCCGCCCCCCGCTTCGGCGCACCCGCCGCAGACCAGTCCAGCGTCAGCACCCGCGCCAGCGTCACAGCCCCACCTCCGCAAGAATGAAATCCGCAATCGCCGATGTGTCGTCGAGGTCGAACACCGGCACCGAAAGCCCGTCATGCGCACTGTCCGAGGCCACTGCGCGGATCGTCGGATTTTCTGGTGCCAGCAAGTCGCGCCCTGCCTGCGTACGATGGGTTTCCACCTTCGGATGCGGGCCACGCTTGTAGCCTTCGATGATCACCAGATCGACGGGCGACATCTTCGCCAGCAGCTCCTCCATCGGTGGCTCGTCCGTGCCGCGCAATTCATGCATGAGCGCCCAGCGGTTTGGCGATGCCACCAGCACTTCTTGCGCGCCCGCCTCGCGGTGGCGGTAGCTGTCCCGCCCCGGCTGGTCGATCTCGGTTGCATGATGCGCGTGTTTCAGGGTGGAGACGGAAAACCCGCGCGCCGATATCTCGGTCACGAGCCGCTCGACCAGCCCCGTCTTGCCGGTGTTCTTCCATCCGGTGACGCCATACACCCTCATGCCACGCGCTCCGCAATCCGCTTGGCTTCGGCAATATCGTCCGGCGTGTTGATGTTGAAGAACGGATCATACCCGTCCGCCTCGAACACCGCACTGCCCGCCTGATGCGCCTCGGTCCAGATCACGATCTTGCGCAACCCGCCTTGGAGCGCCTCCCGCAAATCATCCCGCAGCGCCACCGGCCAGAGGCCGAATGTCGGCTGGCGGAAGATCTTGCCCTCAGGTCCGGGCGAGGCTGCCAGCGCCAACCCTTCCGGCCCGGCCTCGTCATGGAGCCTCTTGGCAAGATCGGCGGGAAAGAACGGCGTATCGGCCGCAGCGGTGACAATCGCCTCCGCTCCCAGCTCTGCCGCCCAGTCCAGCCCGGCCAACACCCCCGCCAGCGGGCCGGGGTGGTCCGGCAGGCTGTCAGGCAGCACCGGCAGGCCGAACTCCGCCAGCCGGTCGGCCTCCCCATTGGCGTTGATCGCCAGCGGCCCGCATTGTGCACCCAGCCGCGTGATCACGTGGTCGATGATCCTCCGCTCACCGATCCGGCGCAGACCCTTGTCCCCGCCGCCCATCCGCGTGGCCTTGCCGCCCGCAAGGATCACCCCCGGCAACCGCTCAGTCATGCTCGGCACTCTTGCGGCGGTGCTTGCGCCCCTCATCCGGCACGCTCGCCGGATCGACATCGCGGATCAGCCGTTCTTCACCGGCAAGGCAGACAAACCGCTGCCCCCGCATCCGCCCGATCAGCGTCAGCCCCACGTCGCGAGCGATCTCCACCCCCCACGCGGTAAAGCCTGAGCGCGACGCGAGCACCGGAATGCCCATCAGCGCCGTCTTGATCACCATTTCCGAGGTCAGCCGCCCCGTTGTATAGAGGATCTTGTCCCCCGCAGGCTCCCCATGGCGGAACATATAGCCCGCGATCTTGTCCACCGCGTTATGGCGACCAACATCCTCCATATAAACGAGCGGCTTATTTCCCTGACACAGCACCGTGCCGTGGATCGCCCCCGCCTCCAGATAGAGCGACGGTGTTGTGTTGATCTCCTTCGCCAGATCGTAGAGCCAGCTCGTCCGTACCTCCGCCTGTTGCAGGGTCAGCCCTTCCAGCCCTTCCATCATATCGCCAAAGACAGTGCCGACCGCGCAGCCCGATGTGCGGGTCTTTTTCTTGACCTTCTCCTCATAGGAGGTCTGCCGCTCGGTCCGCACAACGACGACTTCCAGATCGTCGTCATAATCAATGCCGGTGATCGTGTCGTCGGCCCGCAACATGCCCTGATTGCGCAGGAAGCCCACCGCCAGATATTCAGGGTAGTCCCCGATGGTCATCGCGGTGACGATCTCCTGACTGTTGAGGTAAATCGTCAAGGGCCGCTCCTCCACGACCGAAATCTCGGTTTCCGCGCCGGTGTGGTCAAAGCCTGTTACGCGCCGCGTCAGGCGGGCGTTCGTCGGGTCGGGCAGGATCGGCAGGGTCGGTTTCATACTGGCGCTTTCCTTGGTTCGGTGCATCTTGTATTTCGGATCAAGCGGTTGCAAGGGGACAGCGCATGCTCGGCTATGTGATTTCCGAAGGACGCGGCGCAGCGGATCGGTTGCTGGCCGAGGTCGCCACCCTCCTGCGCGCAGAAGGTATCGCTGTCGCGGGTGCGGTCCAGATCAATCACGACACACCCGACAACCCGAAATGCGATATGGACCTCGCGATCCTCACCTCCGGCGATCAGGTGCGCATCAGCCAGCGGCTCGGCTCGCTGTCGCGCGGCTGTAGGCTCGATCCCGCAGGTCTTGAGCAAGCGGTTGGCCTGATCGAAGGCGAACTGCGCCGCACAGATGCCAGCCCCGCAATCCTGATCATCAACAAATTCGGCAAGCAGGAGCTTGACGGTCGCGGCTTCCGTCCCGCAATCGGCATGGCACTGGAGGCGGGCATTCCGGTTCTGACGTCTGTCAATCGCACCAATGCCGCCTATTTTTCTGACTGGTCCGGCGGTTTGGCAGAACAGATCCCCGATACGGTGGCGGATGTCATGTCGTGGAGCCGGTCACACATGCCGCTCAGCGACGCTCGGACAAAATGACCCTGTGCGACGCGTCGGAACTGACAAAATGTCTATTTTGGCGGTGGGGCAGGGGTGCTACCTGCCAACCAAAGCCATGCAGGGACAGCGGCAATGAATGATCTATGGGCAGGATTGGCAGAGGCGCTGCGGCTGGTGCTGCGGCTCGATCCCGATCTTGTCGAGATCACCATCCGCTCCCTTCAGGTCACACTGACGGCCACGGCAATCGCGGCTCTGATCGGCCTTCCACTGGGTGCTTGGCTCTCGGTCAATCGTTTCCGCTTCCGGCGGGTGGTCATTGCGCTTCTGAATGCACTCATGGGCCTGCCGCCTGTCGTTGTTGGCCTGATCGTCTATATCCTTCTGTCGCGGGCAGGGCCGTTCGGGGTGTTGGGGCTCCTGTTCACCCCCACGGCGATGATTATCGCGCAGGTCATCATCATCACGCCCATCGTCGCCTCCATCGCGCATCAGGCGATCCGTGATCTCTGGTCCGAATATCATGACCTGCTGATCTCTCTGCACACCACCCGCGCCCAGCGGATCAAGGCGCTCTTGTGGGATTCCCGCCGCGCCTTGCTAACCGCCGCGCTCGCGGGCTTTGGTCGCGCGATTGGCGAGGTCGGCGCGATTATGATCGTCGGCGGCAATATCGACCACGCCACCCGCGTGCTGACTACTGCCATCGCGCTTGAAACTGGCAAGGGCAACTTTGCCCTCGCGCTTGGGCTTGGCTTTGTTCTGATCGCGCTCGCGATTGCGGTGAACCTCGCGCTGCACATGCTCACGCGTACCGAGCGGAGCAGCCAATGGTAGCGTCGATCCTTCCCCTCCGGCTCGAAGCCGTCGAACTTCGCAAGCGCGGCAAGCATATTCTTGGCCCGCTGTCGCTCGAATTGGGCGCAACGGGCTGCACCATCCTGCTGGGTCCGAATGGCAGTGGCAAGACGTCCCTCCTGCGCCTGATGCACGGGCTCGAGCGCGTGCGACGCGGGCAGCTGCAATGGGCCGCTCCGCTCGAAGAGGCGCGCCGGAAACAGGCGTTCGTGTTTCAAACGCCGATCGTCATGCGCCGGTCGATTGTTGATTGTATCGCCTATCCGCTCCTGCTCGACGGCCAGTCGCGCAGTGCCGCCCGCGCAGAGGCGGCGGACATGGCGGCTCGTGTCGGTTTGCACGGCGATTTGGCCCGCCCCGCCTTTGTCCTCTCCGGTGGTGAAAAACAGAAAATGGCTCTGGCCCGCGCGCTGGTCCGCGCGCCGGAGCTGCTGTTTCTCGATGAACCGAGCGCCAATCTCGATGGCCGCTCCACCCGTGAGATCGAAGCCATCCTGCAATCGCTCAAGGCTGATGGCACACGCATCGTCATGTCTACCCATAACGTCGGGCAGGCGCGGCGGTTGGCCGATGATGTGCTGTTTCTCAACGAGGGCAAAATCGTCGAGGCAGGCGACGCGGCAACTTTCTTCGATAACCCCACCACGCCCGAAGCACAGGCCCACCTCAACGGAGATCTCATCCCGTGACCTTGAAATCCCTTCTTCTGTCAGTTGTAGCCTCGCTCGCGGCCCTTTCCGCGCAGGCGGATACCATGAAAATGGCCGTCACCACCTCCTTCGCCAATTCCGGCCTCGCCGATGTGATCCTGCCAGAAATCGAGATCGACACCGGCATCGAGGTGCAGCTGTTGATCGTCGGCACAGGCCAAGCACTTAAGCTCGGTGAACAAGGCGATGTTGACGCGGTTCTCGTCCACTCCCGCGCCGCCGAGGAAGCCTTCGTCGAAGGCGGCTACGGCACCCACCGCCGCGAGATCATGTATAATGATTTCGTCATCATCGGCCCCAGCAGCGATCCCGCTGCCAGCGGCGCTGCCGATGAAGCCATAGGAGCGCTTGCGGCGATTGCCGGTGCAGAGGCAGATTTCGTCAGCCGTGGCGACGATTCTGGCACCCACAAGATGGAGCTGCGCCTCTGGGACGCCGCTGGCGTCGATCTGGCAGGCGACTGGTACAAGGCCGTGGGGCAGGGCATGGGTGCAGCTCTGAACACAGCGTCAGGCATGAATGCCTATATCCTGTCAGACCGCGCAAGCTGGCTGAATTTCGGCAACAAAGGCGACCTCGCCATCGTATTCGAAGGCGATCCGGTGCTCTTTAACCAATACGCCTATCTACCGGTGAACCCCGAACTGCACGCCCATGTGCGTAATGATCTGGCCCAAAAGCTCGAGAATTGGCTCACAAGTGACCGCGCCGCAGAGCTGATCAACGGCTACGCAATCGCGGGCCAGCAGCTCTTCGTCTTTAACGCGCAGCCCGAGTAATTTGGCGCTACTCGATCTCTCCGTGGATCGCGAATTGATCGAGGCCGGCCTCGCTGGCCTCGATATACCGGAACTGCTCCTTCACGCCCGCGTCGGTCAGTTCCCGTAGCACGGTCAGCACCGTATTGGGCGCATGATCGGCACAGAGATCGGCCATATGCGCCAGCTCCTCTCGCGCAACGGGCCGTGCCGCCTCCAGATCGGGCGCGCCATAGACATCGACGAAATGCTGCGCGAGCGTGTCGGTCAGCTGCTCCAGCTCGGCCTCCTCGATCCGCGTCACCGCAACAAACGTCACCCGTCCAAAGGTTTCGATCCCCAGCCAGCCGTTGGCAAACGCCTGCCGCGCCTTGCCGACAAGGTCCGCCTCCCCCCAGTTGGAAAACTCGAATCCCCCCGAGATGGCCCATTCACCGGTGCGGGCAGGGTTGTGAAAGACGTTGCGGTCGCTCTCGTCGAAATGGATCGCGCGGGCCAGATACATGTCATTCCTCCTCGATCACCGATGACAACGGGATCAGTTCCGTGTCACCACTCTCGGTCTTCAGGATCATACCGAAATTCTCGTCCACGCCCAGAAACGTGCCAACATGCCTTTCCGAGCCGGTGTTCACTGTGACGCTCTTGCCCAGCTTCCACGCCAGCCCTTCCCATTCACGGTTCAGGGTGGCACGTCCTGTGGCGCCGTCCAGTTCGTTAATCCATAACAGCGTGTGGCGCGCCCATGATTCCAGCAACAACACCGTATCAATGTCGCGGCACCCTTCCAGATGCAGAGCCGTATGATCGGGCCGCTCCCCCGGCTCGAAATCCGGCGGCAGCCGCAGCGTCAGGTCAACTCCCACAACCAGCCAGTCGGGCACGGCTTTCGGATCATGGCCCGACGAAAAGCAGCGCAGCCGTCCGCAATACCCCGCATTGACCCGCAGCCCGCCGGACCACTCAAGCTGCACCGCCGTTTCGGCAGGCGCATGCGTGCCCAATGCGTTCTGCATACCCACGCCACTGGCGATATAGGCCGCCATTGCTGTCTCCAGCGGCTCGTCAGGGGCCAGCACCAAGGCAGCCCGCATCCGGTCTTCACCCGCTGACCACGCCACCAGCCCCGCATCGACCCCGCGCCGCGCCTGATCGCAGGCGATCTTGAACGGGTTTGCAGGACCGGCAGCCATCCCCTTGAGGAGCGGCGGAAACGACGGCACCAATGCGGTCATGCGTTCCCTCCGGCGATAAGTGCCTTTGCCAATGTCCTGAACGCCGCCGCCTGCGGCGAGGCGCTTTTCGAGACGACAATCGGCGCACCACCATCCGCGCTTGTGCGGATATCCAGATGAAGCGGAATTTCAGCCAGCAGCGGCACGCCTAGCTTCGCCGCTTCCTGCGCGACGCCGCCATGGCCGAAGATATGCTCCTCATGGCCGCAGTTGCTGCAAATATGCGTCGACATATTCTCGATCATTCCAATGATCGGCGTGTTCATCTTCTTGAACATGTCGATCCCCTTGCGGGCATCCAGCAGCGCCACGTCCTGCGGGGTGGAAACGACAATCGCCCCATCCACCTGCGCCTTTTGCGCCAAGGTCATCTGCACATCGCCCGTGCCAGGCGGCAGATCGACGATCAGCACATCCAGCGCGCCCCACTGCACCTGAAACAGCATCTGTTGCAGCGCCCCCATCAGCATCGGCCCGCGCCAGACGACCGCCTCGTCCTCCTGCGTCATCAACCCCAGCGACATCATCGTCACACCGTGATTGCGCAGAGGTAGGATCGTCTTGCCATCGGGCGAGGCGGGCCGCCCCGTCACGCCCAGCATCCGCGGTTGCGACGGGCCGTAAACGTCGGCGTCCAAGAGGCCCACTTTGCGCCCCTCCGCCGCCAGCGCCGTGGCAAGGTTGGCGGAAACGGTCGATTTCCCCACGCCGCCTTTGCCCGACGCCACCGCGATGATCCGCTGCACGCCGGGGATCTTTTCCGGCCCGCTGGGCTGCGCGGCGGCTTTCGGCTTGAGGTCAGGCGGTGCCTTGGGCGTCGAATGGGCCGTCATCACCACCGTTGCGGCCTGCACGCCATCAATGGCCTTCAGCTTGGCTTCCGCCTCGGCTCGTACGGCCTCCATTTCCCCCGCTTTCGCCGGGTCAATTTCCAGAACGAAGCGCACATTTCCACCATCCACGGTGAGGGCTTTCACCATCCCCGCCGCGACAATATCTGTCTCTCCCGCCGGACTTCCGACAGTCTTCAGTGCCTCCAGCACGGTCTCCCGCGTCAGTGTCATTCAGATGGCCCCTTGATCGTGCTTTCCACCACATGGCGCATATCAAGCCCCTCGATCGTCAGCTCCATACGCGCGGTGAATTCCTTGCCCGCTGCATCTGCTCCCGCCGAGCGAACGGCTTCTTCAATCGCTTGTTGCGAGGTGACACCCACCTGCTTCAGGAACTTGCGCAGTGACATGTTGAATTCATCGTCCATAACGGCCTCCGGTTTTTGTTTTGGCTTCGGGCTTGATCCATGCGCCGCGCCGCCCATAGTTTGACTGTTGGGAGGAGCGCCCATGCGCTGGAACATGATCGGATATTTTCTGCTGGTTCTGTCGGGTCCGGCAGCGGCTCAGGACGAGACGCGCCAGTTCGATCTCGCCGTCGCTCCGCAATTGGCAGATTCCGGACTTCTGGATTACATCCTGCCGCGTTTCACGTTGAAAACCGGCCGCCGCGCCACTCTGGTCAGTGCCGGTGCCGATCTCGCTCTTGTCGAGGCAACCGATGCCGGGCAGCCGTTCCTGTCGCGCGGGGATGACAGCTTTTCGATTGTCCGTTCCGGCAATAACGCCGCTGCGGACCGGTTCGAAGACTGGCTGCTCTCCGATGTCGGCGCCACCACCATCACCAGCTTCACGCCTCCTGACGGCCCGCCTTTCGTGATCGTGGAACCCGAGCCGGAAATGGTTGTTTACGAATTCACCGGCGATGTTTCCGCCGGGGCGGAACTGGCCGCGCTGCACTGCGGGCGCTGTCATCGCACCAGTCCGCAGGGTCGCAATATCGGCATCGGCTCCACGCCGTCCTTCATGGCGTTGCGGGCACTGGCCGACTGGCAGGAACGCTTCGTCGTGTTCTTCGCGCTCAATCCCCATCCGGCGTTTCTTCAGGTCGATGGTATCAGCCCGCCCTTCGATCCCGAACGCCCGTCGCCCATCGTCCCCGTCGAACTGACATTCGACGAGGTCGAGGCCATTCAGGCCTATGCCGCAAGCGTCCTGCCTGCGGATCTCGGCGCGCCGGTGCAGCATCAGTGATCCTTGCGCTTGCTGAAGTAGTCGTCGGTGGTGCGCACCCGCGGCCGCTCTCCCGCTGCCATGGGGCCTGACGTGCTGTGATACTGCGCCTTGATCCGGCAGTTGTCACACATCTGGATCAGCTTGCCCGCATCTGAATCGGCAAACATGCTGTGCTTGCCCGCCAGTTTCTCGACGATCTTTTCCACCGTCGATTTCACGCCAAAGGCCGCGCCGCATTCGATGCAGCAGAATGGCTCTTCCTCATTGAGAACCTGCTGTTTCAGCGCCGCATCACTGAGGTCCATCCTTGGCTCCAGCGTGATCGCGCTTTCGGGGCAGGCAGTCGCACAAATTCCGCATTGCAGGCAGGCGTCTTCCTGAAAGCGCAGCTGCGGCATGTCCTCGTTGTCCACCAGCGCGCCACTTGGGCACAGTGATACGCAAGACAGACAGAGGGTGCAGGCATCGGTATCGACCAGAACCGCTCCATAGGGCGCACCGTCAGGCAGCGCGATGGGCGTTTGCACGTCCGCGTTCAGTGCCTTCGCTGCGGTGCGGGTGATCTGGCGGCGGCTTCCCATCGTCAGGGTCGGCTCCACCGACAGCGGCTCCGCTGTCTGGTCATAGAGCAGGTCGCTCAGCGCATCCGGTGTATCGACATCGCAGAGCCGGACGCGGCCCGATGCCCCGAGCGCCTCGGCCAGAGAGATCTGATAGGCCAGCGGGTCGCGCTCACTTCGCGGCGACAGCAGAATGTTGATATCGCCGTAACCCGCGACAAGGGCCGCAAGGATTTCCGTATGCCCAAAGGTCGAAAGCGCAGGCACCGAAAGCGGGATCACATCCGCCGGAAGCCCCCGTCCGAAACGGGCTGCGAGCCGGATCATCTCGCCGCCATGGTCCTCGTCATGAACCAGCAGCCGCGGCGCATTCCCGCCCGCTGCAATATAGCTATCCACCATGACCCGCATCCGCGCGATCAGCGCCTCGACCGGCGGCGCATCATAGGTGATCGCACCTGACGGACAGAGCGATGCACAGGCACCACATCCCGCACAGGCATAGGGATCAATCTCCACATGCTCGCCTGCTGGCTGGATGGCCGATGTCGGGCAGATGTCCAGACAGCGCGTGCATCCGCTTTGCCCCGCACGTGTGTGGGCGCAGAGCAATTCGTCATACGCCAGATGCACAGGCTTTTCGAAGGTGCCGACATATTGCCCGGCCTCGAAAATTGCCTCAGCGACCGCGCCGCGATTGCCGGGGTCAGCACGCAGGTAACCGTCGCGTTTATGCGGGGCGGGGAACAGCGCCGCGCCGCCCGAAAGGTCGAGGATCAGGTCACAGGTGGTCTCCCCACCATCGCGCGGTGCTGTAAAGCTCATCGCTCCGCGTCCACCGGGTGCGATCATCTGCAACCCATCAAACCGGAGGGAAAATTGCCCCAGCGTCCCCTGCGCCCGAACCAGAGTGCCGCGAATGACCTCAAAACTCCGTTCGACGGGTGGTTCCCCGTCGTCCAATTGCAGGACGGTGACCGACAGCACACCTGCCAGCTGCGCTGCGGCGGCAAATGCACTCTCGCCGCTGCCGATGATCAGGCAGGCGCCCGCTGATGTCACATCCAGTGTTTTCACGGGCGGCGAGGGGAGCATCGCCTCCGCCGCGAGCGCGGCCATTTTGGGGGTCGTGTCGGCCCCGTCGCCGTTCCAGCCGGCCCGATCCCGCAGGTCGACAAAAAGCGGCGCTTCCACGCCCAGTTCGTCGGCCAGCTCCTCGAAACGGGCCATTTCCTGCCCGCAGGCGATGATGGCATCGCCGGCTTGAATCGCGGTGGCTGCGCTCTCGATCTCGCGGGTGCATAACGCCGTGTGGACGCGGCTGCACGACAGCCCCGTTGCCGCGCTCAAACCCTGAGCATCAATCTTCTGCGATCCCTCACAATCGCATAAAATCAATCGCTTAGTCATGATTTTCCCTTGTCCTCCCGCGCCGGTTCCTCATCCGGCAGGGCCAAGCTAGGCATGAAACTCCCGTCTCCGTAAAGCCGGAAAGCGGTGCCGAATCCGTGATTCGCCACGAAAAATCATGAAATTAAACCGACTAAAAATATCGGGAAAACGGCGCGGGACACATTGGCTACCGTCCTTTCCCGAACAGGGGTCCAAACTGGACAAAATGTCCGAACACCCCGAATTGGTCAGAAGAAAAAACCGATTCGCGCAAAAACTTGTTGAGCGACGCGGTAACTGCTCCCCAAGATTATAACAGGAGCGCCGGACCAACCGGCGAAGGGAGGACTGTTTCTGATGGCTTTGAGCCACGCATCGATTCCGGTGGGTATCGTTGTCCGCAGGTCGCCAGGTGTGACCCGCTGGGCAAAATATGCGTGGAAGGTCGTCGCCGTTCTTCCCGGAGCGCCCGCTGCCGACTGGAAAGAATTGCGCCGCGAGGGCGATGTGGTCGAGTTTCACGCCGCGACCCTGCCATTGGAACTGTGGTCGACCGACACCGAAGCCTACCTTTCCGGTCTTGCCGCCAAAGTGCCCAGCGTCACTGTGATCCTGCGCGAAACGGCAGATGCGGATACCGAGTTGCCATGGCAGGCCTTTCGGGTCACCGCCTCGCCTTATGAGGCACAGGACCATGCCGACAGCGGCGAGGGCCTGATCGAACAGGTGCCAATGCCATTGGGGTTGATCGCTTGGGTCCAGAAGTTCTGCGACGAACATCACGTCGAGGAGGTCTTCATCAAGCGCAAGCGCGACCGTAAGCGTGTTGATCTCGTCGAAGACGGCATCGGCGATCCGCGTATCCGCCAAACCACCGATGTGTATCGTGCGCCCAAATCGCGGTCAGGGGGTGTCCATTGACCCGTGCCGCTGATTTCTGGTCGCGCCGCAAGGCCGCAGTCGAGGCGGAGCAATCCGCGGAAGAGGCGCGTGCGCACGCAGCACGGGAAGCGGCAGAGCGACAGGAGCTGGAGAGCCGCAGCGACGCCGAAATACTCGAAGCACTCGATCTCCCCGATCCCGACACCCTCGGCCCGGGAGATGATTTCCGTGCGTTCATGGCAAAAGCCGTGCCCGAACGCCTTCGTCAGAAAGCCCTCCGCCGCCTTTGGCTGAGCAACCCGACCCTCGCCAATGTCGACGGCCTCGTCGATTACGGTCAGGATTTCACCGACGCGGCAATGGTCGTTCCCGATCTGCGCACCGTCTACAAGGTGGGCCGAGGCATGATCGACCGTCTGGCCGAGGCCGCCCAATCCGAAGCGCCAGCCCCGGAAGTCACCGAAATCGAGGCTGAGGATACAACGCTCGCCATTGCCGAACCCGATGAAGTCACAGCCCAAGACCCTGCAGGCGAGGAAGCCGCGCCGGAACTGCCGGAAACAAATGTTGTGACCGTTGAGGACGCCTCTGCCGAGGACGAACCGCGCCCCACCCCGCGCCGCCACATGCGCTTTGCCTTTACTGGATGATCAGGAGATACCCGACGTGACTCAAGCCGCCCTGAAGAACCCGAGGATTACCGAAGAAGACCAGCTTCGCGCGGATCTTTACGGTTACCTCTCCGCTCTTCTGGCCGGACCGCCGTCCAAACAGCTCCTGTCGCAGACCGCTGCGCTGACTGGCGATGACACCGATCTGGGAAAGGCGGTCACCGTTCTCGCCGGTCTAGCGGGGAAAACGTCCGTCCCTGCCGCCGAGCGCGAATATACGGCACTTTTTATCGGCCTGGCCCGTGGCGAGTTGCTGCCCTACGCCAGCTACTACATGACCGGATTTCTCAATGAAAAGCCGCTTGCCGCCTTGCGACAGGACATGCTTCGCCTCGGCATCACCCGCGCGCCGAACGTATTTGAGCCCGAAGATAACATCGCCAGCCTGATGGAGATGATGTCGGGGCTGATCACCGGCCGTTTCGGCGCGGCCCAGTCGCTCTCCCGCCAGCGGGAGTTCTTTAACCGTCACATCGCGCCTTGGGCGCAACACTTCTTCAGCGATCTCGAAGGGGCCAAGACCTCGGTGCTCTATGCGCCGGTCGGCACCGTCGGGCGCGCATTCATGAAGATCGAAGCAGATGCATTTCGTCTCGTTGGAGGGGACGAATGAATTGGCCGGTGTACCGGCAACAAAATCGGCGCCCCGTCGCGCCACAAAAGGGAGGGACCTGACCCGATGACCAAACCAGTAGAAAAAGCGGATAAAAGCCGCCGCAATTTTCTCAAAGCTGCCAGCGTAGCGCCCGTCGCTGCCGCTGCGGCTGCCGCCGGCACGCAAGCTGCCGCTGTCGAAGCGGAGCACACAGACACCACGCGGATTCAGGATACGGCCCACATTCGGGCGTTTTACGAAACGGCCCGCTTTTGAGGCCCCAATTGGCGGCCTCGCGCCGGTCCAGCAAGGGATGAAAACATGCTGAAGAGAAAAACAAGCGGAACATCACGGACAGGGCAGCGTCCATCGCTGCTGCGCTCCGTCGGAGAGAAATCAGTCGATCGTCGCGCCTTCCTGCGCGGCTCCGGTCTGGCCATCGGTGGCCTGGCGGGCGTCGGCGCGCTGGGCGGTACTGTCACCACCGCTGCGGCCCAAACGGCAGTCGACAGCGCGGTGCAAACGGTCAAGTCCGTCTGCACCCATTGCTCGGTGGGTTGTACGGTTGTCGCAGAAGTGAAGAACGGCGTCTGGGTCGGGCAGGAGCCCGGTTGGGACAGCCCGTTCAACCTCGGCGCCCACTGCGCCAAGGGCGCTGCGGTGCGTGAGCACGCCCATGGCGAGCGCCGCCTGAAGTACCCGATGAAGAAAGAGAACGGCGAGTGGAAGCGCATCAGCTGGGAACAGGCGATCAATGAGATCGGCGACGGCATGATGAAGATCCGCGGCGAAAGCGGCCCGGACAGCGTCTACTGGCTCGGCTCAGCCAAGCACAACAACGAACAGGCCTACCTGTTCCGCAAGTTTGCAGCCTATTGGGGCACCAATAACGTCGATCACCAGGCGCGGATTTGTCACTCCACCACCGTGGCAGGGGTTGCCAATACATGGGGCTACGGCGCCATGACCAACTCCTATAATGACATCCACAACAGCCGTGCGATCTTCGTCATCGGCGGCAACCCTGCCGAAGCACACCCCGTTTCCCTTCTTCACCTGCTCAAGGCGAAAGAGGAAAACAACGCGCCGCTCATCGTCTGCGATCCGCGCTTCACCCGCACCGCAGCCCATGCTGACGAATATGTCCGCTTCCGTCCCGGTACGGACGTGGCCCTGATCTGGGGCATCCTGTGGCACATCTTCGAGAACGGCTGGGAGGATAAAGAATTCATCCGCACCCGCGTCTGGGGGATGGACCAGATCAAGGACGAGGTGAAGAAGTGGACGCCCGAAGAAACCGAGCGCGTTACCGGCGTGCCGGGATCGCAGCTGGAGCGCGTCGCACGCACCATGGCGAACAACCGCCCCGGGACCGTGATCTGGTGTATGGGTGGCACCCAACACACCAACGGTAACAATAACACCCGCGCCTACTGCATCCTGCAACTTGCGCTGGGCAATATGGGCACCACTGGCGGCGGCACCAACATCTTCCGCGGCCACGACAACGTGCAAGGCGCCACCGACCTCGGCGTTCTGTCGCACACGCTGCCCGGCTACTACGGTCTGGCACCGGGCTCATGGGCACACTGGGCCCGCGTCTGGGGCGAGGATCTCGACTGGCTCAAGGGTCAGTTCGGCTCCGAAGAGCTGATGGGCTCGAACGGTATCCCCGTTTCCCGCTGGATCGACGGTGTTCTCGAAGACAAGGATAACATGGATCAGCCGGACAACGTCCGCGCCATGGTGCTCTGGGGCCACGCGCCCAACTCCCAGACCCGTATGACCGAAATGAAAACGGCGATGGAAAAGCTCGACATGCTTGTCGTGATCGATCCATACCCGACCGTTTCGGCCGTGCTGCATGACCGGACAGACGGCTGCTACCTGCTGCCTGCCACCACTCAATTCGAAACTTACGGCTCGGTCACCGCATCGAACCGGTCGATCCAGTGGCGGGAAAAAGTTGTCGATCCCCTGTTCGAGTCCAAGACCGACCACGAAATCATCGGTCTCTTCGCACAGAAGTTCGGCTTCCATGACCGCATGTTCCGCAACATCGCGATCGAGGATGACGGCGTGACCCCGAACATCGAGGACACCCTGCGCGAGATCAACAGCGGCATGTGGACGATCGGCTACACCGGCCAGTCGCCCGAGCGGCTTAAGCTGCACATGGCGAACCAGCACACGTTCGACCGGACGACGCTGCAGGCCATCGGTGGCCCTGCCGACGGCGACTACTACGGTTTGCCATGGCCGAGCTGGGGGACTGCGGAAATGGGTCACCCCGGGACGCCGAACCTCTACGATATGTCCAAGCCGGTGGCCGAAGGCGGTCTCTGCTTCCGTGCACGTTTCGGCGTTGAGCGGGACGGTGACAACCTTCTTGCCGATGGGGTCTCAAACCCGGGTGCGGAAATTCAGGACGGCTATCCCGAATTCACCATGCAGATGCTGATGGATCTGGGATGGGACAGCGACCTGACCGCAGAGGAACGCGCCGCAATCGATGCGGTGGCAGGCCCGAATACCAACTGGAAAACCGACCTCTCCGGCGGTATCCAGCGGGTCGCGATCATGCATGGCTGTGCCCCCTTCGGTAACGCCAAGGCCCGCGCGGTTGTGTGGACCTTCCCTGATCCGGTGCCGCTCCATCGCGAGCCGCTCTACACCAACCGTCGCGATCTCGTGGCCGACTACCCGACCTACGAGGACCGCAAGTTCTATCGTCTGCCGACGATGAATGCCTCAATCCAGAATCAGGACTTCAGCCAGGATTATCCAATGATCCTGACCTCGGGCCGGCTTGTGGAATACGAGGGTGGCGGTGACGAGACCCGGTCGAACCCATGGCTTGCCGAATTGCAGCAGGACATGTTCGTCGAGATCAACCCGCGCGACGCCAACAATCTGGGCGTTCGTGACGGGCATCAGGTCTGGGTCGAAGGCCCCGAAGGCGGCAAGGTCAAGGTCATGGCAATGGTCACCGAACGGGTGGGTGAGGGCGTGGCCTTCATGCCCTTCCACTTTGGCGGGCATTATCAGGGCGCGGACCTGCGGGACAAATACCCCGAAGGCGCCGATCCCTATGTCTTGGGTGAATCGAGCAACACAGCCCAAACCTACGGCTATGACTCGGTGACTCAGATGCAGGAAACCAAAGCAACGCTCTGCAAGATCTGGGCAGCGTAAGGAGGAGATAGGAAATGGCACGAGTAAAATTTCTCTGTGACGCCGAACGCTGCATCGAATGCAACGCCTGCGTGACCGCATGTAAGAACGAGCACGAAGTTCCCTGGGGCATCAATCGCCGCCGCGTGGTGACGATCAATGACGGCACCCCCGGCGAGCGCTCGATCTCGGTGGCATGCATGCACTGCTCCGATGCGCCCTGTATGGCAGTCTGCCCGACGGACTGCTTCTACCAGACGGCAGACGGCATCGTCCTGCACTCTAAGGACCTCTGCATCGGCTGTGGCTACTGCTTCTATGCCTGTCCATTTGGCGCGCCGCAGTATCCGCAGGCGGGCAACTTCGGCAGCCGTGGCAAGATGGACAAATGCACCTTCTGCGCGGGTGGCCCTGAGGAGGATCACTCCACCGCCGAGTTCGCCAAATACGGTCGCAACCGTATCGCAGAGGGCAAGCTGCCGATCTGTGCCGAGATGTGCTCCACCAAGGCACTTCTGGCCGGTGACGGTGATGTTGTCTCCGCGATCTACCGCGAGCGCGTCGTGGCACGCGGCTTCGGCACCGGCGCTTGGGGCTGGGGCACGGCTTATGAGCAAAAGGCCAACTAAAAACCGACCGTCGGGGCCGCGCCCATGTGGCCCCGACGCTTTTTCGTATTCTCCCCCCGCCGCAGGCTCCTCTGGCCGCTCGGGGACGTTTCTTCGGTGACACCATCTGATAACGGGACACGGCGATGACCCTCTCCAGACTGATTGCTATTCTCTCGGTGCTGCTTTGGCTGCCTCTTGCCGCCTCTGCCCAAGACGCAGAGACCACCACCTCTGACCCCCGCGCCGCCACCGGCGGCGTGCAGACCCTCGAAGACATCCTCGCCCGTCAGCGCGGCGAAAAGATCGACATGTCGTTCCGCAGCGATCTGACCGGACCTGACGCGGACGAAGCTGCCTTCGTCCAGCAACTCGGCACCCTCGGTATCACCTCCGATCCCGCTCTCTGGCGGGCCTTGCGCTATAATGACGTGACGCTCTCAGTCTCGTCTCGCACCCCCGCTGCCGAAGTGGTGATGCAGGATGCCGGAATGCAGTGGCTCGCATGGCGCGCGGGCCCCTTGCGCACCTATGGCGGCTACCTTCTGCTGGCAATGATCGGCCTTCTTGCGGTGTTTCTCGCCTTGCGCGGCCGCATCCGCACCGACCACCCACTCACGGGCCGCAAGGTTCTGCGCTTTAATTCCATCGAGCGTTTCGCACATTGGCTGCTCGCGGGGTCATTCATCCTCTTGGGGATAACCGGCCTCGTTCAGCTATTCGGTCGCGTCGCGATTATTCCGCTCATCGGGCATGAAGCCTTCGCCCCTATCGCGATAGCCGGGAAATGGGTGCACAACAATGTCGCCTGGGCCTTCATGCTGGGGCTCGTGATGGTCACGGTCTTCTGGATCGCCCATAACATCCCGAACCGCCTCGATCTGAAATGGATCGCCGTTGGCGGTGGTCTGTTCAAAAAAGGCGTCCATCCGCCTGCGAAAAAGTTCAACGCCGGACAGAAGATCATTTTCTGGTCCGTGGTGGTCCTTGGTTTCTCAATCTCCGCGTCGGGCCTGTCGCTACTCTTCCCGTTCGAGCTGCCGATGTTTGCCGCGACCTTTGAGAAACTGAACGCCTTCGGCGTTCCGGGTTGGTTCGGCATGGAGCCGCTGAAAACCGTCCTTGCCCCCCACGAGGAAATGCAGCTTGCCCAGCTCTGGCACGCGATTGTTGCCTTCGTGTTCATGGCGATTATCCTGGCCCATATCTACATCGGCTCCATCGGCATGGAGGGCGCATTCGATGCCATGGGCAAAGGCGAAGTGGACGAAACATGGGCCAAGGAGCATCACAGCCTTTGGCTCGAAGAGCTGAAAGCCAAGGAGTCCAAAGACGCCGCGGCCTCCACGCCAGCGGAATAGGAGACCACGCAAATGAAAAGCATGTGGATTGCCTTTGTCGCCATTTTCGTCGTGGCCTACGGCGCGGACCGCGCCCTTGACTACACCGGTTTCTCGGCTCAGGAGGTGACAAGCGGACCTTCCGTCCGTCTCGACTGACCCGAAGGAGGCCATGCTCAATGACCACCGGCAGTGATCCCGCCGAGGTGCAGCGCGCCGCCTCCGATACGTCGGATCTCGAAACCGCTTTCAAACATGTCTCCGTGCTCGTCGTCGACGACGAGCCGGGGATGCGGAATTTTCTGGTGCGCACGCTGTCGCCCCTCTGCCGCAAGGTCGAAGAGGCCGACAGCACCGAAGCCGCCAGTCGTCTCCTCGACACCCAGCATTTCGACCTCGTTGTCCTTGATAATGTGATGCCAGGGCAATCCGGCCTTGATTGGCTGGCCGATCAGCGCCGCGTCGGGTTCTTTGCCGAGGTAGTGCTGATGACAGCCTATGCGGATCTCGATACCGCGATCCATGCGCTGCGCGTCGGCGCGTCGGATCTGGTGCTCAAGCCGTTCCGCTCGAACCAGATCCTGAACGCCATCCGCAGGTCGATGGACCAGAAATTCCTTCGCCGCGAAAACTCGCTTCTGAAATACGAACTGAAAGTCGGCACCGAAGCCGCACGCGGGCGCCTTCTGGGTGCCTCACCGCGCCTGGAAGCCGTGCGCGAGGCCATCGGTCGCGCGGCCCGCATGCCGACGCCCGTCCTCTTCACCGGCGAGAGCGGCACGGGGAAGGAAATCGCAGCACGAACCCTGCACGGCCTTTCTGACCGTTCTGACAAGCCATTAGTGCCTATCAACTGCGCCAATATCACCCCTGAGGGCGCAGCGCTCGAGCTGTTCGGGTCCATTCGGGAGGGGGCAAAAGGGCAGGACGGTCTGTTGTCGCTCGCCAATGGCGGCACGCTGTTCTTCGACGAAATTGCTGAATTGCCCATGGCGGTTCAGGCCACCCTTCTGCGCGTCCTCGAAGACAGCCGCATCCGGCCCGTAGGTGCAGACCGTGAATTGCCGCTGAACTTGCGGTTCATGTTCGCCACCAATGCCGATCTTGGCGCTGCGGTGGCTGATGGTCGGTTCCGCGAGGATCTCTACCATCGCATCAACGTGTTGGAATTGAACATGCCGCCCCTGCGCGAGCGTGTGGGCGACATCGCTGATCTTGCCGAAATGTTCATGCGCAACCTGTCGCGCGATCTCGGCGTCGATGCCTTGCCCCTTTCCGAACAGGTGCTGCTGAAATTCGCCCGATACGACTGGCCCGGCAACGTGCGCGAATTGCGGAACCTGATCGAACGGTCACTGATCTTGGGTGAATTCCCGCCCGAATTTTCTGCCGATGGCACCTCCCACGACGACGGAGCGCCGGTTGAGTCTCTTCAGGCCGTGGAAAAGCGGCATATCATGACAGTCCTTGAAGCCTGCGGCGGCAATCGCGCCGAGGCCGCGCGCCGCTTGGGTGTCTCGCGCAAGACCATCGACCGCAAATGCGCCATGTGGGATGTCTGAGCCGCAGATCACGTCTGGCGCGGCATTGCGCCTGTGGCAGACGGTCCGCGTCCGGCTCCTCGCTCTGGCGCTTCTGCCGATCATGGTCATCCTTCCCGTCCTCCTCGGAGTGACAGGGGTCAACTGGTCTCAGCGCTTTGACGAGGCCCTGATTTCCAAGGTCAACGGCGAGTTGACAATCGCCCATCAGCATCTCGCGGGTCTCATGGAAACCCGCGTCGCGGCGCTGGATGCACTCGGTCGCTCCGTCGCTTTCCAGCGCCAGATCGACAGCGGCAACACAGCTGCAATGCAGATATTCCTCGCGCAGGAACGGGTACGGCAGAACCTCGATTTCCTCTATTTGGTGCAGGGTGGGCGCGTCTTTGCCGCCGCGCCCGATGTTCCGCTCAACGGCATGATCGACGCATGGCCGGTGATCGAAACCGCGCTTGGGACAGGCAGCCCGCGCGTCGAGATTGATTTGTTCTCGGGCGAGGATCTTGCGCGTTTCGGAGCGGAGCTGGCGGCGCGCGCCAGCCTGCCGCTCGTGGAAACCCCCGCCGCCGTCCCCACAGACCGCACCATCGAAACGCGCGGCCTCGTGATCCACGCAGCCGCGCCCGCGGCTGACGGCGCCCTGGTGGGCGGTGTCCTTCTCAATCGCAATCTCGACTTCATCGACGAGATTAACGAGCTGGTCTATCCCGCCGAGAGTCTCACCGAGGGCAGTACCGGCACCGCAACGCTCTTTCTCGAAGACGTCCGTGTCTCAACCAATGTCCGCATGTTCGATGATGAGCGCGCGCTGGGTACCCGTGTCTCTGCCGCGGTCCGCGCGCGGGTATTGGACGAGGGCCGCGTCTGGCTCGACCGCGCCTTCGTTGTAAACGACTGGTATGTCTCCGCCTATGAGCCGATCGTCGACAGTTTCGGCGACCGGATCGGCATGCTCTACGTGGGCTTTCTCGAAGCGCCGTTTTCCGCCGCAAAGACGCGCACCATTTGGCAGGTCGTGATCGGCTTCGGCCTCAGCCTCGTGATCTTCGTGCCGCTTTTACTGTGGTGGGCAGGCAGCATTTTCCGCCCGCTGGAAAAGATGAACACCACAATCACAAAGGTCGAGCATGGTGACCTCGGCGCACGCACCGGTGCGGGGCTTGGCAGCGATGAAATCGGCCGCGTCGCCAGTCATCTCGACGAGCTTCTGGATCGCCTTCAGGACCGCGAACAACGCCTGCGTGACTGGACGGAAGAGCTCGAAACCCGCGTCGCCGACCGCACCCGCGACCTGCAAGAGGCGAACCGGCAGCTCAAAATCACCACGAGCCAGCTCGTCGTCTCCGAGAAGCTTGCGGCAATCGGCGAAATCACCGCCGGTGTCGCCCATGAAATCAACAACCCCCTCGCCGTGATCCAAGGCAATCTAGAGGTCATCTACCGCGAGCTGGGTCAGCAGGCCGATCCGTTCAAAACCGAATTCAAACTGATCCTCGAACAGATCCAGACGATTAACGTTCTGGTCAGCAAGCTCCTGCAATTCGCCCGCCCCGAAGAATACGCCGAGGATGGCAACGGGCTTGAGGTCAACAGTGTCATTTCCGAACTCCGCCCCCTCATTCAGCACCACTTGAATGCCGGTGAGGTCCACTACGCTGTCGATCTGGCAGCCACGCGGCTTGTGCCGATGAACCAGACGGAGCTTCAGCAGGTTTTGATCAATCTCACCGTCAATGCGGTTCAGGCCTGTGTCCCCGGCGGCCATATCACCGTTGCCAGCAGGGACGCATCGAAAGACGGGCGCAATGGCATCGAAATAACTGTAACCGACGATGGCTGCGGGATGGATGCCGAAACAGCCGCGCGTGTGTTCGATCCGTTCTTCACCATGAAACGCGCCGAAGGCACAGGGCTTGGTCTTTCGGTGTCCAGCAAGCTCGTCGCCCGTGTCGGGGGTCAAATCACTGTTGACAGCACGCCGGGCGAGGGCACGGTCTTCACCGTCTGGCTTCCTGCGTCCTAGCCCGCTGCCTGCCGTTCTTCGCGTTCCCTTTGGATCGCCGCCCGTTTGCTGATCAGCGAGGCGGAAATCACGCCGACAGCCACAATCCCGATCATGATCGTCGACAGCGCATTGATCTCCGGCGAAACCCCCAATCTTACCGCCGAAAAGATCTTGATGGGCAGCGTTGTCGAAGACGGGCCGGATGTGAACGATGCAATCACCAGATCATCGAGCGACAGCGTAAAGGCCAAAAGCCAGCCCGAAATCACTGCCGGCGCGATGATCGGCAGCGTCACGCTGCGGAATGCGTCCCAAGGCGTGCATCCCAGATCGAGCGCGGCTTCCTCCAGCGAGCGGTCAAAGCTCATCAGCCGTGACGACACCACAACCGAGACATAGCACATCGAAAAGGTCGTATGCGCCAGCACGATCGTCGTTACCCCGCGATCAAGACCAATAGCGATAAACAGAAGGAGCAGCGACAGGCCGGTGATCACCTCTGGCATCACCAACGGCGCATAAATCATGCCCGAAAACAGCGTCCGCCCCGGAAAGCGCCCCGCCCGTACCAGCGTATAGGCCGCCATCGTGCCCAGAAGCGTTGCGATGGTCGAAGACATCACCGCCACCCGCACCGTCACCCATGCCGCATCCAGAAACGCCTCGTTCTGCAACAGCTCGCCGTACCATTTCGTCGAGAACCCCGCCCAGACCGTCACCAGCTTCGACTCGTTGAAGCTGTAGATGACGAGGATCACCATCGGGAAATAGAGGAAGGCAAACCCCAGCGTCAGGGATGTCGCGTTAAACCAGCTGAACCGCCTCATTGCTCCGCCTCCGCCTGCCGTTGCTGGTTCCGTTGGAACAGCACAATCGGGATGATCAGGATCAGCAACAGCACCACCGCCACCGCCGAGGCCACCGGCCAGTCACGGTTGGCGGAAAATTCCTCCCACAGCACCTTGCCGATCATCAGCGTGTCCGATCCGCCCAAGAGCGACGGGATCACAAATTCCCCTAGCGTCGGGATGAACACCAGAAAACAGCCCGCAATGATCCCCGGGCGCGCCAGCGGCAACGTCACCAGCCAAAAGGCCGAGGTCCGCGTGCAGCCCAGATCCTCCGCCGCTTCCAGCAGGGAGACATCCAGCTTGTCCAGCGTGGCATAAATCGGCAGGATCATGAACGGCAGGTAAGTGTAGACGATGCCGATATAGACGGCGGTGTTCGTGTTCAGGATGGTCAGCGGCTCGCTGATAATCCCGCTCCACATCAACACCTGATTGAGCACCCCCTCACGGCCCAGAATGCCCATCCACGAATAGACGCGGATCAGAAAGCTCGTCCAGAACGGCAGGATCACCAGCATCATCAGCGTCGGGCGCCACTCATCCGGTGCCCGCGCCATGCCATAGGCGATGGGAAATCCCACAGCCAGCGTGATCAGTGTGGCAACCACCGCGATCTGAAGGCTCGAAAGATAGGCCCGCCAATACAGTTCGTCCTGCGTCAGCCACGTGAAGTTCTCGAAATCCAGCGCCGCTAGAAACCGTCCCAGCCCGGCCAGCCCTTCGCTGAAATCCAGCGTCGGCGTATAGGGCGGGATCGCCAGCGCGATGTCCGAGAGAGAGATTTTCAACACGATCCCGAACGGGATCAGGAACAGCGCCAAGAGCCACAGATACGGCAGACCGATCAGAAAGAGGCGTCTGAAATTCATCTTCGCCCCCTCAACTCGTGAGCACGACGCCAGCCGTGTCGGTAAACGACAGCCAGACCTCGTCTTCCCATGTGAAACTCCGCCGCGCCAATCGGCGGCTGTTGGTCATCTGCGCCTTGATGATCTGTCCGCCCACCTCGACATGATAGGTCGAGATATTCCCCAGATAGGCGATGTCATGAATGCGCCCGCGCATCTTGTTGGGCCGGTCGGTCGGCTCCTCGGCGGTGACGTTGATCTTCTCGGGACGGATCGCAAAGCTCACCCGCGCATCCGCTGCCAGTGGCTCGCTGCTTTGGGCGTGGATTACCGGCTGGCTCTCAGCCCAAGCGATGTCATAGCATTCGCCGCCTGTGGCCGTCGCGTTGCCCTCAATGATGTTCACCTCACCGATGAAATCCGCAACATAGACGTTGGCAGGGTTCTCATAGATGCGGGCAGGGGTCGCCACCTGCATCAGCTTACCATGATCCATCACCGCCACACGGCTCGCCACCGTCATCGCTTCTTCCTGATCGTGGGTGACGATCACAAATGTCGTTCCGGTCTTTTCCTGAATGTCCATCAGCTCGAACTGCGTCTCATGGCGCAGCTTCTTGTCCAGCGCCCCCAAAGGCTCATCCAGCAGTAACAGTTTCGGCGCTTTCGCAAGGCTTCGCGCCAGCGCTACCCGCTGCCGTTGCCCGCCGGAAATCTGGTGCGGTTTGCGACGGGCGAATTTCTCCAGCCGCGTCAGCCGCAGCATTTCCTCCACCCGCTGCCCGATCTCGTCTTTCGGCATGTCAGAGCGGCGCAGGCCAAAGGCGATATTGTCCCACACGCTCAAATGCGGAAACAGCGCATATGACTGGAACATCATGTTCACCGGCCGCTTGTTCGGCGGCACCGAAACGATGTTCTTGCCCGCCAGCGTGATCTCGCCTTCCGTCGGGGTTTCGAAACCGGCCAGCATCCGCATTAGCGTGGTCTTGCCGCATCCCGAGGGTCCTAGCAGTGCAAAGAATTCTTTCTCGTAAATATCGAGGTCCAGCGCATCAATCGCAGTGAATTCGCCAAACCGTTTGGTCACATTGCGGAACCGGATCAACGGGGTCTCGGCTGCGTCTTCCCATGGGGCGAATACGGTCGGGGTCTTAGCGGGAGTTGCCATGTGCGTCCTCGAAAATAAAAACCCCCGCGCCTCGGTCCAAAGCGCGGGGGCCAGTGCTTGGATCAGGTGCCGGACTTGATCTTGGTCCAGAGCCGCGTGACGGTCCGCTGCACGCGGGCGTCATAGGGCGTCGTGGTGAAGAGGTTGTCCAGCGTCGCCGCATCCGGGTAGATCGCTGGATCGCCGATCACGTCCTCCAGCAGGAGCGGCTGCGAGGCGAGGTTGCCGTTCGCGTAATAGACGTAGTTCGACGCATCCGCCATGTTCTGCGCGTCCATGATGAAGTTCAGGAACGCATGCGCGCCCTCGACGTTCGGCGCATCGACCGGAATTGCCATCTGGTCAAACCACATCTGCGCCCCTTCCACCGGCGCGTTATAGGCGATCTCTACTCCGTTATCGGCCTCATAGGCACGGTCGCGGGCCTGAAGGATGTCACCCGACCAGCCGACCGCAACACAGATCTCGCCGTTGGCAAGCGCGTTGATGTATTCGGAGGAGTGGAACTTTTGGATATAGGGGCGCACGCCCTCATACACCGCTTCCGCCTTTGCGATCACGTCGGGATCGTGGCTGTTCGGGTCTTCGCCTAGATAGTTCAGCGCGGCAGGGATCATCTCCGCCGGTGCATCGAGGAAATGCACGCCACATTCGGCGAGCTTCTCCATGTTCGCCGGATCGAAAACCAGCGCCCACGAATTGATCGGCGCATCCTCGCCCAGCAGTTCCTGCACCTTGCCGACATTGGCGCCAATGCCGGTGGTGCCCCACATATAGTTGATCGAATAATCGCCGTTCGGGTCGTACTGATCGGTGCGCGAGCTGACCACATCCCACATATTCGCGAGGTTCGGCAGCATGTCCTTGTCGAGCTTCTGGAAGGCGCCTGCCTGAATCTGGCGTTGCAGGAAGGTGCCCGACGGGACCACAACGTCATAGCCCGAACCACCAGCCAGCAGCTTGGTTTCCAGCACTTCGTTGGAGTCGAACACGTCGTATACCAGTTCATAGCCGGTCTCGGCTTCGAACTTTTCAAGCAGTGCCTCGTCGATATAGTCGGACCAGTTATATACGCGGACCTCTTCGGCCGTCGCTGCAGTCGCGCCAAGCGCCATCAGCGCTGCGACCGGTAGCCATGATCTCTTCATCAGTGTTTCTCCCTAGTTGGATTACGCGTCTTTGCGCGCCATGGGGTAAATTTGATCAAAAATACCCGTTATGGCAACTCTTAGTTTCATCGGAGGAGTTTTCGTAGCCTAGCGGGGCCGGATTTTTCCTTCCAGACGATACGTTTGAGGCGGAATGCAGAAAATTCGGGCAGTCGTGAATCGGTGCCTGTCACAGCGTTCCCATTCAATTTCATAGGAAGTTTCCCCGAATCGTTCCCATCTCCACCTGCGCTGAATCTCAACACGAATCCTTCCGACAACGCCAACGGATTTTGCGTTCTGACGGTATTGGGTTTCGTGCCTCCTGTCGGGATTTTCCCGCAAATCGGTGGTTGATACCGCATCCCTCCAATAATTTGATCAAAAATAGTTGACAGGACGCAGCGGCTTCATATGCTCGGCTTCAATACCTCGAACCACCCAGCGGCACCTGTTGCCGCCGCACGGGGGTTGTTTTCCACCTCTCCCGGATTGCCGGGCGTCGCGTGCCAAGGAGCCTGCCATGACGCTGATTTCGAACCACATGCCCACCGCAGAGCTGCAAGCCCTCGACGCGGCGCACCATATGCACCCGTTCACCGCAGGTGCCGAACTTGCGAAAAAAGGTGCCCGCGTTATCACCCGCGCCGATGGCGTCTACCTGACTGATAGCGACGGCGAGCGTATCCTGGATGGCATGGCTGGCCTGTGGTGTGTTAACGTCGGGTACGGGCGCAAGGAACTGGCCGATGTCGCCGCCCGCCAGATGTCCGAACTGCCCTATTACAACACGTTTTTCCAGACGACCCACGTTCCCGCCATCGCGCTGGCGTCCAAGTTGGCCGAACTCTGCCCCGGTGACCTGAACCACGTGTTCTTCGCCGGTTCCGGCTCCGAGGCGAACGACACCAACCTCCGCATGGTGCGCCACTACTGGGCCGCAAAAGGCCACCCTGAAAAGAACATCGTGATCAGCCGCAAGAATGCCTATCACGGCTCCACCCTTGGCGGCGCGAGCCTTGGCGGCATGGGCGGCATGCACGCACAGGGCGGTCTGCCGATCCCGAATATCCATCATATCAACCAGCCCAACTGGTGGTCTGAGGGTGGTGACATGTCGCCGGAGGAATTCGGCCTCGCCCGCGCCCGCGAGCTGGAGCAAGCCATCAACGAGCTTGGCGAAAACCGCGTCGCGGCCTTCATCGCCGAGCCGATCCAGGGGGCAGGGGGCGTCATCGTCCCGCCCAGAACCTACTGGCCCGAAATCCAGCGCATTTGCGACGCGCATGACATTCTCTTGATTGCCGATGAGGTGATCTGCGGCTTCGGACGGACCGGCAACTGGTTCGGCTCGCAAACCTACGATATCCGCCCCGACATCATCACCATCGCCAAAGGCCTGTCCTCCGGCTACCAGCCGATCGGCGGGTCTGTCGTGTCCGATGAGGTCGCCTCCGTGATCGATCATGCGGGCGATTTCAACCACGGCTACACCTACTCCGGCCATCCCGTTGCTGCGGCTGTGGCGCTCGAGAACCTGCGGCTTCTTGAGGAAGAGAAGATCGTGGAAACCGCGGCCAATGAGATCGCGCCCTACCTGCATGACAAGTGGAAAGCCCTCGAAGATCACCCGCTGATTGGCGAGGCCAAGATCGTCGGCATGATGGGCTCCGTCGCCATGACCCCTGACAAAGCCAGCCGCGCAGCCTTCGCATCGCCTGTCGGCACCGTCGGCTACCGCGCCCGCGAGCGCTGCTTTGCCAACAATCTCGTGATGCGTCATGTGGGCGACCGGATGATCATCTGCCCACCGCTGGTCATCACCCGCGCGGATGTGGACGAGCTGATGGCCCGCGCTGTCAAATCGCTCGATGAAACCTACGCCGGTCTGAAAGCCGACGGCCTGCTGCAATCCGCCTGATCCCCTTGGACCTGCTCACCGCCAATGACGCGCCGGGGCAGTATCCTGCCTCATGGTATGCGGCCACCGCCACGCCCCCGCCGGAAAATCCTCCGGCGCGGGGCGAATTGGCCTGCGATGTCTGCGTCATCGGTGGCGGCTTCACGGGCCTGTCCTCCGCCCTGCATCTCGCCGAGCGCGGCTATGATGTGATCCTGCTGGATGCCCACCGCGCGGGCTTCGGCGCGTCAGGGCGCAACGGCGGGCAGGTCGGCACCGGCCAGCGCCTGCATCAGGACGAACTGGAAAAGATGCTGGGCCACGATCACGCCCGCGCGCTGTGGAACATCTCGCTTGAAAGCGTGGCCCTCGTCCGCGACCTGATCGCCCGCCACGCCCCCGATGCGGGCTGGACCCCCGGCATCATCAGCGCCGATCATCGCCGCCGATACGTGGCCGAGAGCCACGCCTATGCCGACCACCTCGCGCAGCACTACGGCTACGATCAGATCACGCCGCTGGATGCCGCCGCGATGCACGCGCATGTCGGTTCACCCGCCTATCACGGTGGCCTTCTCGATATGGGCAGCGGCCATACCCACCCGCTTCGGCTCGCCTTCGGGCTGTCCCGCGCCTGTGCGGCGGCAGGCGTGCGCATGCACGATCTCAGCCGCGTCACCAACATTGCCGATGGCCAAACTGCCACTGTCACCACCGACAGCGGCGCCACCATCCGCGCCCGCCATGTGATCTTGGGATGCAACGGCTATCTCGGCAGGCTCGACCGTCAGACCGCCGCGCGGGTCATGCCGATCAATAACTACATCATCGCCACCGAGCCGCTGGACGACAGCACCGCCCGTGGCCTGATCCGCGACGGTCACGCCGTGGCCGACAGCAAATTCGTAATCAACTATTTCCGTTTGTCCGAGGATAACCGCATGCTCTTCGGCGGCGGCGAAAGCTACGGCTACCGCTTCCCCTCCGACATAATAAAGCTCGTGCGCAAACCGATGCTCGACATTTTCCCCCAGCTGCGCGACGCGCGGATCGACTACGCATGGGGCGGCACACTCGGCATCACCATGAACCGCATGCCGCATTTCGCGCGACCGGGCCGAAATATTCTCTCGCTCTCCGGCTATTCGGGCCACGGTGTCGCTATGGCGACATTGGCCGGTCAAATCGGCGCAGAAGCCATCGCCGGGCAGGCCGAGAAATTCGATGTGATGGCCCGTGTGCCCAGCCCGCGCTTTCCTGGCGGAGCCGCCTTGCGGTCGCCGCTTCTGGTCCTAGCTATGCTGTGGTTCTCGCTGCGTGATAAACTTTGAATAAAGGACGGAACATGGCCCTACTCGACAGACGCAAGTTCTACATCGACGGCGCTTGGGTGGACCCCGCCACGCCGAACGACTTCGCGGTGATCAACCCCGCGACGGAACAAGAGGTCGCCGTCATCTCGCTCGGGTCGCAGTCCGATGTGGATCGTGCCGTTGCCGCCGCCCGCGCTGCATTCGACGATTTCTCCCAATGGAGCGTGGACGACCGTATCGCGCTCTTGGAGCGCATCCGTGCCATCTACAAGCGCCGCATGTCCGAATTTGCCGAAGCGATCACGCTCGAAATGGGCGCACCAAAGCGGCTTTCAATCAATTCGCAAGCGCCTGTCGGCATCGGCCACCTCGATGGCGTGCTTGCCGCGCTAAAGAGCTTCGAGTTTGAGGGGGCATACCTCAACGGCGACACGATCCGTCGCGAGCCGATTGGCGTCTGTGGCCTGATCACTCCTTGGAATTGGCCGATGAACCAGATCGCGCTGAAGGTGCTGCCCGCCCTAGCCGCAGGCTGCACGATGGTTCTCAAACCCTCGGAACTGACCCCGCTTGATGCCATGCTCTATGCCGAAGTGCTGGACGAGGCCGGCGTTCCCGAAGGTGTGTTCAACCTCGTCAATGGAAACGGGCCGGATGTGGGTTCGGCTCTGTCCCGCCACCCTCAGGTCGATCTGATGAGTTTTACCGGCTCCACTCGCGGTGGCTCCGCCGTTGCCGCCGATGCGGCTGCCACGATCAAGAAAGTCGCGCTGGAGCTGGGCGGTAAATCCCCCAACATCGTCTTTGCCGATGCCGACCTCGATGTCGCGGTGCCGCGCGGCGTGCGCCATGTGTTCCAGAATACCGGCCAGTCCTGCAATGCGCCCACACGGATGCTTGTCGAGTCCTCCGTCTATGACCGCGCCGTCGAACTGGCCCGCGAAACCGCCGAGGCACAGGAAGTCGGCGATCCGCAGAAAGACGGCAAGCATATCGGCCCGCTCGTCAGCCAGATGCATTGGGATAAGGTTCAGGGCCTTATCCAGCAGGGCATCGACGAAGGCGCTCGCCTTGTCGCTGGCGGCACCGGAAAGCCCGATGGTATGAATGCAGGCTATTTCGTCAAACCCACCGTCTTTGCCGATGTCACCAATGACATGACAATCGCACAGGAAGAGATCTTCGGCCCCGTGATCTGCCTCATCCCATTCGAGGGCGAGGAAGAGGCCATCCGCATCGCCAATGACACGCCCTATGGCCTCGCGGCCCAAGTGCAGTCCGGCGACGAAGCCCGCGCCAAGCGCGTGGCCGATCGCCTGAGGGCGGGCATGGTGCATATCAACGGTGCCGATATGGACTGGGGTTCACCCTTCGGCGGCTACAAAATGTCCGGCCTCGGGCGTGAGGGCGGCCGATACGGGCTGGAGGAGTTCCTCGAAGTCAAACTGATCTCCTGCCGGAGCTGATTGCAGAGCTGAGTTCGTGCGGAATTCGGGTCGATCGCCCGACGCGCGTTGTCATTGATCTTCCTTGGGGCTTTTGACGAAGGACGAAAGCCTCCCGCTCACCCTTCGTCCATCGACTGCCGCACCTGCTCGATCCCTTGCGCGATATCCGCGTGGATCGCGGCGCTTACCGCGTCCGCATCGCCGCGCCGCAGGGCGTCCAGCGCACCTTCATGCATGTCGGGCAGGTTCGAGGTGCCGTAGCGGCCGCAGATCACCCGCAGCGATGGTCCCATCCGAAGCCACAGCATATCGGCCAGCGCAATCATCACGCTCGCGCCGGAAAACCGGTAGAGCAGGGCATGAAACTGGTGGTTCGACCACAGGTAATCGCGCACGTCGCCGCGTTCGATGGCGCGGTTTAGCTGCATGTCGATGGCGGTCAGTGCCGCGATGTCCTCCGGCGTGACCTTCGCCGCCGCCCATGCCGCCAGCTGCGGTTCCAGCGCAAGCCGCGCAAAGGCCAGCTCATCCACCTGCGCCCGTGTCAGCACCGGCACCGAAACCCGCCTGTTGCCCTGAAATTCCAGCGCGCCTTCCGCCGTCAGCCGCCGGATCGCCTCGCGCACCGGCGTCATGCCCGCCCCCAGATCGGCGACCAGCCCCTGAATCGTCACGGCCTGTCCCGGCTCCAGTTCGCCGCACAGGATCATCTCCCGCAATTTGCGATAGACATTTTCGTGCTCGGGGATTTTCGGGGTCTTGGCGTCCACGCGACGGCACTCCTCTGTTCACTGGCCCATTGTGACCCAGCCGCAAAAAATGATCAAATGTGAAAACAGCTTTTGCGCTTATTCCAGCGCTCCCGCGCCATGTTTGAGGATCACCGGCACCACCAGTTCCTCCTCATCGGTCAGATGCCGCTCCAGCAAGGCGCCGATGCCCGTAACCGCGGTATGAAACCCGCCCGCCGCCGTCTGAAGCTTCTCCCGCTCGGTCGCCAGTTGCAGCACGCCATTCGCGGCACCCACGAAATCGTTCAGATGCCGGTCGAGCGCATGGTGATCGTGGTCCAGAATGTCAAAGCCCTTCGCGATCCGGCTCTCCTGCTTCGCCAGAACGGGGAAGTAATGCATATCCTCGATCTGATGATGCCCGTGCAGCTGGTTTACGAACATCGAGCCGTAGCGCGACAGCCGTCCCGCAAACCGCTCAGGGTCCGCACTCCGGTCCAGCAGCGCCTCGGTCTCGCGCGTCATCTCTGCCACCAGCCGCCGGAACATCATGTGACGATCCAGCCAGAAGCTCACCAGCCCCTGAAAATGCTGCTCCGCCGCCCAGCCTTCGCGGGGAAATTCGGCCAGCAAAACGCGTAATGCCTCGGGCAGCCCGTCGCGGTTTTCCAGATGCAGCGCGTTTTCCATGATTCGTGTCCTTCTATGAGTCGTCCGCTCCAACATAGGGCGCTTGCTCAGGAATCCGAGAGGCGCAACACGACGTATTTTCGTGCGCTCAGGCGTGGTTTTGCGCATCAATATGATCAAATTTAGCGGATCTGTGTAACCAAACGGGGTGCCGCTGCGTCAATTAGGATAGTTCTTGAATTTTTGATCGCTTGGAAAAAGGATATCCCCACGCGCTCGCCAGCAGGTGGGCGACGAAAACTCGTGCGGCCCGATAAGAGGCCCAATTCAGGGAGAGAACTTCTCATGAAATTCAAGACAACCCTAATGGCGACAACCGCCGCCGTGATGGTGATGGGCGCAGGCTTTGCCTACGCAGACGCCCATGCGACCCATCCCGAAACCGGCGAAGTACTCGCCAGCGACCAGACCTTTACCTACCGTGTTCTGGATGAATCCCCCTCCATCGACCCGGGCCTGATCGAAGACGTGTCCGGCAGCGAAGTGGGCCGCGACCTGTTCGAAGGCCTGATGAACCAGGATGAAGAGGGCAACCTCGTCCCCGGTGTCGCCACCGGCTACGAAATCTCCGACGATGGCATGACCTTCACCTTCACCCTGCGCGACAATGCGAAGTGGTCGAACGGCGATCCCGTCACCGCCAATGATTTCGTCTATGCTTGGCGCCGTGCGGCTGATCCTGAACTGGCATCGCCCTATTCGTGGTTCCTCTCGCTGATGTCGATCGAGGGCGTTGATGATGTCCTCTCCGGCGACGCACCGCTCGATACGCTTGGCGTTTCGGCACCTGACGATCACACCTTCGTTGTGCAGTTGACGACCCCGCTGCCCTATTTCGCGCAGATGACCACCCATGCCACGACCTTCCCTGTGCATCAGGCAACTGTCGAAGCACACGGCTCCGAATGGACCCGCCCAGAGAACATCGTCTCTAACGGCGCCTATGTCCTCACCGAGCATGTCCCGCAGGAGCGCATGGTGCGTGAGCGCAATGAGATGTATTGGGACAACGAGAACACGATCATCGACAAGGTCGTCAGCCTCGTGATCAACGACGAAAACGTCGCCCTGACCCGTTACCTCGCCGGCGAGCTGGACCGCACCGAAGTGCCGACCGGCCAGTATCCGCGCCTGTCCGAGGAATACCCGGAAGAAGCACTGAGCTTCCCGCGTCTGTGTTCCTACTACTACAACGTCAACGTCCGCGAAGACGGCCCCGCATGGGCACAGGACCAGCGCGTCCGTCAGGCGCTCTCGCTTGCGGTCAACCGCGATGTGATCGTCGAGAACGTGCTCGCAGGCGGCCAGTTCCCTGCCTACACCTTCACGCCGGAGACCACCGCTGGCTTCAACGTGCCGGATGTGCCGATTGCGTCGATGTCGCAGGACGAGCGCAATGCAATGGCGGTCGAACTGATGGCCGAGGCAGGCTATGGGCCGGATAACCCGATCACGACCGAGATCCTCTACAACACGTCCGAGGGTCACCGTCAGATCGCCATCGCCATCAGCCAGATGTGGAAGCAGACGCTGGGTATGGAAGTCACCATCGCCAACATGGAATGGCAGACCTTCCTCGAAGCCCGCGGCAACGGCGACTTCGAAATCTCCCGCGCCGGTTGGTGTGGCGATTATAACGAAGCCTCGACCTTCCTCGATCTTCTGGACTCCGGTTCCGGCTACAATGACGCAGGCTACGCGAACGCCGAGGTCGACGAGATCCTCGCCGCAGCGAAAACCGCCGGGTCTGACGCAGAGCGCGCCGAGATCTACACCCGCGTCGAGCAGATCGCCGCAGAGGAAGTGCCGATCATCCCGATCTACCACTACACCGGCGTCTATATGCTGGACGATGACGTGGCCAACTGGCCGGTCAATAACGTCGAGCAGAACTGGTACTCGAAGAACCTCTATAAAGTCGCCAACTAAAGCGGCTTGATAGGACCGCCGCGCTCCCTGTTCCTCCGGGGGCGCGGCATTTTGCATCCGATGTGCGGAACAGAGCCCCATGTATAGCTATATCGCCCGGCGCCTCGCGGTTGCCGTCCCCACCATTCTGGTGCTGATCATTATTTCCTTCATCCTGATGCATTCCGCACCCGGTGGCCCGTTCAACTCCGAACGCCCGCTGCCGCCGCAGGTGCTCGCCAATATCGAGGCGAAATACGGGCTCGACCAGCCGCTGTGGAAACAGATCGTGACCTATGTCTGGAACGTGGTCGTCCATTTCGATTTCGGCCCCTCCTTCCAGTACAAAGACCGCACCGTCAATGACGTGATCGCGCAGGGCTTCCCCGTCACGCTCACCTATGGGTTCTGGTCGTTCATCATCGCCGTCGGCGTCGGTGTCTCGCTCGGGATCGCCGCCGCACTCCGCCATAACAGCTGGCTCGATTACCTCGCCGTGGGCTTCACCATCGGCGCGCAGGCGCTGCCCAACTTCGTGATGGGGCCGATCC
>JAEPMR010000019.1:45103-45572 GCA_017643845.1 Marivivens sp. | reverse complement strand
ACTTGGGCACGCCCATTCGATCGAGGTTTGGGACGAAAACACGCTCGTGGGCGGTGTTTATGGTGTCAGCTTGGGAGGAGCTTTTTTCGGGGAAAGCATGTTCTCACGGGCAACAGATGCGTCCAAAATCGCCCTAGCCTACCTCACCCATAGGCTCTGGAATGACGGATACACGCTTTTCGACACCCAGTTCATAACAGATCACCTGCAATCACTCGGTGCCGAAGAAATCTCCAGAGCGGAATATCATACACGCCTCGCGCAAGCGATTGCCCGTCCTGCGCGTTTCCGCGCCGAAGCGCCGATACCGTCGCCTCAGGAAATTGTGCAGCCCAGAACCCAAACATCGTAGCGCGGATGGTCCATGGCGTTTAGCGCGGGCGCTGCCGCGATCATCCAGCCTTCGAAAACAGGCTCACTGACATCACGATACGTAACAATCAGTCCCGCATATGCATTGCCTGACGGG
>JAEPMR010000019.1:0-45093 GCA_017643845.1 Marivivens sp. | reverse complement strand
TAATCAATCCGACGCCGACTTCCCCGCCCGATGGAACATCTACGTCACTCACTGCGCCGGTAATCTTGTCCAGAACTCTCAGCCTCGCGGAGCTGGCCGATGCGACCTGCTCGGCAGTCGGCGGTTCGACGATATCGCCGTAATTCGGAACGAAGCGCCCGTCACCCTCGTCCTCCTCCAGCTGCTCGGGGGCCGGTGCAAGCGGCGTTTCAAGAATTTCTTGTGCGATCCCAGAGCTCGCCCAAAACATGCCAGCAATCAAGGCACCAAAAATGCCAAACGCACGGATCACTCGCCCTCGCCCCCGCCAGATACGAAGCGGAGCAAAAGTGACGTCAGGCTCACCGCACCTTGGGTATCAAGGATCTGGGCTCCATCTGCATAATTGTCAAAAGATCCGCCAGGAACAATCTCTACGAAAGTTCCACCCAAAAGTCCCTCGGATGCGACAACCGCAGTGCTGTCATCAGGGATGGGGACATCAGCGGAAATATCCATCACCGTCACTGCCCGAAATGTCTGCGCGTCGAGAACCATATCCGTCACAGTGCCGATTTTCACGCCGGCAAGCCGTACATCGGTACCGACGCTCACGCCTTCGGCCGAACGAAATGCCGCGTTCAGGCTATAGCCGCTCGTGCTCCCACCCCCGCCAGTGGTTTGGAGGGTGAAAACGAGAAACGCCGCTGCCACGACGACAACGGCTGTTCCCACAAGTGTCTCTACGATGTTTTCGCGCATGTTGCTCTCGCCTTATTCGGGCGTCCACGCCTCGTAATCGCTACGATCAGCAGGCTGCGCACGGCGAATGGATCCAGCAGGCGCATAGGCTAATGCTGTCCCGGTTAGGTTTTCCTGATGCGGCTTTTCCCACGACTTATGAACAAGCGGCTTGTCGCTCGGCGGCTCATCCCAAGTCCGATGCAGCCAGCCGTGCCAGTCCGGGCTGACGCGGCTACCCTCGATCTCACCATTATAGATGACCCAGCGACGGCTATCGTCAGCCGTCCGGTAATAGGTGTTCCCCTGATCGTCTTCGCCGACCTTTTCGCCTTTACGCCACGTAAAAAACTGCGTGTTCAGGGTCTGCCCGTCCCACCAGGTAAAGAGACGGCTGATCGCGTTGAGAATGCCCATTTCTTCGCTCCGTTGCTTGCCCCCCTCTTGCCCGAAACACGCTCGAAGGTCCAGAGGTAAGAGAGCGTTTCACGCATCCGCCTATTGCCCATGATCTTGAGGCAATCGCGCGGTAACTTCGATCTCGATCTTCATCTCCGGTTCCTGCAACCCGGCAACAATCATCGTCGCCGCAGGCCGTGCCGTCGCAAAGGCCGCTGAGGTCACAGGCCAACATTCCGGCCAGTCCTTGGCATCCGGCAGGATATATCGAACCCGCACGACATCATCGAGCGTCGCACCCGCATCGGCCAGCGCGGCGGAAATAGTCTCCAATGCGTTCCGGCATTGCAATCGGGCGGTTTCCGGCATCGTCATGGTTGCGTAGTCGTAACCCGTCGTTCCTGCGACAAACACCCAATCCCCTTCGACCACCGCCCGCGAATAGCCGATCTGTTTCTCAAACGGTGAACCTGTCGAAATAAGTCTTCGATTACCCATCACCCGCTCCAAAAAAAGCCGACTCAAAAAGAGCCGGCTTCCTGATCAGTACCAAACACCGCGTCACGCGCGCGCTTCTGCCTTGCCGCTGTCCTCTGCATAAATCATCAGAGGCTCTGCCTCGGGGCCGACGGCTTCCTCATTGACGACCACCTCAGTGACTTCGTCCATTCCAGGCAGATCGAACATCGTATCGAGGAGGATATCCTCCATGATAGAACGCAAGCCGCGCGCACCTGTTTTCCGCTCGATTGCGCGACGGGCAATCGCTTTCAGTGCGTCCTCGGTGAATGTCAGCTTCGTATCTTCGATCTCAAAGAGGCGCTGATACTGCTTGACCAGAGCATTCTTCGGCTGGCTCAAAATGGTCACGAGCGCATCTTCGTCGAGGTCTTCCAGCGTCGCAATGACCGGCAAACGACCGACGAATTCAGGGATCAGACCGAACTTCAACAGATCTTCAGGTTCCAGATCATGGAACACTTCGCCAACATTCCGCTCGTCGACTTCACGCACGTCGGCGCCAAATCCCATCGCCGAGCCTTTGCCCCGTTGCGAGATGATCTTGTCGAGTCCTGCAAAAGCCCCCCCACAGATGAACAGAATATTCGTTGTATCTACCTGCAGGAATTCCTGCTGGGGATGCTTCCTCCCGCCCTGAGGCGGAACCGATGCGACTGTGCCTTCCATGATTTTCAGCAAAGCCTGCTGAACACCCTCGCCCGACACATCCCGCGTTATTGAGGGATTATCAGACTTGCGGGTAATCTTATCGACCTCATCGATATAGACGATCCCGCGTTGCGCACGTTCCACGTTATACTCGCTGGCCTGCAATAGTTTGAGGATGATGTTCTCGACATCTTCCCCCACATAGCCTGCCTCTGTGAGAGTCGTTGCATCCGCCATCGTAAACGGCACATCCAGAATACGCGCGAGCGTCTGAGCGAGCAGCGTCTTGCCGCAGCCCGTCGGACCAATCAGCAGAATATTGGATTTCGCCAATTCAATATCCGATGTGCTGCCGGAATGATTGAGGCGTTTGTAATGGTTGTGAACAGCAACCGAGAGGACACGCTTCGCATGCTCCTGCCCAATCACATAGTCATCCAAAACGTTGCAGATCTCCCGCGGCGTCGGAACCCCTTCCGAGGATTTGAGCCCCGAAGATTTGGTCTCCTCGCGGATGATATCCATGCACAGCTCAACGCACTCATCACAGATGAATACAGTCGGCCCCGCGATCAGCTTTCGCACCTCATGCTGGCTCTTGCCGCAGAAGCTGCAGTAAAGCGTATTCTTGCTGTCGCTGCCTGACGAATTCGCCATATTTACCCTCTCGGCGCTGGGCCGTTTGTCGCTTCGATCCGTGTTCCCCAACAGTAGGACAGGCGCTTCCGGTCCACAACGCCAAAATGCCTGTTCCTACCGGCAGCGATTGCTGCGCTATTCTGCGGCATCGTCCCGCTTGGTGAGGATTTCATCAATCAACCCCCAATCCTTAGCATCTTCCGGCGCCATAAAATTATCGCGCTCCAGCGCGGCTTCGACCTTCTTGAGTGTCTGGCCGGTGTGTTTCACGTAAATTTCGTTAAGGCGCGTTTTCAGCTTCTGGGTTTCCTGCGCATGGATCATGATATCCGTGGCCTGCCCTTGATAGCCGCCAGACGGCTGGTGCACCATGATACGGCTGTTCGGAAGCGAGAACCGCATGCCCGGCTCGCCGGCGGTCAGCAGGAGCGAGCCCATCGACGCCGCCTGCCCCACGCACAAGGTCGAGACCTTCGGACGGATGTATTGCATCGTATCGTAGATCGACAGACCAGAGGTCACGACCCCACCCGGGCTGTTGATATACATGCTGATCTCTTTTTTGGGGTTCTCGGCCTCGAGATGCAGCAATTGCGCGACGATCAGCTGGCTCATGCCATCGTGAACCGGCCCGGAAACAAAGATGATCCGTTCTTTCAGAAGACGGGAGAAAATATCATAGGCCCGTTCCCCGCGCGCGGTTTGCTCAACGACCATGGGAACGAGGTTCATATAGGTATCGATTGGATCTTTCATTCTGCCCGCCTCTTTTGGGAGTCTCTAACTGTATTCGGTCAAACTGAAGGGAATCTTAGTGGTGCGGTGCGGGGGCTTCAAGGGCAGTTCGTCCGCGAATTCGGGCCTCTTGCTACCATCAGCCCTCGCACTACCTCCGGCGCATGAAAAGCGCTCTGCAATCATTCCCACCGACCCACACCGCTGCGCTCGAACGGCTTCAAAGCTTTATCCCGCGCGCCGGCACCACCTATGCCCGCCTTCGAAATTTCGATCGAGACGGGCACCCGCATGTTTCTGGCCTTTCGCCCTACCTTCGCCACAGGATTCTCTCGGAAACGGACGTCCTTGCCGCAACCCGTCCCCGAAAGTCCGGGGCTCTGGACGATAAATTTGTTCAGGAGGTCGTCTGGCGCACATATTGGAAAGGTTGGCTCGAATTACGCCCCTCGATTTGGAGCACCTACCGCGCGGGCCTCAATTCGGCCCTTAACCGCGTACAAACCGAAACCGGCCTGCGTCAGCAATGGGAGGCAGCCTGCACAGGCGGCACTGGTATCGACGCGTTCGATCACTGGGCCAGAGAACTGTGCAACACGGGATATCTGCACAACCATGCTCGAATGTGGTTTGCATCCATCTGGATCTTCACTTTGCGCCTCCCGTGGGAATTGGGTGCCGATTTCTTCCTCCGCCATCTGCTGGACGGCGATCCTGCGTCCAATACCTTGTCCTGGCGCTGGGTCGCGGGGCTCCACACGCAGGGGAAAACCTACCTCGCCAGCCGTGACAATATCGCCAAATATACAGACGGACGCTTTGCCCCCGAAGACCTAGCAACCCGCGCGGAGCCGCTGCCGTTCCGGCCTCACCCTGCCCCCCGCGCGCTCCCATCTCCGGTCGTACCAGCCGCCGACGCGCGCACCCTCCTGCTCGTGACCGAAGAAGACCTCTCACCAGGCTGGCTCCTTCGCAGCATCCCAAAGCCCGCAGTTTTCGCCACTCTCTCCACCGCCGCGCACCGTAGCCCTCTCGCAGTGAGCGAAACCGTGATCGAATGGACAGATTCAGCCATTCAAGACTGTTTGGACCGCCATAATTGGCCCGATGCCGCCAGGCTCCTGTCGGGCGAAGATCTGCGCAACCTCATCAAAACCGAAAACATAGAACAGGTCATCACCAGCCATCTTCCGACAGGTCCGGCGCACGACCACCTGACTTCCGAGGCCTTGGGCGTGCCGCTCATCCAGATGATGCGCCCCTACGACCGCCGTTTCTGGCCCAATGCAACGCACGGCTTCTTCCGCTTCCGCGCAGTGATTCCCGAGATCACCGCCAGCCTGCCGCCTCTGTGACAGCGGCTTGTCGAAACCTTCCTCGTGTCTTAGGAAGACACACGAACACAGGCAGGAGCAAAGATGCGTATTCTCATCACGAATGACGACGGTATCAACGCACCCGGCCTGAAAGTAATGGAAAAAATCGCCGCCGAACTCGCCGGACCCGAAGGCGAGGTTTGGGTCGTGGCCCCGGCTTTTGAGCAATCCGGCGTGGGCCATTGCATCAGCTACACACATCCAATGATGATCGCGGAGCTCGCACCGCGGCGCTTTGCCGCCGAAGGCTCACCTGCGGATTGTGTACTGGCGGCCCTCTATGATGTGATGATCAATCACCGGCCTGACCTCGTTCTATCCGGCGTTAATCGCGGCAACAATGCCGCCGACAATGTGCTCTACAGCGGGACAGTCGGTGCGGTGATGGAAGCGGCCTTGCAAGGGCTGCCAGCCATCGCTCTCTCTCAATTTTACGGACCCGCCAATGTAGGTCTTGATGACCCGTTCGAAGCAGCGACCGTTCACGGTGCCGCAACCGTGCGTAAGCTTCTGGAACACGGCCATTGGGACACTTCCGACTACCGCCTGTTCTACAACGTTAATTTCCCGCCCGCGCCGGCCGAAGCGGTTAAGGGCCTCGCCCCAACCTTCCAAGGTTTCCGCAAAGATAGCTACTTTTCCGCCGAACCGCATATGTCACCATCAGGGCGCAAGTTCCTGTGGATCAAGGGCGGTGCCCAGCACGGCCCCACGGCGCAAGGCTCAGATGCACAGGCCAATCTGGACGGCTATATCTCGGTCACCCCGATGCGTGCGGACCTCACAGACCATCGCGCCCTCGAAGATCTGCGCGAGGCACTCAAGTGACCGAAGAAATCGACGCCATCGCAGAGCGGAAAATGCAATTCCTCTTTGCTCTGCGCAGTCGAGGTGTCACAGACTCCCGTGTGCTCTCCGCGATGGAGAGGATCGACCGCGCCCATTTCGTCAAAGGGATTTTTGCGGACAAGGTCTACACAGACGTCCCGCTCCCGATTGCATCGGGGCAGACCATCAGCCAGCCCAGCATCGTCGGACTGATGACGCAGGCTCTCGACGTATCCCCTCGCGACAAGGTTCTCGAGGTCGGCACAGGCTCCGGCTATCAGGCGGCCATCCTCAGCCTTCTCGCCCGCCGCGTCTATACCATCGACAGGTTCCGCCGCCTTGTCGCCAATGCACGCACCGTGTTCGAGGCCAATGACCTTTCGAACATCACGGCGGTAACAGGTGATGGCAGCTTCGGCTATCCCGAGCAGGCACCTTTTGACCGGATTCTTGTTACGGCCGCTGCCGAAGACCCGCCGGGCCCACTCTTGGCGCAATTGCGGGTAGGCGGTATTATGGTATTGCCCGTTGGTCAGTCCGACGCGGTGCAAACCCTGATCCGTGCAACACGCACGGAGACAGGATACGAGTATGAAGAACTACGTCAGGTTCGCTTTGTCCCATTAATTGAGGGACTTGGAGACTGACATTAACGCAGTTTAAATCCGGCGCAACGACCGGCAAAGTTTTTGAGGCTTAGAATGTCTGCACCCCGATTGGCCCATCGCCCAGCGCTCTTGCTTGGCACCGCATTGCTTGCCTTATCTGCTTGCTCCCAGCCATTTGACCTTGATCTGCGCAATTTCGGCGGGAATGCGCTCGACACAAGCGACGCGCCTTTCATACAGTCCGAGCGCCCCGAGCCGGACAGCCGCGGCCTCATCACCTACTCCAGCTATCAAGTGGTCGTGACTCGGCTAGACGACACAATCTCCGCCATCGCACAGCGGCTCGGAATAGATGCGCAAAGCCTCGCTGACTACAACGGGATCGCACCGAATGTTCCGCTTCGCGCAGGCGAGATCATTGCCCTGAACCAGCAGGTGTCTGTCGAAGGCACTATAACGCCTGGCCCCTCGGCAACAGGCGGCGCGCCGCGTGTGGATGTGACGACACTGGCCGAAGACGCTATAAACCGCGCTGCGCCGGCAGCTACAGATGCGCAGCCCAATGCAGCGGTGACGACGCCGCAAGCGAGCGGACCAGAACCTATCCGCCATCGTGTCAGACGCGGCGAAACCGCATTTGGGATCGCGCGGCGCTATAACATCCCGGTGCGCGTCCTCGCAGAATGGAACGGCCTCGACTCAGATCTGTCGATCCGTGAAAACCAAACCCTTCTGATACCAGAGGCCACAGGCCGCGCCGCGCCACCCTCAGAGGAACCCACCGTGACAACTCCCGGCGCTGGAACTGTCGCGCCGGAGCCGCCTTCTGCGGCCGAACCACTCCCCGAAGACGAAGACAGCGTCGCAGTCGAACTGACGCCACCTGCCGCGCCCGTTCTCGACATCCCCGAAGAGACCGAGGAAGAGGCTGCCGACGCACCGTTCATCTATCCTGTGAACGGCTCCATCATTCGCGACTACGCAAAAGGCCGCAATGAAGGGATCGACATCGGCGCACCCGCAGGAACCGATGTAAAGGCCGCCGCCAACGGCGTTGTCGCTGCCGTCACCCGTGACACGAACGGGGTCGCAATTCTCGTCCTGCGTCATGCAGATGGACTGCTCACCGTTTACACAAATCTCGACAATATCGCGGTATCCAAGGATGATCGTGTCTCTCAGGGCAGCACACTTGGTACGGTCCGCGACAGTTCGCCAAGCTTTGTTCACTTTGAAATCCGGCGCGGCCTCGAAAGCCTCGACCCAAAGAATTTCCTACCCTAACCGGACGCCCTTGCGGCCAGCAAGATCGGTAAAAAACTGCCATGCCACCCGCCCGGACCGCGCTCCACGGGTGGCCTGCCATTCAATGGCCTCCGCCCGTAATTCAGCCTCCGAAACATCGACCCCATACGCATCGCAATAGCCGCGGATCATCGCAAGGTATTCATCCTGACTGCAAGGATGGAACCCGAGCCATAGCCCGAAGCGATCCGAGAGCGAAACCTTCTCTTCCACGGCTTCTGCGGGATTGATTGCCGAAGATCGCTCATTCTCGATCATGTCCCTTGGCATCAGATGGCGCCGGTTTGATGTGGCATACAGCACCACATTGTCGGGCCGCCCCTCTATTCCGCCGTCCAACACTGCCTTGAGCGATTTGTAATGGGCATCATCATGACTAAACGACAAATCATCGCAAAACAGGATGAATCGCGCCTCCGCCCGCCGCAGGATATTCAGGCACCGCCCAATGTATGGCAAATCCTCCCGCTGTATCTCAATGATCTTGAGGTCTGCAAAATCTTGTTGAACTTCGCCGTGTATCGCTTTGACTAAGCTGGATTTCCCCATGCCTCGCGCACCCCAGAGAAGCGCATTATTGGCCGGCATCCCCGCAGCGAATTGCCGGGTATTCGCCAAGAGCGTATCACGCGAACGGTCTATTCCAACCAGTAGAGGCAAACCTACCCGCGCCACTTTTTCGACAGGCTCGAGCCGATCCGGTTCTGTGTGCCATACGAATGCAGATGCTACTTGGAAATCCGGCTCAGATTGCGGTGGCGGGCTCATCCGTTCCAGCGCCGCCGCAATCCGGCCCAGCACATCGGAAGCAGCCGCATCCGTCACGGTTTCGCATCCTCTTCGGGCGCCTCCTCCTCAAAGTCATCCTCGTCAAACAGGCTCTCCCCTTCACCGATGATTCCCTCTGCCCGTGCGGCCGCGTCTTTCTGGCGTTCCACGCGGCGGACGAGCTGAATGGAAATCTCGTAGAGACCGTAGACGACCACAAACAGGATCACCTGACTGATAACGTCCGGCGGTGTCGCCAACGCCGCAAGGAGCAGAATACCAACAACCGCATATTTACGCATCGTCCGCAGCCCGCGAGAACTGACCAATCCGGCCTTGCCCATCAGCGTCAGCAGAACCGGCAGCTGGAAACACAGACCGAACGCGACAATGAATTTGATCGTGAGCGAGAGGTAAGCCTGCGCAGAACCTTGAAACGCGATTCCAGCGACACCCGTCGCCCCGTCCGGCCCATCCATCAGCGTACCTGGCTGCTGGAACCCGAGAAAGAAATCGAATGCCAGCGGGGTAATAGCGTAATAGGCAAATGACGCACCGAGGAAAAACATGAACGGCGATGCAATCAGGAACGGTAAAAAGGCACTCTTCTCGGTCCGGTACAATCCGGGCGCGATAAACCGCCATAGCTGGTAGCTGATCACAGGAAAGGACAGCATCAGCCCACCGAGCAGCGAAATCGAGATCGCGACAAAGAAACCTTCTTGCAGCGCGATAAGCACCAAGCCGCAGTTGTCCTGCCCACGCTCAGCAAGCGCATTACAGAGCGGCAATGTCAGGAAATCGAAAATCGGGTTCCAGACGGCGAAACAAATCACCATGGCCACGATGAATGCAAGCAGCGACCGGATCAGCCGCGTTCTCAACTCCGCCAGATGCTCGATCAGCGGTGCCGAGCTGTTATCTAGATCATCCGTCGAACTCATGACTTGTCCTCAGCATCTTCAATGCTTTCCGCCGGAGCCTCGGACTCCGCGGCCTCGGCCGCGGCAACGGCTTCCCGCTCTTTCCGTGCGGTTGCCGCCTTGGCACTCGCTTCCTTGAACTTCTCTGCCGCCTCGGCCCGTTCTTTCGATAGCGCCTCGGTTGCCCCACCCGGTTTAAACGTCGATGTGGCTGCCTTATTCAGGCTATCTGTGCCGAATTTGGTCGGGTTCGCCGCCGCATTGATGGATTTGGAAATGTCTTTGACACCCGCCTCATCCGCTGCGGATTCCATTGCGCGGCTGAATTCACGCGCCATCCCGCGCGCCTTACCACTCAATTGACCGAGTGTTCGGAACATGCCCGGCAAATCCTTCGGGCCCACAACGATCAGCGCGACGATGCCGATCAGCACCATTTCACTCCAGCCAAGACCAAACATCGGCGGCGTCCTCCTCCAGATGGACTATCAAGACGGGCAGGCCAATAGGCCGCCCAAGCCAGACTTAGGCTTTGTCTTTCTTGTCCTCGGGGGTAACATCCTTGGCCGCCTCAGCCGCCTGATCCTCAAGCTCCTGCTTGCCTTCATCCACGCCTTTCTTGAACGCCGTGATCCCCTTACCAACTTCGCCCATCAGCGACGAAATCTTTCCGCGCCCGAACAGGACCAGCACCACAACCGCGATCAACAGCAGACCCGGAAGACCAATATTATTAAGCATGTCTCTTCTCCCTGACACTCGCACCATCGCCGGTGCTCTAATCTCTGGGCATCACCCTAGGCCGCGCCCACCCCCCGCAAAAGCCCGAAAATGCCCTGCCGCCCCAAATCCGGCCTTGCGCTGGAACCCTGCTGACATCAAATTGTCAGTTGGACGCCACGCAAAACCCCTTGCAGGCAAAGACTTTGCGCTTCGTCGTCCCGCAAAACTGACAAAACGCCAAACTGGACGAGAACCATCGCACGTAATGACCGCCTCTTTGAACTGATCCAAATCCTGCGCGACGGACAGCTCCACCGCGCTGCCGATCTTGGGCGGCAACTCGGGGTATCCACCCGCACCATCTGGCGCGATATGTCGACACTGGCAGGCTCGGGAATTCCAATCGAAGGAGAACGCGGCGTCGGATACATCCTGCGTGCGCCTGTTAGCCTTCCCCCGATGGCCCTGAACAAAGACGAATTCGAAGCCCTTCGCATCGGTATGAGCCTCGTTGCCACAGGTGCGGATCCAACGCTCGCCGCGGCCGCCCGCAGTCTGCGGGGCAAGATCGGCGCCGTAACGCCTCAGGGTATGCAGGACGACAGCGCCGAGACATTCGTCTACGCCAGTCCCGAAGCCGCAAATGCCACGCGACACCTTGGCGCTCTACGTCGCGCCCTACGCGAACATCTTTATGTCGATGTCACGCCCCTCGGCGCAGCCCAAACAGAACGCATCCGCCCCTTACACTTGGAATTCTGGGCTCAGGTTTGGACACTCACATGCTGGTCTGAATATCAGAGTGGTTTCAAAGTGTTTCGCGTCGACCTTATATCTGATCTATCGATCAAAGGCGGTGCATTCCTCCCAGAGGACGGCAAAACGCTCAATGACTTCGTTACCCGGCTGACCGCGCAGCGCTAGCTCCGCACCGGAAAGACATGGCATCGGTCGCGGCGGAACATCAGCCAAAGCGGCGTCCCCTGCGCCGGAAGGAAAACCGACGGAACAGATGCCCGCAAAATCGACCCGTCAAATTCCATCCGAAATTCAACGAGGCTTTCAGACCCCATATATCGCGCACGCTCCACAACACCACGCGCAGGCGTCCCGTCGACGGGTGTCGGGTTCGGCCCGCGCCCCCCGCGATCAAAGTCGATCCGCAGGTGTTGGGGCCGGATAACGATCTCGACTTCCGTGCCATCCGGCACACCCGGAGCCAGGAATTGCCCAAAGGGTGTCTCCGTCAAAGCCCCCTTAACAACGCCCCGTATAACATTGATATCACTAAAAAATGCAGCGGCCTCACGATCAACCGGAGCATTATAGATATTATAGGGCGCGCCGCGCTGCACAACGCGACCATTGCGCATAAGCGCAATCTCATCCGCCATCCGCATTGCTTCGGCAGGTTCATGCGTCACGAGCAAAACGGACGTGCCTTCGCCTTTCAGCACCTGCAATGTCTCATCACGAATGTCGTCGCGCAGACGGTCATCCAATCCGCTAAAAGGCTCGTCCATTAAGAGGATTCTGGGCCGGGGCGCGAGCGCACGCGCCAGCGCCACCCTCTGCTGCTCCCCCCCTGACAGTTGGTGTGGATAGGCATCGATGTGGCGCAGCATCCCGACCTTCGTCAGCAATTCCTCGACACGCGCACGATTTTGCCGTGCCGACCCCTTCAGCCCGAACGCCACATTCTCTGCGACACTCAGATGCGGAAAGAGGGCGAAATCCTGAAACATCAGTCCGATCTCGCGCCCTTCCGGCGGAACGCGGGTCACCGTGTCACACACGAGTCGTCCATCCACAAAGATTTCCCCGCTATCCTGCATCTCGACGCCCGCGATCATCCGCAACGTCGTTGACTTCCCGCAGCCGGACGGTCCCAAAAGGCAGATCACACTACCCGGCATGACCGAAAGCGACACATCATCTACGACGCGCAGTCCGTCATAGCTACGAACGAGGTTCTTTACTTCTAGGCGCGGGGTCGCGTGCACGGGCTGTATCCGACGAATTAGCTCAGGTTCAAGTTCCCTACCAACCGTAGCGCAGCAGCACAAGCGTCAGAGCGTCGCGTTCACCGCCCCGCCATCAAGCAGGATATTCTGCCCGACAATGAACCCCGCATGTTGCGAGCAAAGGAACGCACAAGTTGCGCCAAATTCCGCCGCCGTTCCATAGCGCCGCGCCGGGATTGTTGCCTGCCGGTTCTTCCGTGCCTGCTCGACATCGATACCGGCGGCTTCCGCCGCGCCTTTATCAAGCCCGACGGCTCGGTCCGTCGCATGAATACCCGGCAAGAGGTTATTCACCGTGACACCATGCGGGGCGACCTGTCGCGCAGTCCCGGCCACATAGCCGGTCAATCCGGCACGGGCCGAATTCGATAGCCCCAGCTGCGGAATCGGAGCTTTTACAGACTGGCTGGTGATATTGACCACGCGTCCCCACCCGCGCTCCATCATTCCCGGCATCAAAGCCTTCATCATCGCGATCGGTGCCAGCATGTTGGCATCCAGTGCCTTGATAAAGTCGTCACGATCCCAATCGGTCCACATCCCGGGGGGCGGTCCGCCTGCATTGTTGACAAGAATATCAACCTCGCCCGCCACCCGCAGAACCTCTGCACGCCCATTTTCATCTGTAATATCGGCAGCGACCGTCACGACCTCGACACCGAATTCGGACCGGATCGCGCCGGCGGCCTGCTCCAGCGCATCAGCTCCTCTGGCGTTCATCACCAGATTTACACCCGCCTCAGCCAACGCACGCGCACATCCCAGTCCCAGACCTTTTGACGACGCGCAGACAACGGCGCGCCTCCCTTTGATACCCAGATCCATATCTCTCTCCCTATTCTTTGTCACACAGCTAGGGGGCAATCGCACCTCTGGCAAGGCCCGCCGCATTCCGCTATCACACCCACAACCGATACGGGTTTCCGCAACCGATGCAGAACGGCATGACAGAACAGGACGCCTCATCCCCCCAGACGCTAGACGTCTATCGCGCCAGCGCCTTTGTCGTCACTGATGGCGCAGCCGAAGGCGACGCGATCAGCTTTGCAGACGAGCTGGTACTCGATGACGTCTACAGCCTGGTCGACCCGGCGCTGGCAGGCCGCATCGACGTTGTGCCGGACGCCACCGACAGCGGTTTCGCCATCGCGCCCGCCTCTGATCTCGGCGATCCGCGCCACCGTCTGTATCTCGATTGTTGTATCACGTTGATGACCCCGGCAGGCACCACACAGGAAGCCATCGTATTCGTGGAAGTCAGTGATGGAATCGCCGAGGAGGTCTACCTCCTGCCGCTTTCCGAAATCGACATCGATACGGATTACCGCCTCGTCGGCATCGATCGCACGACCGCAACACGCCGCTTTGCAGAGGCGGCTTTCGTCTCCTTTGTACGCGGCACTCGGATCACGCTCGCTTCAGGCGAATTACGCGCCGTCGAGGAACTCTCTGTCGGTGATCGCGTCCTGACGCGCGACGATGGCCCCCGCGAAATCCGCTGGGTCGGTCACACCACACTCCGCGCAACTGGGACATTCGCCCCGGTAAGCATCGCTCCTGGGGCCATGCACAATGATCAGGAGCTGCGCCTCAGCCCCGATCATCGGATTTTCGTCTACCAGCGCTCAGATACACTCGGTGCGGGTCGCGCCGAGGTTCTGATCAAGGCACGCCACCTTGTTAACGGCACGACCATCCTGCAGACGGAAGGCGGATTCGTCGATTACTACCAGCTCCTCTTCGACGACCACCACATCATCTACGCCGAAGGAATAGCCGCCGAGTCGCTGATGGTCGACCCGCGCACGACCAAGGCATTACCGGAGGACGTCCGCGAACGCCTTGCCAGCACCGGCGGCGTGCATGAACGCAGGCGCCACCACGACTACGAAATCGCCGAATCCCTCGCAGGTGCGGAAGATCTGGCAGCCCTGCTACGTCGCGCATCAGCCAGCTGATCCACTCCCCAATTGCCCTTTTCCGTACGCCCACCTATAGGGACGCCATGACAAATCGCCCGAGCCTTCCGCCCGAAATCGCCCGTCGTCGCACCTTCGCGATCATCTCGCACCCCGACGCCGGCAAAACCACACTGACCGAAAAGTTCCTGCTCTTCGGCGGTGCAATTCAAATGGCCGGGCAAGTCCGCGCCAAGGGCGAAGCCCGCCGCACCCGCTCCGACTTCATGCAGATGGAAAAGGATCGCGGCATCTCGGTATCCGCCTCGGCGATGTCCTTCGACTTCCGCGATTTCCGTTACAATCTCGTCGACACCCCCGGCCACTCCGATTTTTCCGAGGATACCTACCGCACGCTGACCGCCGTGGACGCAGCTGTCATGGTCATCGATGGCGCGAAAGGCGTGGAAAGCCAGACCCAAAAACTATTTGAGGTCTGCCGCCTGCGCGACCTGCCCATTCTCACCTTCTGTAACAAGATGGACCGCGAGAGCCGCGACACATTCGAAATTATTGACGAAATCCAGGAAAACCTCGCAATTGACGTCACACCGGCAAGCTGGCCGATTGGCATGGGTCGTGATTTTCTCGGCTGCTATGACCTGCTGAATGACCGCCTCGAACTGATGGACCGCGCCGACCGCAACAAGGTCGCAGACTCGATCCAGATCAATGGTCTTGATGACCCAAAAATGGCCGAACACATCCCCGCCGCCCAGCTTGAAAAGCTGCGCGAAGAGGTCGAGATGGCGCGGGAACTCCTTCCGCCGCTCGACCCGCAAGCCGTATTGGACGGATCGATGACCCCGATCTGGTTCGGCTCCGCGATCAACTCATTTGGCGTCAAGGAACTTATGGACGGCATCGGCTCCTACGCGCCCGAACCACAGCCCCAAAGCGCCGAGCCGCGCCAGATTTCACCCGAAGAGAAAAAGGTCGCCGGTTTCGTCTTCAAGGTTCAGGCGAACATGGACCCTAAGCACCGCGACCGCGTTGCTTTCGTCCGTCTCGCATCTGGCCATTTCACGCGCGGTCAAAAGCTTCTGCATGTCCGATCGAAAAAGCCGATGGCCGTCACCAATCCGGTCCTGTTCCTCGCCTCCGATCGCGAATTGGCTGACGAGGCTTGGGCAGGCGATATCATCGGCATCCCGAACCACGGCCAATTGCGTATCGGTGATACTCTGACCGAGGGCGAGCAGCTCAAGGTCAGCGGTATCCCCTCTTTCGCGCCCGAGCTCTTACAGAACTGCCGTGCGGGCGACCCGATGAAGGCGAAACACCTCGAAAAAGCCCTGATGCAATTCGCGGAGGAAGGCGCGGCAAAAGTGTTCAAGCCGACCTTCGGCTCCGGTTTCATCGTCGGCGTGGTCGGCGCACTCCAGTTCGAAGTGCTCGCCAGCCGCATCGAGCTGGAATACGGCCTGCCCGTTCGGTTCGAAGGCTCGCAATTCACCTCCGCCCGTTGGGTTTCAGGCCCCAAGCCGAAAGTCGATGCATTTGCTCAGGCCAACAAACAGCACATGGCGACGGATAACGACGGTGATCTCGTCTACCTCACACGCCTACAATGGGACATTGATCGCGTCTCCCGCGATTACCCCGATGTGACACTTTCCGCGACAAAAGAAATGATGGTCTAGCGCCAAGCGAGGCGCGAAAACCACAACGCAGCCGTCAAATTCACCATTTTGGGGTGTTTCTTGACCTTTTCCTGCCTTCGTCGTAACACATCGCAACTATCAGCGCCTCGGGCAATCCGGCCAGAGGCTGGCCGCGTGACAAAGCGGCCCCAACGCCGCAAACACGCGAAAGGCATAAATGACCCAATTTTCCGATTTGAACCTCGACAAGAAGGTTCTCAAGGCCGTGGCCGAAGCAGGCTATGAAACGCCCACCCCCATTCAGGAAGGCGCAATCCCTCCTGCCCTCGAAGGCCGCGATGTGCTCGGTATCGCGCAGACAGGCACCGGCAAAACGGCAAGCTTCACACTTCCGATGATCTCCATGCTGCACCGTGGCCGCGCTCGCGCCCGAATGCCCCGCAGCCTCGTCCTGTGTCCAACCCGCGAATTGGCGGCACAGGTCGCAGAAAACTTCGACACCTACGCCAAATATTCAAAGCTGACGAAAGCACTGCTGATTGGTGGTGTCAGTTTCAAGGAACAAGACGCCCTGATTGACCGCGGCGTTGACGTTCTGATCGCTACGCCCGGCCGCCTGCTGGATCACTTCGAACGCGGCAAGCTCCTGCTGACCGGCGTTCAGATCATGGTGGTAGACGAGGCCGACCGGATGCTCGACATGGGCTTCATCCCCGACATCGAGCGCATCTTTGGCCTGACCCCCTTCACCCGCCAGACCCTCTTTTTCTCCGCCACTATGGCACCTGAAATCGAACGGATCACCAACACATTCCTCTCCGCGCCAGCGCGGATCGAGGTTGCCCGCGCAGCGACGACGGGCGAAAATATCCGTCAGGGCGTCGTATCTTTCAAACCATCCCGCCGCGACCGTGCCGATAAGGAGAAGCGCAACCTTCTGCGCGCCCTGATCGACGCCGAAGGCGAGAGCTGCACCAATGCGATCATCTTCTGCAACCGCAAGATCGACGTCGACATTGTCGCAAAATCCCTGAAAAAACACGGCTACAACGCGGCTCCGATCCATGGCGATCTCGATCAAAGCCAGCGGATGAAAACGCTCGATGGCTTCCGCGACGGCTCAATCCAATTTCTTTGCGCCTCCGATGTCGCCGCGCGCGGGCTGGATATCCCAGCCGTGAGCCACGTCTTCAACTACGACGTTCCCTCTCATGCAGAGGACTACGTTCACCGGATCGGCCGCACCGGTCGCGCAGGGCGTAAGGGCGCTGCCGTCATGATCTGCTCCCCCCGCGATCAGAAATATTTCGAAGCGGTCGAAAGCCTCGTTCAAATGGCGATCCCCGTGATGGAGAACCCGCTCGGTTCCGCGCCAGTCGAAGAGGATAGTCCCTCTGAAGCACCGGCAGAGTCCAAACCAAAGCGCACGCGTTCACGTAAGAAACCATCCTCCTCCGATACGCCTGCCACAGAGGCGCCCGCCAGTGACGCTCCAAAGCCGTCAGAAACCGCGCCACCGGAAGAGGCTTCAACCAAGCCCAAGTCGGAGCGCCCCAAGGGTGGCAGAGGCAAACGGGACAATCGCGATCAGGTGGTCGGATTGGGCGAAGACGCCCCTGCCTTCATCCGCCTCAGCTTTTCGGAACGCCGGACAGGGTAGCCGCCCCTAGTCAATCAACGCATCGCGTCGCTGCCCTGCCCGCTCTAGGTGAATCGGCAGGACGCGCCCGTAGAGCTGTTTGACCCGCTCAGGCGCACCGACCATGTCTGGCGTGTCGACATATGAGAATATCGCCACATGCCGCGCGGTCGCTCCTTTGAGCGGCGCGACCCGATGGAGCGAATACCGCCCGCGAAACAGCTGCAAATCTCCCGGTTCAAGCTGCAATGACACGACTTTATCCGAAGTGCCCGCCAAGACCTTGGCGACTTCGGAAAAATTCTCATTGTCCTTGCGAATGTTCGGCGCGTATTCGAATTCACCGCCACTCTCCGCATTCTGGATCGCCAGCGTTACGGTAAAGTTGTTGGTATCGAAATGCCACGGGAAGCCGTTCCCCTCGCCGGCGGTGTTCACAATCACATCCGCCAAAGGATCGGCATATCGGTAGAAGTCTTTCTCCTCGAGGCAGTCCTGAATAAAGCTGTCGAACCCTGCCGCATCATGGACCTGGCGCAGCGGCCCGTCAGGAGGAAAATGATCCGCTGCGACAAAGGCGTTCGAACGGTCGAAAAACTGCCGGACAGGATGATCGTCAGGTAAGGACGGGTCATCCTTGGTGAAATATGCATTCGTCCTGCTGCGGTTGTGAAACCCCAAATGGGCCACCCGATCCGCTTCATCACAAAGGGCCGCCACACCCTCAGGTGTCAGAAAACCGCGCACCACAGCACAGCCGTCCTGCCGCAGACTTTTTCGGATATCATCTACGATCTCTTGGCGACGTACCGGATCATGGATCGGATACCGTTCAAGGTCGATTAGGTTCTGAGCACTCATTCTGATTTCCTCCCCGCTCTAAGGGGAGGAAACCTCAATCCGACCGCCGATTCTGTATCCTTGCCGACACGAAACCGGTCGCAATTGACTATCTAGCCCAGCCGGCTCACGACCACAGTGACTTCCGGTTTCTTGCCGATCTCGTTTTGTGTCACCTGTCGAACGATCTTCTTAAGCTCTTTTTCCAGCCGGTCATCGTCCATCATTGTGCGGTCTTTCGCCCGTGCAAGGAACTGCGCCAAATCCGCTTCGAGGATCTCGACAAGCGGCGCATTCCCCCGCCCCGTCTCCGAAAGCCCCATGACCTCGCACCAGGGATCGCCCAGCGGTTCGTCATCCTCATCAATGATCAGTGTGACGATGACATGCCCGTTCAGCGCCATCCGGATACGGTCACGGATAATCCCGTCAAGCGCGCCCACCTGCACCGCACCGTCCAAATAGGTGCGTCCGGTTTCGACATATTCCTCAACCTTCGGCGCATTGCCCGAAAGATTGATCATCATACCATTTACGGCGACGACCCCAGTCATGCCCTTGGCCTCGGCGATTTTCACATGCTCCCGCAAATGGCGATGTTCGCCATGCATCGGGATCAGCATTTGCGGACGCATGATCTCATGCATCTTTTCCAGATCAGGCCGGTTCGCGTGGCCGGATACGTGGTATTTCCCGCCAGCATCATCGATCACATCCACCCCCATCTCCGAAAGGTTGTTCATGATGCGAATGACGCTCTTCTCATTGCCGGGAATGGTCTTTGAAGAGAAAAGGAACGTATCCCCCTCCTTCAGCCGCAGCCCCAGATATTTCCCCTGCGACAGCTGCGCACTCGCCGCCCGCCGTTCGCCTTGCGAACCGGTGGCGAGAAGCAGCACATTTTCGCGCGGCAACATCTGTGCATCTTCCGGCGAGATCGTCGGTGGAAAATCTTTTAGCAAGCCGGTTTCGATGGCCGCCTCGGTCATCCGGCGCATTGCCCGTCCCAAAAGGCACACAGACCGCCCCGCATTACGCCCCGCTACGGCCAGTGTTTTCAGACGTGCAATGTTCGAGGCAAACGTCGTCGCAACGACCATGCCCTTTGCATCCCGCATCAGCTCCTCGATCGGCTCTGCCAATCCCGCCTCGGAACGTCCTTCATGCGGCGAAAACACATTGGTCGAGTCACAGATCAGCGCCTTGATCCCATCTTTCGCAACATCGGCCCAAAGCGCCTCGTCAAACGGATCACCGACGACAGGCGTGTGGTCGATCTTGAAATCGCCTGTATGCACGACACGGCCTTCAGGACTGTCGATCACCAATCCCGCGCTTTCGGGGATCGAATGGCTTACCGGCAGGAAACCCACGCTGAATGGCCCCGCTTTCACCGTCTCCGGCCAGGCCTGCACGGTTTCCACGGCCCGCTCGGGCTGCCCCGCCTCGGCCATCTTTCGCCGCGCGATATTCGCGGTAAAGATCCGCGCGTACACCGGCGCGCCCAACTTCTCCCAATAATGCCCGATCGCGCCCACATGGTCCTCATGGGCATGGGTGATAAAAATCCCCTCGATGCGGTCCTTACGGGCTTCCAGCCACGCGATATCGGGGAAGATCAGGTCCACACCGGGCGTCCCGTCCATATCTGGAAACGTCACACCCAGATCGACAACAATCAGCCGTTCCTGATCCGGTGCGCCGTAGCCATAGACATAGGCATTCATCCCAATCTCGCCCGCCCCGCCGAGGGGTAGGTAGATCAATCTCTCACTGCTCATTGGTTTTCCTTGTTGAATTGGCTGATCACGCGCAGCCCGTGCATCGTCAGATCATCTTCGATATGGTCGAAGAGCACATCGCCTTGCGCAAACAGCGGCGCAAGCCCCCCTGTCCCGATGATCATCATTTTTTCGCCCCGCTCGGCGATGATCTGCTGGCAGACCCCCCGAACAAGCCCGACATATCCCCAGAAAATACCTGATTGCATACAGGCAACCGTATTGGTGCCAATGACACGCTCCGGTTTTGTCACGTCCACATGCGGCAGTGCAGCTGCCGCCTGATGAAGCGCCTCTAGGCTGAGGTTCACTCCGGGCGCAATCACACCCCCGACATAGGCACCGTCACCATCCACCACGTCGAATGTGGTCGCCGTTCCGAAATCGACCACGATGAGGTTCCCGCCGTGCCGGTCAAACGCTCCCGCAGTATTGACCAATCGGTCCGGTCCGACCTGCGTTCCGGCATCGACGCGCGGCGCGACCGGCAATCGGCACTCGGGCTTGCCAACGACCAGCGGGCGGAGCCCGAAATATCTGTCCGCAAAAACCCGCAAATTGAAAACGACGCGCGGCACGGTAGATGAAATCACAATATCGCGGATATCAACTGTCACTTTGTGATGGGCGAGCAGTGTCGAGAACCAGACGAAATACTGATCCGCCGTGCGCTGGTGTTCGGTCGAGGTTCGGAATGTGACTGCGAATTTCTCCCCGTCCCACAGAGAGAAAACGGTATTGGTGTTCCCGCAATCAATGGCCAGTAACATGTGCCAGCTCCTAGAAATAAATGTCGGCGGCCGGAATCGTCTTCGGTCCAGTCCCCGTGATCAGGACCAAATTGCCATCCTCATCGACGGTGTCGAACACCCCACGAATATCGTCCTTGGATGTTCGCGCCGTGATCACGTCCCCCAGCCGCGCGGCGTGGCGCAACCAGTCTTCACGAATACGGGCAAAGCCGAACTTTTCCAACTTCGCTTCCTGCGTCGCATAGCTCGATGCCAGAACCGAGAGAAAGGTATCCGCGCTCACCTCTTCTCCCCCTTCTCCCAACAGGCTGACCGGGCCGAAAGCAGCATCGTTGATACCCTCGGGAACCGCCTTCAGATTGACCCCGATCCCAATTGACAGCCAGTCGAGAAACGGACCGCTCCCCGAACTCTCCAACAAAATTCCGGCAACCTTCCCGTCATTGAGCAAAACATCGTTGGGCCACTTTAGTGAAAGACAGCTTCGCTCCACATAAATGGCAAGCGCCTCAAAGAGCGCATTAGCCGCGAGAAAAGACCGCCGCGCGCCCTCGGCTGGGGTGCAGTATGGCCGAAACACCAGCGTTGCTGCCAGGTTCCCATGACCAGCCACCCAGCTGCGTCCTCGTCGGCCCCGCCCTGCGGTCTGCCGCCGCGCCATGATCCAGGTTGGACGCTCAAGCCCCGCCTCCGCGCGGCGTCTGGCCTCGGCCATTGTGCTGTCCGTCTCGTCGAGTGTGACCCGCTCGTATCCGGCGGGCCAGAACACGTCTCTATCCGCGTCAGTTGACAAGCGTTTCCGCCGCGGCTGCCGCAAGCGGCTCGATGCCGAACAGGTTTACAACACCGAAAACCATGACCGCCGCGGATACCATCAGCGCCGCCCAAAGCGCAGGCGACATCTGCCCGTCCAGCGGCTCCTCGGTCTCGCCGAAATACATGAAGTAGACGATCCGCAGATAGTAGAACGCACCGATCACCGATGCCACCACACCTGCAATCGCAAGCCAGGCGAGACCCGCATCATAGGCCGCACGCAGCACATAGAATTTGCCGAAGAAGCCGACCATCGGCGGGACACCCGCGAGGCTGAACAGGAGCACCAGCATCGCCAGCGCCTTCAGCGGCTCGCTGCGGGAATACATCTTTAGCGATGCGATATCGGTGACCGGGCGCCCATCCCGCTCCATCGACAGGATAAACGCGAATGTGCCGATATTCATCGTCACATAGATGGCCATATAGATCAGCATCGCCTGCACACCGAATGCCGTGCCTGCGGCCAGTCCCATCAGGGCAAATCCCATGTGCGCGATCGAAGAATAGGCCATCAGGCGCTTGATGTTGGTCTGTCCAATCGCCGCAATCGCACCGAGGAACATCGACACCACAGCGAGGAACGCCACGATCTGCTGCCAGTCACCGACGTTGCCACCAAACGCGTCATGAACGACACGGGCAAACAGCGCCATTGCCGCCACTTTCGGCGCGGTCGCAAAGAATGCCGTCACCGGCGTCGGCGAGCCTTCATACACATCCGGCGTCCACATATGGAACGGAGCGGCAGAGACCTTGAAAGCAAAGCCAGAAATCAGGAAGACCAAGCCAAAGATCAGCCCGAGCGACGGCTCGTTGCCGGCAGCTTCAATGATACCCGCAAACAGCGTCGTTCCAGCGAAGCCATAGGTCAGCGACGCGCCATAAAGCAACAGACCCGAAGACAGTGCGCCAAGCACGAAATACTTCAGCCCGGCCTCGGTCGACTTGGCGCTGTCACGGCGCAAGGACGCCACGACGTAAAGCGAAAGCGATTGCAGTTCGAGCCCCATGTAGAGCGCCATCAGGTCACCGGCGGAAACCATCACCATCATACCGACAGCCGCCAGAGCGATCAGCAACGGATATTCGAAACGCAACAGATCGCGCTTCTCAAGATAATCGAGGCTCATCACCAGAACGGCAGCTGCAGACAACAGGATCGTCACCTTCGCAAAGCGGGCAAAGCCATCATCGACAAAAGCCCCCTCAAACGCCACGCGCGTGCTGTCGGAGCCAGTGCCGATCCAGAAAGCAAGGATGACAAACACAGCCGCCGTCAGCCATGTCAGCATCGGCGCGAGTTTATCCTTGGCGGTATAAACCGCCACAATCAGCGCCACCATGGCAAAGATCGCAAGAGCAATCTCCGGCAGAATGATCGAAAGGTCGGAAGAGATCATGTCTGACGCTCCTTATTGCGCGGCAATTTGGTTTGCGGTTGCGTGGGCGGCTTGTGCCATGTCCACCTGCCCGATCAGCGCTTCCACGCTCGGTCCGATAATGTCGAGCACCAGCGCCGGATACACGCCCAGAAGCAATGTCATCACCACCAACGGGGCGAAAATCAACTTCTCACGGCGCGTCATATCGGTAATCGCCTTGAGGCTTTCCTTGATGAGATCGCCCATAACCACGCGGCGGTAGAGCCACAGCGCGTATGCGGCAGACAGGATCACACCGGATGTCGCAAAAGCGGCAACCCAGGTATTGACCTTAAATATGCCCATCAGCGTCAGGAATTCCCCGATGAACCCGGAGGTGCCCGGCAGACCCACGTTTGCCATGGTGAAGAACATAAAGATCAGTGCATAGGCCGGCATCCGGTTCACGAGGCCGCCATAGGCGTCGATCTCGCGGGTGTGCATCCGGTCATAGATGACGCCAACGCAAAGGAAGAGCGCACCAGAGATAAATCCGTGGCTCAGCATCTGGAAGATCGCACCATCAATACCCTGCTGGTTGGCCGCAAAAATACCCATCGTCACATAGCCCATATGCGCAACAGAGGAGTAGGCAATCAGCTTCTTCATATCTTCCTGCACAAGCGCAACAAGGCTCGTGTAAACAATCGCGATGGCCGACATCCAGAATACCAGCGGTGCCATGACCTCGGACGCGACAGGGAACATCGGCAGAGAGAAGCGCAGGAAGCCGTAGCCACCCATCTTCAAGAGGATCGCAGCCAGAACGACCGAACCGGCCGTCGGCGCCTGAACGTGCGCGTCCGGCAGCCATGTGTGAACCGGCCACATCGGCATTTTCACCGCAAACGAGGCAAAGAATGCAATCCAAAGGATCGTCTGCATGCCGCCTACAATGTGGATGCCCAGCACACTGAAATCCTCTGACCCGAAGTTATGCGTCAGCAGGGCCGTGATGTCGGTCGTGCCCGCATCCGCGAACATGCCCACCATCGCCACCAGCATCAGCACCGAGCCAAGGAACGTGTAGAGGAAGAATTTAAACGCTGCGTAGATGCGATCCTTGCCGCCCCAGATACCGATGATCAGGAACATCGGGATCAGGCCCGCTTCAAAGAACAGATAGAACAGCACCAGATCGAGCGCCATGAACACGCCCAGCATGAGCGTCTCCAGCACGAGAAACGCAATCATGTATTCCTTGACGCGCACTTTCACGTCCCACGCCGACCAGATCACCAAAGGCATCAGGAAGGTCGTCAGCATCACAAACAGGATCGAAATCCCGTCCACACCCATCTTGTATTGAAGACCCAGCAACCACTCAGCCTCTTCCACAAATTGGAAGCCTGTGTTCTGAGGATCAAACCCGAATAGAATGAACAGCGACACAACAAACGTCGCCACCGTGGCAATCATCGCAACCCACTTGGCATTACGTTGAGCCGCTTCATCATCACCCCGCAGGAACAGCGCGAGGATCGCAGCCGCGAGGAGCGGGATAAAGGTCGTGATGGAAAGAAGGTTATCCATTAGTTCGCTCCCCCGGAGATCGTCACCCAGGTCAGAATGATTGCGATACCCAGCACCATGGCAAAGGCATAGTGAAAGACGTAGCCCGACTGTGCCCGGCCAGCGAGACGGGTCAGGAACGGAATCACGCCCATTGCCAGACCATTGATTCCGCCATCAATCACCGCACCGTCACCACGCTTCCACAAGAAGCGGCCAAGCGCTTTTGCCGGACGTACGAAAACAAAGTCGTAGATCTCGTCGAAGTACCACTTGTTAAGCAGGAAGAGATACAGCGGCCGCTGGTTCTCTGCGAGCTTCGCGGGCAGCTCAGGACGGCGGATATACATTTGGAAGGCCGTCAAGAAACCGATCACCATCGCAATAAAGGGCGACAGCTTGACCCATGTCGGCACGTAATGGGCCTCGTGGAGAACGGTATTCTCAGGCGCAATGTAGATCGCGGCCTCACCCGGCTTGCTTTTCATCACATAGTGCAGTTCCGACGCCTTCGGGCTGCGCTCGGCAACGGCCTCGACCAGCTCATGCGCAGGCTCGCCGTATTTACCACCAAAGAATTTAACCACCTCATTGGTCTTGCCAAAGAAGCTGCCATACCAGATCGCCCCGGCGAAAATCGCCCCAAGAGCGAGCACACCCAACGGTACCAACATGACAGTCGGGCTTTCATGCGCATGGTCATGCGTATGTTTGTTTCCGCGCGGCTCTCCCCAGAAGGTGAGGAACATCAGACGCCACGAATAGAAAGAGGTGAACAGCGCCGCGATCACGAGCATCCAATAGGCGTAGCCGCCCGCACTGCCCACAAACGCGCTCTCGATCACCGCGTCTTTTGACGCAAATCCTGCAAAACCAATCCAGCCGGTCAGCGGAATACCAACGCCGGTAATTGCCAGCGTGCCGATCAGCATCGCCCAGAAGGTCAGCGGCAGCTTTTTCCGCAGTCCGCCGTAGTTCCGCATATCCTGCTCGTGATGCATCCCATGAATCACCGAGCCCGCGCCAAGGAACAGCATCGCCTTAAAAAATGCGTGCGTCAGAAGGTGGAACATCGCGACGGAGTATACGCCGACACCAGCCGCAACGAACATGTAGCCCAGCTGTGAACAGGTCGAATACGCGATGACACGCTTGATGTCGTTCTGCACAAGGCCAACAGTCGCTGCAAAGAACGCAGTCGTCGCACCGAGGAACACAACGAATTGCTTTGCTTCCGGCGCGAATTCAAACAGCGGCGACATCCGGCACACGAGGAATACACCTGCCGTCACCATGGTTGCTGCGTGAATTAGGGCCGAAACAGGTGTCGGGCCTTCCATTGCGTCCGGTAGCCATGTGTGCAGGATCAGCTGCGCAGATTTACCCATCGCACCAATGAACAGCAGCACCGCCAGCAGGTTCGCCGCGTTCCACTCAGCCCAAAGGAAGCTGATTTCTGTCTTAGCCAGCGCCGGAGCCGCTGCAAAAATGTCATCAAAGCGCACCGAGTCCGTCAGCATGAACAGCCCGAAAATCCCCAGTGCAAAGCCAAAGTCGCCGACACGGTTGACGACGAATGCCTTGATCGCCGCAGCGTTTGCACTCGGCTTGCGGAAATAAAAGCCGATCAGCAGGTATGAGGCGACACCCACACCTTCCCAGCCAAAGAACATCTGAACCAGGTTGTCAGATGTCACCAGCATCAGCATGGCAAAGGTGAAGAACGACAGATAGGCAAAGAACCTCGGGCGATAGCTCTCATCGTCGCCGAAATTCTCGTCATGGGCCATGTAGCCAAAGGAATATAGGTGCACCAGCGCCGAAACCGTAGTGATCACGATCAGCATGATTGCGGTCAGACGGTCCAGCCGGATCGCCCAATCGGTGCTCAGCGTACCGCTCTCAATCCAGCGCATGATCTGGATCTGCTCGGTCACACCGTCATGGCCGAGAAAAACAATCCAGCTCAGGAAAGCCGATAGGAACAGCAGGCCCGTTGTAATCCACTGCGCGGCTTTTTCGCCGGTGATCCGCCAACCGAACCCGGCAATCAAGGCTCCAACGAGCGGCGCGAAAAGAATAATCGTTTCCATGGGTCGTTAGCCTTTCATCACGTTGACGTCTTCAACGTCGATGGTGCCGCGATTGCGGAAGAAACAGACGAGGATCGCGAGACCAATCGCCGCCTCGGCCGCTGCAACCGTCAGAACGAACAGAGTGAACACCTGCCCGACCAGATCGCCAAGGAACGAAGAGAAGGCCACAAAGTTGATATTGACCGACAGCAGGATCAATTCGATCGACATCAGCAAGATGATGATGTTCTTCCGGTTCAGGAAGAGCCCGAAAATCCCGATGACGAACAAAGCCGCCGCTACGGTAAGGTAATGTTCAATTCCGATCATATCGTCTGTCCCAGCGTCTTTATTGTCGCGGTCTTATAGTTCAGAGGCCCTGCCCCGGTTTCACGTCTTTCAGCTCCATCGCCTTGGCCGGATCGCGGTACATCTGAGCGAGGATATCCTGCCGCTTGATGTCCTGACGATGCCGCAGCGTCAGCACGATCGCGCCAATCATTGCCACCAGCAGGATCAAACCGGCCAGTTGGAAGAGCATGAAGTATTTGTCATAGAGGAGCGTTCCCAGCCCCGCGGTGTTCTGAATCCCACCGTCAACAGGCGCGGCCAAACGAGTCTCGATGCCGTCCGAATAGCCCCACGCACCAAACGCCAGCGCCAGCTGCATCAGAATGATCACCCCGATCAGCAATGCCAGCGGCATGTATTTGGTCATTTCCGCTTTCAGCTCAGCAAAATCGACGTCGAGCATCATCACCACAAAGAGGAAGAGCACAGCCACCGCGCCGACATAGACGATCATCAACAGCATCGCGACGAATTCCGCGCCTAGTAGGATGAACAGCCCAGCGGCAGAGAGGAAGGCAAGGATCAGCCACAGCACCGAATGCACGGGGTTTCGGCTCACCACGGTGAACAGCCCGCCCACCAGCGTGCTCAGCGCGAATACGTAAAAGATGAAGTCGGCTACGGTCATTGGTCCTCGTCCTCTTCCATGACCTCATTGGCGAGTTCCATCGCCTTGGTCATCGCCGGAATACCGCCAAACATACCCATCTGCGCGATGGTCTCGGCAATCTCTTGTTTCGTGGCCCCAGCCTCACGGGCATGGCGCACCGTCAAGCGGATCTGCGCCTCGGCCTGAGCTCCCAGCACGGTCAATCCGGCCAACGTCAGCAGCAGACGTGTCTTGGAGTCCAGCCCGTCGGGATTGAACGTCTTGCCCATGACGCTTTCCATCACGTCTTTCGGCATCGTCGGCCACATCGCCTCGAATCCTTTGGGCGTGAAGGATTCCAGCGCCGGATTGAGCGCCTTCGCCCAGTCCTGCCCTGCCTTCATCATGGCCTCAAAAGGATTCGTCGGGTTGCTCATCTGTAGGGCGCATCTATTTCCAGGTTACGGGCGATCTCGGCTTCCCAACGCTCACCGTTCGCCAAAAGCTTTTCTTTGTCATAATAAAGCTCTTCGCGCGTTTCGGTCGAAAACTCGAAGTTCGGCCCCTCGACGATCGCATCCACAGGGCAGGCTTCCTGACAAAAACCGCAGTAAATGCACTTCGTCATGTCGATGTCATAGCGGGTCGTGCGCCGGCTGCCATCCTCGCGCGGTTCCGCGTCGATGGTAATTGCCTGTGCCGGGCAAACCGCTTCGCACAGCTTGCACGCAATGCAGCGCTCTTCACCGTTCGGATAACGGCGCAACGCATGTTCCCCACGGAAACGCGGGCTCAGCGGGCCTTTCTCATGCGGGTAGTTCAGCGTCGCCTTGGGCGCAAAGAAATATTTGAAGCCCAGCTTAAAGCCCGCAATGAAATCAGCGAGGAGGAAGTATTTGGCCGCACGGCCATAGTCGATCTGCGTCATCTATCAGCCTCCAATCGTCCAGCGCGCCCAAAAGCCGCCGAGTACTTCGTATTTCGCAAGAAACGCCACGATCACAACCCAAGCCAGCGACATCGGCAGGAATACTTTCCAGCCCAGACGCATCAACTGGTCGTAGCGGTAGCGCGGGGTGATCGCCTTCACCATCGCAAAGATGAAGAAGCAGAACACCATTTTGAGGATCATCCAGATCACGCCATCCGGCAGACCCGGGATCGGCGACAACCAACCACCAAGGAACAGTAGCGTCACCAGCGCGCACATCAGCACGACAGCGGTCAATTCACCGATCATGAACAGCAGGAACGGCGTCGAGGAATATTCCACCTGATAACCGGCAACCAGCTCCGATTCCGCTTCCGGAAGGTCGAACGGCGGGCGGTTCGTTTCCGCCAGTGCCGAAATAAAGAACAGGAACAGCATCGGGAAATGCGCGACCCAGTACCAGTTGAACAGGCCCGCATTACCGTCCTGCGCATTGACGATATCACCAAAGTTCATCGAGCCGGTGGAGATGATCACACCAATGATGATCAGGCCGATCGACACTTCGTAGGAGATCATCTGTGCCGCAGAACGCAGCGACCCGAGGAACGGATATTTCGAGTTCGACGCCCAGCCACCCATGATCACGCCGTAAACTTCCAGCGAGGAGATGGCGAACACATAGAGGATTGCCACGTTGATATCGGCGAGCACCCAACCGTCGTTAAACGGGATAACCGCCCAGGCGATCAGCGCCAGAACGAAGGAGATCATCGGAGCGAGGAAGAACACCGTCTTGTCCGCACCGGCAGGGACGACGATTTCCTTGAACACATATTTCAAAAGGTCGGCAAACGACTGCAACAGGCCAAACGGCCCCACCACGTTTGGACCACGGCGCATCTGAACGGCGGCCCAGACCTTGCGGTCGGCATACATCAGGAACGCCAACGCCCCCAAAAGAGGCAGGATCAGCAGCAGGATCTGACCCAGAGTCAGCAGCACGATCCCGAGATTTGTCGTGGTGAAAAACTCTACCATGTTCGTTCCCTCATACCGTCGGCACGCCCGTAGCCGCACAGTCGGCCACCGTCACCTCGGCGTCTATTGTCTTGAGCCCGCGCGGCAGCGCCGGCGAGATGGTGTAAACAGCATCCGCGGACCATATGCCAGCCTCTTGCGCTACATTCGTGCGCACATGGCGGGCAAATCCGTAGCCACGGATCAACGTGTATTGGGCCGCTGCGCATTCCGCGTAACGGGCCACGTCCTCGGCATCGCGCGCGCCGCGCATCGCCACTTTGAAATTGACCAGATCGCCGTCCATCAGCCGCGTCTCGACCCCTTCGTACAACGGCGTAAACGCCGCACGACTTGCGGTGTCCGGCGCCTGCGACGCCGCGCAGCCCGCGAGGGCCAGAAACGATATGACGGCAGGCCGCAATCAGCTCACTCCGCCGCAATCTTCGTTGACGCCCGCGCTTTGGCATTCGCAGAAAGCTCGGCCATCAGCTGGCTGGCCCGCGCAATCGGGTTGGTCAGATAGAAGTCACTGACTGCATTGCGGAAATCTGCGGTCCCGAGCTTTTTCGCGGGGAGCGGAGCCCATTCATTTTCCGGCACAGTATCGATCTCGGCCAGATGCGGCACAGCAGCGACCAGCGCCTGACGCAGCTGCGCGAGACTGTCGTACGGCAGCGCCTCACCCAGTTCAGCCGACAGCGCCCGCAGGATCGCCCAGTTTTCCTTGGCCTCGCCCGGCGCGAACCCGGCACGCATCGCCAATTGCGGGCGGCCTTCGGTGTTTACGAACAGACCATTTTCTTCGGTATAAGCAGCACCCGGAAGGATGATATCCGCGCGGTGCGCGCCACGGTCGCCGTGGCTGCCCTGATAGATGACAAACGCACCTTCGGCGATCTCCACCTCATCCGCACCGAGGTTATAGATCACCTCAGCGCCCTCGATGGCGGCATCCATACCGCCCTCGGTCACAGCACCGACATCCATCGCACCGACGCGACCCGCCGCAGTGTGCAGCACCATCAGCTTGGAGCCGGATGCTTCCGCCAGCGCCATTGCCTCCGCCAGCACTGCTTCACCATCGGCCTCACGCAATGCGCCCTGCCCCACGATCACCACGCTATCAGCGCCTTCGGCGTCCTTTGCGAGCGAAGCTTTCGCCCGCGCCAACTCATCACGGCCCGTGCCGAAATGCGCATAATCATACGTCAGATCAACGGCTTCACCGATCAGTCCGATCTGTGCTCCCGCCAGCCATGCCTTACGGATACGGGCATTCAATACCGGCGCTTCAACGCGCGGATTGGTTCCGATCAGCATGACGAACTTTGCGCTGTCGACATCCTCAATCGCGGCGGTGCCAACATAGGCCGAGCGATTGCCTGCAGGCAGCTTCGCCCCGTCGGTCCGGCATTCAACACGCCCGCCGATTCCTTCGACCATCTGCCTGAGCGCAAATGCCGCCTCAACAGGGGCGAGATCCCCCACGAGACCGGCAACTGTCTTGCCCTTCATCGCGGCGGCAGCGGCAGCGAGCGCCTCACCCCAGTTTGCCTTGCGCAGTTTTCCGTTTTCACGAATGTAAGGCGTATCCAGTCGCTGACGGCGCAGACCATCCCAAACAAAGCGCGTCTTATCGGAAATCCATTCCTCGTTCACGCCATCATGGTTCCGCGGCAACATTCGCATGACTTCGCGGCCTTTGGTATCAACGCGGATATTGCTACCCAGAGCATCCATCACATCGATGGTCTCGGTTTTGGTCAGCTCCCAAGGACGCGCGGTAAATGCATAAGGTTTCGACACCAGCGCCCCGACCGGGCACAGGTCAATGATATTGCCCTGCATGTTGCTTTCGAGAGTTTCCCCCAAATAGCTGGTGATCTCCGCATCCTCGCCACGGCCCGTCTGCCCCATCTGGCTAATACCGGCAACTTCGGTGGTGAAGCGCACACAACGGGTGCATGAGATGCAGCGCGTCATGTGGGTTTCAACGAGTGGGCCGAGATCGAGATCTTCCGTCGCACGCTTCGGCTCACGGAAACGGCTGAAATCCACACCATAGGCCATTGCCTGATCCTGCAGGTCACACTCGCCACCCTGATCGCAAATCGGGCAATCCAGCGGGTGGTTGATCAGGAGAAACTCCATCACGCCTTCGCGTGCCTTCTTCACCATCGGCGAATTGGTCTTGACCACCGGCGGCTGCCCTTCAGGGCCAGGGCGCAGGTCGCGCACCTGCATCGCACAGCTCGCGGCAGGCTTCGGCGGGCCGCCGACCACCTCGACAAGGCACATACGGCAGTTACCGGCGATCGACAGCCGCTCATGGTAGCAGAAGCGCGGCACCTCGATTCCCGCCTGTTCACAGGCTTGAATCAGGGTCATGCTCCCCGGCACTTCCAGCTCGTTTCCGTCGATGATGATTTTGCGCAGATCAGACATGGCCAGCCTATCGTTCCCGTTTGCATGACCTGCGTCAGCCGCACGGGACGGCACAGGTCAATTGCAGTCGGGGCCTTCTAACGTGCTAACGCGTCCGATGAAAGGCGCTTCATGCCCAAAATGACAGGAAATTTTGCCGCTGTGTGCGATTGTATTCAGCGCAACAACCGCCCGATCTGGCTCCCTGCGGCCATTTCGATACGTCCGACGGTGCAATGCCCCTCCACATCACCGGGTTTTGCACCCAGATCCACCAGTCTCTGACGCGCCTCACGCTCAAGCTCACGCTTTTGCACATCATCCCCCACAAAGGCGTCAACTTCGTCTTTGGAATACCCCATCCGGCGTGCGCGCTGCTCCAAATCGGCCAGATAGAATGCGCCCCGGATCAGGCGCGGGTGGATGTCGGGGCACACCTGAGAAATCTCATAGGCGATCCCTGTAGCGATCAAACCTTCTCGAATTTCAACAACTTGCGACAACGGCCGCTTCTCGCTCGCAACCATCTGCGCATCCGCGACAAGCGGTGCAAACATCGAAAGCGCAAACGCGACCGCACTTGCTCCAGCCTTTGTCAAAATCTGATTTTTCGTTCTGCTCATGGCCCGAATGTCGGCGTTCGCCCGTTGTTATTCAATAACCATATGCCAAATCAGAACCCCAAACGCAAAACGCCCCCGCTTTTGGCAGGGGCGCATCAGCAATATTCAGCTAAATTATTCTGCGGCGATGGCTTTGCCCCGGATCCGGTCTTCGATCTCGTCGCGGAAATTGCGGATCAGACCCTGAATCGGCCACGCTGCCGCATCGCCCAGCGCACAGATCGTATGACCTTCGACCTGCTTGGTCACGTCAAAGAGCATGTCGATCTCCTCGACAGATGCATTGCCCTGAACCAAACGCTCCATCACGCGCATCATCCAGCCGGTCCCTTCACGGCACGGGGTGCACTGGCCGCAGCTTTCATGCTTGTAGAATTTCGAAAGCCGCCAGATCGCTTTGATGATGTCCACGGAATTGTCCATCACGATCACCGCCGCCGTCCCGAGGCCGGAGCCCAGCTCGCCGCGCAGATAATCGAAATCCATGATCGCGTCTTTCATCTTCTCACCGCGCACACACGGCACCGAAGACCCACCCGGAATCACGGCCTTAAGATTGTCCCAGCCACCACGAATACCGCCGCAATGCTTCTCGATCAGTTCTTCAAACGTGATCGACATCTCTTCTTCGACGACACACGGATTGTTCACATGACCCGAGATCGCAAAAAGCTTGGTGCCTGCGTTATTTGCACGGCCAAAGCCCGAGAACCAGCTCGCACCACGACGCAGGATCGTCGGCACAACGGCGATTGATTCCACGTTGTTGACGGTCGTCGGGCAACCATAAAGGCCGGCTCCTGCCGGGAACGGCGGCTTCATCCGCGGCATGCCCTTCTTGCCTTCGAGGCTTTCAAGCAAAGCGGTTTCTTCACCACAGATGTAAGCGCCGGCACCGTGATGCAGGTAAAGGTCGAAATCCCAGCCCGATCCAGCGGCATTCTTGCCCAGAAGACCCGCGTCATAGGCCTCGTCGATCGCCGCCTGAAGCGCTTCGCGCTCACGGATGTATTCGCCACGAATATAAATGTAGCAGGCATGTGCATTCATCGCGAAGCTGGCAATCAGGCAGCCCTCGATCAGCGTATGCGGATCATGGCGCATGATCTCGCGGTCTTTGCAGGTGCCCGGCTCGGATTCGTCGGCGTTCACCACCAGATACGAGGGCCGCCCGTCGCTTTCCTTCGGCATGAAAGACCACTTGAGGCCAGTCGGGAAGCCCGCACCACCACGGCCCCGCAGACCGGAGGCTTTCATCTCGTCGATGATCCAGTCGCGGCCCTTCTTGATGATCGCACCAGTGCCATCCCAATGCCCACGCGCCTGCGCGCCTTTCAGCGTGCGCTCATGCATACCGTAGATATTGGTAAAAATCCGGTCCTGATCCTTGAGCATGGCCTTACCCTTTATCCTTCTGACGCTTTCGCCAGATGTCATATGTCATCCACAACGCCCAGCCGAAACCGGCCAGCGCGATCAGATCGAAGAGCGCCTGTGTCCTGCCGGACAGCCCCATTTTCGACCCGATATAGATAGCCCCGATCCAGAACACCCCTGTCCCAGCCATCAGCAGCGCCGCACGCCGCCCCGCTTTCGCCAGTTCCTGTTCCCGATCCTGCGCCATCCTCACTCATCCACCACCGCCAAATTCAGCGATGATCGCTCCCTTACTTGCCGCCAGCCAGCGCCGCGGCCTGTTCCACCCAGCCGTCACGTTCGATCCGTCCACGGGCTTTTGCAGCATCATCCACCCATGCCACTTCCGCAGGCGACCACTTCGCAATCTGGTCGTAGTGGAAAATACCCAATCCGTTGAGCGTCTCTTCCATCTTCGGCCCCAAGCCGGTGATCTTCTTCAGATCGTCCGCACCCGCCTTGCGCGCCGCCTTCAGCACACGCGGCTTCTTAGCGGCAACCTTCTGTTCATCTGCCGTCTCAACAGGCGCTTTCGCCGCTTTCGGCGCAGGGGATTTCTTCGCCGCGGCCTTTTTGGGCGCAGGCTTTCCTTTCCCTTGCCACGGCGTCAAAAGCGGCACTTCCGTTCCATCAATCCGCTTGACCGTGTCGCCAATATCCGTCGCCAGCTGGGCCGACGCATTATACTGATGCCGCCCGCTTTCATGATCCGTCAGGCTGGTCAGCCCTTTCAACGGCTCGGCCGCATAGCGTCCGTTCTGCGGGCCAGGCGTCGGCACCTTGCCAGCGGCCAGTTCGTCGAGGATTTCGGCAAAACGTTCCGCCGTCAGGTCTTCGTAGTAGTCCTTGCCGATCTGCACCATCGGCGCGTTCGAGCAGGCACCGAGGCACTCGACCTCTTCCCAACTGAACTTACCGTCAGAGGAAACAACATGCGCCTTGTCTGCAATCTTCTCTTTGCACACTGCGATCAGATCTTCCGCGCCGCAAATCATGCACGAAAGCGTCCCACAAACCTGCACATGCGCCACGCTGCCGACCGGCTGGAGCTGGAACATGAAATAAAACGACGCCACTTCCAACGCACGGATGTAGGCCATGCCCAGCATATCCGCGACCGCTTCGATCGCAGGGCGGCTCAGCCAGCCCTCCTGTTCCTGCGCCCGCCACAAAAGCGGAATGATCGCAGAGGCTTGACGGCCTTCCGGGTACTTCGTGATCTGCGCCTCGGCCCATTTCTGGTTCTCGGGCGTAAAGGCAAAGCTCTCGGGCTGTTCATGGTAGAGACGACGAAGCATCAGATCGAACCTTTGGTCTGTGCCGGCAGCGAACCGCAGCCAGCGAAAGTAGTGTCACAATGTCCGGTTTCCTCGCGGATCACCGGTCAATTTCCCCAAACACGACGTCCATCGTGCCAATAATTGCCGAAACATCAGCCAGCTGGTGGCCCTTGCAGATGTGATCCATCGCCTGAAGATGCAGATAGCCCGGCGCACGTAGCTTGGCGCGGTAGGGTTTGTTTGAACCGTCTGCCACCAGATAGACGCCAAACTCACCCTTCGGCGCTTCTACAGCGGCATAAACCTCGCCCTCAGGCACATGGAACCCTTCGGTATAAAGCTTGAAGTGATGGATCAGCGCTTCCATCGATTGCTTCATGTCCGAACGCTTCGGAGGCGTGATCTTGCCGCGGGCCAGAACATCACCCTGCCCTTCAGGGGCACGCAACTTCTCGATCGCCTGCAAGATGATCGAGGTCGATTGGCGCATCTCTTCCATGCGGCACAGGTAGCGATCATAACAGTCGCCATTCTTGCCCACAGGGATCTGGAACTCGAACTCGTCGTAGCACTCATAGGGCTGTGCGCGCCGCAAATCCCACGCCAGACCAGAGCCGCGCACCATCACGCCCGAAAATCCCCATTGCTGGATTTCTTCTTCGCTCACGACGCCAATATCCACGTTCCGCTGCTTGAAAATCCGGTTTTCGGTCAACAGTCCGTCGATATCGTCGATCACCTTGGGGAATTCCTTCGCCCAGGCTTCAATATCGTTCAACAGTGCATCCGGCAGGTCCTGATGCACGCCGCCCGGACGGAAGTACGCCGCGTGAAGCCGCGCGCCACAAGCCCGTTCGTAGAAAATCATCAGCTTTTCACGCTCTTCAAAGCCCCAGAGCGGCGGCGTCAGCGCGCCGACGTCCATGGCCTGCGTGGTGACGTTCAGCAGGTGGTTCAACACACGGCCGATCTCGGAATAGAGCACGCGGATCAGTGACGCGCGGCGCGGCACTTCCACGCCCGTCAGCTTTTCAATCGCCAGACACCACGCGTGCTCCTGATTCATCGGCGCCACGTAGTCGAGCCGGTCGAAATAGGGCAGGTTTTGCAGGTAGGTGCGGCTCTCCATCAGCTTTTCTGTGCCGCGATGCAGCAGCCCGATATGCGGATCGCAACGCTCGACGATCTCGCCGTCCAGCTCCAGCACCAGACGCAAAACGCCGTGCGCAGCCGGGTGCTGCGGTCCGAAGTTGATGTTGAAATTCCGGATCTTCTGTTCGCCTGTGGTGGCGTCTTCAAATCCCTTGGTTCCGTCCATCATGCGCTTGCCCTCGCAAGGTTGGCCTGCCAGACGGCAGGAAGAGTGCCGACATTCTCGGCCACCCAATTATATTGAACTTTCAGCATATTCACCGCACGTTCCGCACGCGCGTCATCCAGATCGAGCCCCCGGCTGGGATGTACCAGCCTGTCTTCGGCCACATCATCCGCTCCTGCGGTGATCCCGAGGAAATCGTAAATCCGCGCACGCCCTTCGCCCGAAAACATCTGCTCAGTAAACCCGATCAGCAAACCACCCGCAGGCACAGCCTCGGTCAGCTTGCGGATGGCCGCGCGATAGTCTCCACGCCGCCAGATCTGCATTTCACCCGTCCGCGCCAAGAGCCGGTCGAAAATTCCATGCGCCTTCGCCGCAAAATCATCGCCCGCCTGCATTCGTCTCTCAGCATCCATCCGCACATGAGACCACAGCCGCTCCAGCGGATCACGGATAAGGTAAACGACCCGCACCGGCCCCTTCCAGACGGCGAGCATCTCACGCAGCCGCTCAGTCGACAACAGCCCATAAGCCGGTGTCACATCACCAATCAGACGCTGCGCCTTGCCGCACCCTGCCGACAGCCAATTCACATAGGCCCGATGATCCGCGACATCGCCCCGCATCACGTCGATCAGCCCCGCAATCGCTGCTATCCGGCGATCCAGATTGGCAGCCTTTTGACCATTGCCGCGCGCGACTGCCGCCTGCCGATCATGCTCAAGACCTTGCAGCTGGCGCGTCAGCACCTCCACACGGCGCTGTCGTTGCTCCGGCGTTTCGCTGTTCCAGTAATGCGCCTCCTTAACCGCCCGGACATGACATTCCGGGTGGTCGTCGAGCAGGCGATAAAGCCAGCTCGTGCCAGCTTTCGTCGCGCCTACGCCGTAGAGGAGAGTGGGTTTCGCCATGCGCCGTGCCTACCCTTTGGCCTCGGCCTTATCATCGCCCGGAAGGATATATTCCGCCCCTTCCCACGGGCTCATGAAATCGAACTGACGATACTCCTGAACCAGCTTTACCGGCTCATAAACCACACGTTTTTGCACTTCGTCATACCGCACTTCGGTATAGCCGGTGGTCGGGAAATCCTTGCGCAGCGGGTGTCCACGGAACCCGTAATCGGTAAGGATGCGGCGCAGATCGGGGTGACCCGAAAACAGGATCCCGAACATGTCGAATATCTCGCGCTCGAACCAGTTGGCGCTCGGATGCACCTCAATGATAGAGGGGACCATATCCTCTTCACGCACCGAAACCCGCAGACGAATGCGATGGTTTTGGTACATCGACAGCAGGTGATAAACGACATCGAACCGCTTTGCACGGCCCGGATAATCCACTGCCGTAATGTCCACGAGGCTCGAAAACTGGCAATTGCTGTCCGTTTTCAGAAACTCGACAAACGCCACGAGGTTCGACGGCGCGACATCCACGTTCAACTCGTCATGGGTCACGTCCCAGCCGAGCACACAATCTTTCCGCTTCAGCTCGAGAAGCTCGCCCAGTTCTTTCAGCGCATCAGACATCTCGTCGCTCCCTTAACGGACAATGGTGCCGGTACGGCGCATTTTGCGCTGCAACTGCAGGATACCGTAGAGCAGCGCTTCCGCCGTCGGAGGGCAGCCCGGTACGTAGACGTCCACCGGCACGATCCGGTCACAGCCGCGCACAACCGAATAGCTATAGTGATAATAGCCACCGCCATTCGCGCAGGAGCCCATCGAAATCACGTAACGCGGCTCCGGCATCTGGTCATAGACCTTGCGCAGCGCAGGGGCCATCTTATTGGTCAGCGTTCCAGCAACGATCATCAGGTCCGATTGGCGCGGCGACGCACGCGGCGCAGTGCCAAACCGCTCAAGGTCATAGCGCGGCATGGAGGTGTGCATCATCTCCACAGCACAGCAAGCCAGACCGAATGTCATCCAGTGCAGCGAGCCGGTGCGCGCCCAGTTGATGATGTCGGCAGTCGAGGTGACAAGGAACCCCTTGTCCTGCAATTCCGCATTGAGCGCCTGCGTCGCGACTTCGCGATCAGCACCGGCGGTATTGGCTCCGGTCATCACTCCCATTCCAGCGCTCCCTTCTTCCACTCATAGGCAAAGCCGATGGTCAGCACTCCGAGGAATACCATCATCGACCAGAACGCCACCATCGACAGGTCCTTGAACGCCACTGCCCACGGGAAGAGGAAAGCCACTTCCAGATCGAAGATGATGAACAGAATGGACACCAGATAGAAGCGGACGTCGAATTTCATCCGCGCGTCGTCAAATGCGTTGAACCCGCATTCATAGGCCGACACCTTTTCAGGGTCGGGGTTGCGGACAGCAATCACCGCAGCCGCGATGATAAACACAAGGCCCAGCACGATAGCGAGGCCCAGAAAAATCAGGATCGGGAGGTATTCGCGAAGCAGGTCTTCCACGACTGTTCCTTTCTCATGCCGCGTGGTTCCGCAAGCGCTCTCGCGCTGGAACCCGCACCAGACGTCAGTTGGCTGGCCTGTGCATACCGCCGCACCCTGAAAGGGTCAACCGAGCCACGCTGATATATATACCGAAAAACGCGCCTCTTACCCGCTTATTTTGTGCAGGCGGTCCTACTCTGCCGCGGCGGCATGTCGCGCCATCGCCTCATCGCGAATGATCCGCGCGATTTGTGTGCAATCCTCTGCACTGAAAGTCAGCGGCAGCCGCATGTCGATCAGTCCCGCCAAAACCTTGTCTGTCTTCGGCATGGGGTGGCTCTCGGCATATCGCCAACTGTCATATCGGGACGTAAAACCGACCGGCTCGGCACCACCGAACCATTTCAATTCCACCCCGCGCGCTGCACACCCTTTCAGAAACGCTTGCACCGATTCCGGCGTCCAATCCGGCAATAGAAACTGGATTGACGAAGCCACATAACCTTCCTTTTCGGGGCGCTCCACGATCCCAATTCCGGGCGTGTTCCGCAGGCCGTCCTCAACGATCTTGTATAGCGCGTTCCACCGTTTGCACTGCCGCGGCAAATCCTTGATCTGCGGGCGCAGAATCGCCGCACGCAGATTGTCCATACGCCCCGAAATATTCGGCGTGACGTACTTCACCCGCTCAAACACCTCCCGCGATGGTGCCGCACGATGTCGTTCGTAAAGCATATAGCTCCCAGAGAGGATGATCGCCCGCGCTATGCCTTCTTCATCATCGGTAATGAGGAAGCCCCCCTCACCGGAGTTCACATGCTTATAGGTCTGGGTGGAATAACAACCGAACTTGCCCCACCGCCCCGACGGGACACCGTTCCAATCGGCTCCCATCGTGTGCGCACAATCTTCGATCACGGTCACACCGGCCTCATCGCAGATCTGCATGAGCCGTTCCATATCGCAGATATGGCCCCGCATATGCGACAACAGCAGCACATGCGCCTGATCAATCTTTTCCTCAAGATCATCGAGGTCAATCACCAGACCGTCCGTCACACCGACAAACACCGGCCTCCCGCCCACTGCCGCAATCGCCCCCGGCACAGGAGCCAATGTAAATGCGTTCGTCAAAACCGGATCACCCGGCTCGACGCCACAGGCCCGCAGCGCGGTGGTCATCGCATAACCGCCGGACGCAACTGCGAGGCAATATTTCGCACCCGTCAGCGCCGCGAATTCCTCCTCCAACAGCGCCGTATGTGCGATCTCGCCCTCGACAGTATTATACCGATGTAAGCGTCCGGTTTTCATTACCTCCAACGCCGCCGCGATTCCCTCGTCGGGAATCGGTTCTTGCTGGGTGAAGCTACCTTTGAATATCTCTTTCATGCGCGCACTCTGGGGGGATGCACCGGCCCCGTCAATGCCGTGCTGCGACCCCCCATGTCGCGATTGATCCAGACTCCGTCCGCCCCTTGTCCGACGCTTTAAAAAGACGGAGGCCCTGATGACCCATATGCCTGCACCACTCGACTTCGCGCTCACCTTTATATGGGAGGATCTTCCTCCTGAATGCCGATCCCGCGTCCGCCTTTGCCTTCTCGATCTGGTCGGTATTGCCATCGGCGGCGCACAAACGAGGCTCAGCCGCATCATCGGTGATCACGCCCACGCCGAATTCGGCGGCAATCTTCCGATGCTGCTCGATACCCGCAGCGCAAGCGCTTCAGGCGTCGCCTTGGCTGCCGGAATGACCATTGACGCGCTTGACGGGCACGACGGCTACAATCCGGCCAAGGGTCACATCGGCTGCCCCACCTTCGCCGGTCTTTGGCCGCTGGCGCACCGGCACACTGCAGACGGACGTGATCTTCTCACCGCTTTGGCCGTCGGCTACGAGTTTGGCGCACGCGTCTCCGAAGCCCAGCACGCCACTGCCCCGGACTACCACACATCCGGTAGCTGGGGTGCCGTCACCGTCGCTGCCGCAGGAGCCCGAATCGCGGGCTTGTCCCACACTCAGGCCCGCCACGCCCTCGGCATTGCCGAATACCACGGCCCCCGCAGCCAGATGATGCGCTGCATCGACCACCCGACCATGCTCAAGGACGGCTCCGGCTGGGGCGCGATGTGCGGTGTCTCGGCAATCGACCTCGCAGCACGCGGCTTTACCGGTGCACCCGCGATCACCGTTGAAGACACGCCCGCCGTCTGGGCCGATCTGGGCAGCCGTTGGGCCATCATGGAGCAGTATTTCAAGCCATACCCCGTCTGCCGCTGGGCACAACCTCCCGTCGAAAGCCTCCTGACGCTGCGCCGGCAGCATGATCTGACCTCGGATCAGGTCGCGCGGATCGAGGTCGAGACCTTCCACGAATCCACGCGCCTCGCGACCCGACGTCCTGCATCGACCGAGGAAGCACAATATTCCACATCCTTCCCCTGCGCTATCGCCATGGTGCGCGGCGGAATAACCCCCGCAGACATTTCCGATGACGCACTCACCGACCCAGAAATTCTCCGCCTCTCAGACAGCATGATCATGCGCGAAGCTGACAAAGCAAACGCCGCCTTCCCCAATCGCCGCCTCGCCCGCACGACCTTGGTTTTGAAGGACGGAACTAAATTGCAAAGCGACTGGCACGAACCCCGCTGGGACGCCACATCCCCTCCAAGCGAGGCTGAACTGCGCACGAAATTCCGATCTCTTGCGGTTCCCGCCGTCGGCGCCGACCGTGCCACAGCTATCGAAAACGCAATCGACCGGCTCGAAACCACGTCGCTTGCCCCTCTTTCGCAACTGCTCTCTCAGCCGATCAGCCCTGAAACGACCTCTGGCAACTCTGCATAGTCCTCCAGCAGGGCATTCGGCATGAGATCACGCACCGCGGCCCCCAGCGGTCCGAATGTCACAAGGATGGACGCAACTCCCGCTGCCCGCGCCGTATCGCGATCCGTTACCGTATCGCCCACGAGCACCGCGCGCGCCGGATCACCGCCCACCCGACGTATGGTTTCCCGAAGCGGTGCCGGATCCGGCTTGCGCACCGGCAGTGTATCCGCCCCCACCAGTGCACCGAACATATCCCTGACGCCAAGGCTCACCATTAGACGTTCGGCCAGTGCCTCAGGTTTATTGGTGCAAATCCCGACCCTGTAGCCCTGCCGCGCCAGTGCCTGCACAGCAATCTCTACCCCTGGGAAAAGAACGCTGTAATGATCCAATGCCTCCGAATACGCCTCCAGCAAACGCGGATACTGGCGCTCGATCTCCGCATCGCCATGACTTGCTGTCCGGCGAAACCCCTCTCTCAGCATCGCTTTTCCACCCTGCATCCCGACCCAGCCGTCGGTCAGCGGATCCAAGACATCCCCCAGCCCCAATTCCCGAAAACAAACATTCGCAGCATTGATCAGGTCTCGGCTGGTATCCGCCAATGTTCCATCGAGGTCAAAAATCACAGTTCGCATAGGTGACATTCCTTTCACATCCCCGCAGATGTAACGTTTCGAAAGGTCTTGTGAAGCCACTTCGCTTGCGCCGCAGCCAAAGCCATGTAGTAAGAGTGAAAAATCGGTTTGATCGAGGCATTATGAGCATTTCTTGCGTTATTCTGGCAGCGGGCCAAGGCACCCGCATGAATTCGGACCTGCCAAAGGTTCTCCATCAGGTGGCTGGCGCGCCCCTCGTTGTCCATACGATGAAAACGGCCAGTGCCATCGGCGCTGACCGGATCGTCGTTGTCACAGGCCACGGCAGCGCAGCCGTGACATCGACCGTTCAGGCATGGGAGCCGGATGCGCTCACCGTCGAGCAAACCGAACAGCTCGGCACCGCCCACGCGGTGCAACAGGCCCGATCCGCGCTGGAGGGTGTCACAGGTGATGTCTTTGTTCTGTATGGCGACACCCCTTTTATCCGCGCCGAAACCCTCGAAGCGATGCGCGCGGCGCGCCGTGACCACGCTGTCGTCGTTCTGGGGTTCGAAGCCCGCGATCCGGGCCGTTACGGACGGCTCAAAATGACCGATGACCGCCTAGAGGCAATCGTCGAATTCAAAGATGCAAGCCCGGAAGAGCGCGCAATCACCCTGTGCAATTCCGGCGTGATCTGCGCCGAGGCAGAAAACCTCTTTTCCCTGATCGACGCAGTCGGCAATGACAATGCCTCGGGTGAATATTATCTCACCGACATCATCGCCATCGCCAATGCGCGCGGTCTGACTGCAACCGCCGTCGTGTGTGACGAAGCCGAAACCATGGGCGTCAACAGCCGCGCACAGCTGGCAGACGCCGAAGCCGCATTTCAGACCCGCGCCCGTGCCGAAGCCCTCGAAAATGGTGTGACCCTCACGGCCCCCGATACCGTATTCTTTGCCCATGACACCGTCGTCGGACGCGACAGCATTATCGAACCGAATGTCATCTTCGGCCCTGATGTTACGATTGAGAGCGGCGTGCGCATCCGCGCATTTTCCCATCTCGAGGGCTGCCACGTCAGCCGTGGCGCAACCGTCGGCCCCTTCGCCCGTCTCCGCCCCGGCGCGGAACTGGCCGAAGATGTCCATGTCGGCAATTTCTGCGAGATCAAGAACGCCACCATCGACGAAGGCGCAAAAGTCAATCACCTCTCCTATATCGGCGATGCCTCTGTGGGCGCACGCACCAACATCGGTGCAGGCACGATCACCTGCAACTATGATGGCGTGTTCAAACATCGCACCACAATCGGCCGCGAGGCATTCATCGGCTCGAACACGATGCTCGTAGCGCCCGTCACCGTCGGCGACCGTGCCCTGACTGGCTCCGGCTCAGTCGTCACGCAGGACATTCCCGCAGACGCGCTCTCCATCGCCCGTGCGAAACAAGTGAACAAACCCGGCCTCGGCAAGCGCCTGATGGATTCGCTCCGCGCCCGTAAGTCCGCAAAGAAGGAGCATTAACATGTGTGGTATCGTCGGCATCCTCGGCCAGCACCAAGCTGCCCCAATCCTCGTCGAAGCGCTCCGCCGGCTCGAATATCGCGGCTATGACAGCGCAGGCATCGCCACCGTCAATGACGGCGCGCTGGATCGCCGCCGCGCGGTGGGCAAGCTCTACAATCTCGCCGACCTGCTGGTGACCGAGCCGCTCGCAGGCACCGCAGGCATCGGTCATACCCGCTGGGCCACCCATGGCGCGCCGACACTCGTGAACACCCACCCGCACAGCGCCTCCGATGTCGCCGTCGTCCATAACGGCATCATCGAAAACTTCCGCGAATTGCGGGCTTTCCTCGCTGAAAACGGCATCGCCCACCAAACAGAGACAGACACAGAAACCGTCGCCCTCCTCGCCCAATACTACCGCGATCAGGGCCTCGCCCCGCGCGACGCCGCCGAACAAACCATCGCCCGCCTTGAGGGTGCCTACGCGCTGGCCTTCCTCTTCTCCGGCGAGGACGACCTCATGGTTGTCGCCCGCAAAGGCTCGCCGCTGGCAATCGGCCACGGTGATGGCGAGGTTTTCGTCGGCTCCGACGCCATCGCGCTGGCACCTCTGACCGACAAGATCACCTATCTGGACGAAGGCGATTGGGCGATCCTCACCCGCGACAGCATTGAAATCCGCGACAGCGACGGCAATCTTGCCAACCGCCCCGTCAAACTGGTGCAGATCGACACCGCCCAGATCGACAAAGGCGGCTACAAGCACTTCATGGCAAAGGAAATCGCCGAACAGCCTGTTGTTCTGGCCGACGCCCTCTCCTATTACATCCAGAACGATACGATCACTCTCCCCGGCACGGGCCTCGACTTCACCAAGATCGAGCGCCTCACGATGGTCGCCTGTGGCACCGCTTATTTTGCCTGCATGGTCGCGAAATACTGGTTCGAGCAGGTCGCCCGTATCCCTGTCGAGCTCGATGTCGCCTCCGAATTCCGCTACCGCGAGCCGCCGATCACCAAAGGCACAGTGGCGCTTTTCGTTTCCCAATCGGGGGAAACCGCCGATACCCTCGCTGCCCTGCGCTACTGCGCTGGCAAGGCTGATCAGATCGTGTCCGTCGTGAACGTGCAGGAAAGCTCCATCGCCCGCGAAAGCGATCTCGCCCTGCCGATCC
>JAEPMR010000018.1 GCA_017643845.1 Marivivens sp. | reverse complement strand
GACGAATTTGCAACGGCTGCCCGGGGCCCATCGACTGGTTCAGGCGGCGCCCTATTACGTCGTCGACCGAACGAAACATGACCCCAGATACCCCGTTCATACCTGTGAGAATCCGTAGGTCGCTCGCTTGAAGGATCGTGCCTTTTTCGAGGGGGCGCACCAGCTCGACGGCGACTGTGCCATTGATTTGCAGTGCGTCTGAAGCGCCCGGTTCAGCCGGCAATGGAGCCGTATATCCTGCCCCAAGGCGAAAGTGACGGGTCCATCCGTTCGGGTCTTCGCACGTGTAGGAAATGGTTTCCCAGGACCCGAATTGCGGCTCGATGATCATAGTCGACTTGCAGGCGGGAAATCCTCGAATGGGTGCCGCCGGCAACGTGGCTGCCAAGCCCTCGGCTGCAAGCCGGTCTTGAAGCATCGTGATTATTTCCGAGCCGCTAATCCCGTCGGACATATTCACCTCTGCCAGAGCGCTCTGAGCGGCGAGAAGGCTGCCGAAAACAAATGGAAGCGCAAGCCGCATCTAGAACTCCGTCGGCAAGAACGTCAGCGTGCGGCCATGGAAGCGCGACGCGGCAGTAGTGCGGTCTATCGGGCGTAGTTTTGCCTCACGCGCGGAGACCTCGACCACTTCCAGCAGTTCGGGGGCGCTGTCGCGGGCGTTCACGAAGCCGATTGCTCCCTGCAGTAGCCCGTTTTCCCGACCCAGCGGGATAGTGATTGTGCCGTTGCTGAGGGCCATTTTGACATTGAGAGGGGCACATGCCGTTTGGGACAAAAGTTGCGAAACTTCCTTGGGTAGGTCAGATGTCAGCGCATTTATTTGCGTGTCGCGCGACCCGCCCAAGCCTCCAAGGAGCCCGCGCCCTGGGCGGGAAACGCGTGTCTTTCTGGAGTAAACTGTCTCAATTGTCTGACCATCCGGGTGGGTGAGACGCAGAAGGACCGAAAGCGTGAGATCATCCTGAGGTGACATGTCGAGGGTGATATCTGTCTTGAGCGTGATGTCCGTTGCCAGTGCGGGGCGGCGGGGCTGTGTCAGCGCGCGGTAATTGGAACTCGTGCTCGCGGAGTTGGTTTCCGAGGTGATTTCGACAGCATGAACCGACCGATGGTCGCGGAGGGCGGCGATCAACTGGTTCTGAAGGTCGCCCACCAGTTCTGATGACCAGGCAGGCGCTGCGGTATCGATGCTGACGGTCGGAACAAAAGCCGCAATCGAGAGCGGACGAGGCTGGGTGCAGGTGGGGCTGAGTGCCGGCCCGATTTTCGCACGAATCTGCACCCGGAACAGGCCGTTTTCGGTACCAGCCGACAAGATGTCATGACCAAGGATCGAGCCGATGGGGCGAACGAATGCAACATCGGACGTGATCCGAGCGTTTGAGGTCGCAGTAAAGCCGCGAATTTCCGATCCTGCGGATAGGGCGGCCACGAACAACGCGTCTGCGATTGCGCGACGGCGTGCTTGTGCTGGATCGCTGCCTGCAGATAGCGGTGCGTAGCCTGTTGCCGTGACCCACACCGATGACTGCGCGAGTGAGAAGCCAGGCGCGGTGAGAAGGACCGCAAGCAGGAGCGCGAATAAACGCATCAGGCGCGGCCTCGTGCGGCGCGGATCAGATAGCCCACCGTGTCGCGGTCCAGTTGCAACTCGACCTCATAGCCATCGGACCCTTTGGGCGTAATACGAAGCGTGCGCGCACCACGAATAGTGCCATCGACGGTCGCGCGGATCGTATCACTGGAAATAGCCGCATCCGAGATCGTCGTTGTTGCGTCGATACGAAGTCCGTGCACCTGCTCGGCAAGGAGGCGCATCGCATCGACACGTGCTGCGCGCAGGGCGAGCAGGCGCTTTTCGTTCAATGTGCTGCCTGGCTGGGTCGCGACCTGGGCGAAGCCGATGGCCGTGAGGGACGGGTTCGTTTCGATCGAGACCGGCTGACCCTCGCCTGCGATGAAATCAAGGGTATCAAGGTCGTCCTTCAGTGCCGCGAGCTGTTCGGTCTCGGGAGAGGCATTCGCGGGAAGCGCGCTGCGCGCCATGTCGGACAGCTCGGTGCAAGCTGTCAGTCCGACAAACGATGTGATGAGAGCGAGGCGCAGACCGCTCGGCCAAATCGCGTTGGGAAATTTCCAATAAATCTTCATGTCATCCTCGGTGCACAGAATTTGCGGATGTCAGTGCAAGTGATGTGCCAGTTTCGCCATCTTTCGCGCCCTATCAGCGATCCACGGTCATCGGCCCGCTGGCACGTTTGTTGCAGCCATTTCCCCGAACGAGCGCCCGATCGCAGATGCGGAGATGATGACCGCTACCGGAAAGGGCCCGAAATAAGGGATATTGCCGTGGCTGCGGACGCAACAGTGACTTTCAGGGATCGTGTCGGAGATTTGACACTTCCTATCGGTATTCTGGCAATTGTCTCCATGATGGTGTTACCGCTGCCGGTCGCGCTTCTTGATGCGTTCTTTGTCGCAAATATTCTGCTTTCTCTTTTGGTGCTGATGGTCGCGATGCACAGCTATCGCCCGCTCGATTTTTCCAGCTTTCCGAGCATCCTTTTGATTGCCACCGTTTTGCGGCTTGCCCTGAACGTTGCGTCAACGCGGATCGTGCTCAGCGAGGGTCATACCGGGGGCGACGCCGCGGGTAAGGTCATTCAAGCCTTTGGTGAGTTTGTTGTCGCCGGGAATTTCCTCGTCGGTTTGATGGTTTTCGCCATCCTCGTCATCATCAACCTTGTCGTGATCACCAAGGGCGCGGGTCGTGTATCCGAGGTTTCTGCACGCTTCACCCTCGATGCCATGCCTGGAAAACAAATGGCGATCGACGCGGATTTGAACGCGGGGCTGTTAACGGCAGAAGAGGCCAAGACGCGCCGTTCGGATGTGGCTGCTGAGGCCGATTTCTACGGTGCGATGGATGGTGCATCGAAATTTGTAAAGGGCGATGCTCTCGCCGGTATCCTGATCCTCGCAATCAATATCATCGGCGGCATCCTGATCGGGATGGTGCAGTATGGGCTGAGTGCGGGGCAGGCGACCGAAACCTATGTGTTGCTGTCTGTCGGGGATGGTCTGGTGGCGCAGATCCCGTCTCTGCTTCTGTCGATTGCGACAGCAATTATCGTAACGCGGGTGTCGTCGTCGCATGACATGGCGGACCTGATCGGCAAACAGATGAATTTGAGCCGTGCTTGGGTTCCGGTTGCAGCTGTCATGCTCATCCTCGGACTGGTGCCTGGTATGCCCAATCTGCTGTTCCTGATGGCAGCGGCGATTGCTGGCGGACTGGCGTGGGCCTCTCGCAACAAAGGGGCGGAGGGCGATGAAGAGGATGGGGCTGACGCTGCTGCAGGCGCGGGTGGTGCAGAACGGGGTGCAGGTGCGGACATTCCCGAGGGTGTCACCGCGCAGGATGTGACGGATCACGCGCCGATCTCGCTTCAGATCGGGTACGGGCTGATCGGGATGGTGTCAGAGGAATCCGGTGCGCTGGTGTCGCGGATTACTGGCATCCGCAAGGAGGCATCAAAGGCGCTTGGTTTCGTCGTTCCCGGAGTGCGCATTCGCGATGATCTCGGACTTGGACCCAATCAATATCGCGTCAGGATTGGTCAAACGATCGTCGGCGAGGATGTGGTCTATCCTGATCGCAAACTTGCGCTGCCCGGCGGAGCATCTGTGCGCAAGCTGAAGGGGATCGAAGTTAAAGACCCCAGCTTCGGTATGGATGCCATCTGGATCCTACCGCATCAGGTGACCGAAGCTGAGGCTGACGACTATGTTGTTGTAGAGCCGGAGTCGGTCGTTGCCACGCATTTGTCCCAGTTGATTTCCAAGCATGCTGCCCACCTCATCGGGCCGGATGATCTTCAACTGCTCCTTGATACGCTGGCCGAGGTTAGCCCGACGCTTGTTGAATCGGTGGTGCCAAAGCTGGTCCCGCTGCATGTGCTGACGTCAGTTGCGCGATCCCTTCTGGCAGGACGTATCCCGATTTCGGACATGCGGCGCATTCTAGAGGGGCTGGCGGATCTTTCGGGCCGTGATCTGACGCCCCAGGCGATGGCAGAGCAGCTTCGTCCTTCGTTGACGCCGCTATTGCTGCAGCAGCTTGGGCCCATCAGCCAGCCTATTCCATTGGTCACTCTTGATCCCGAGTTGGAGCAACTCCTGCTGCGAGCACGGCAGAACATGGATGGGGAGACATTCCTCGTCATCGATAACGGTCTGGCGACGACAATTGTCACGACGCTTTCGGATTTGCTGGAGAAAGCGTCCGGTCAGGGGCGTGAGGCAGTCGTGGTTGTGGCGTCACAACTGCGCCGCAGCTTCGCTGATTTCCTTCGTGCCCATCTGCCGGACGCCATTGTTCTGGGAATTAACGAACTTCCTGAAACGCGCCGTGTGGAAGTCATCGGTGTCGTCGGCGGATCGCAAGGTTTGCCGCGCCCCGCGATGAGTGCGCCGGAACAACAACAGCCACAGCCGGTGGGATAAGCACATGACCACGATCACCGTAAAAGCATCCGACACAACGCTCGCAATGGAGGAGGTCGAACGCAGGCTTGGCGTTGATGCGTTTATCGTGTCGACGAGAAAAGTGCGCGGGCAGATCGAAATGGTTGCCAGTAATGAGCGGCCCCGCACCCCAAATATCCATGCGGGAAAGACCTTTGGCGATGTCTTGAAAGAGCGCGAGAAAGCTGGGCTGCCGCTGGATCTGGAAGCAGTTGTTTCGGAGCGTGCGGAGAACTCGAAAGCCAAGGAGGCTCTGCGGACCCAGCCGGATCGGTTTTCGCCAAACATTGCGGCACCAATGGGCGGTTGGCCGCTTCATGATGAGGCCTTTATCGCGGCTGTTTCCGCTGAATTGAGCCAGGAAGATCGCTCCGGTGAAGGGCCGCTGGATCAGATTTACAACGCAGTATTTGACGAAAAGGTTGAGCGATGGCTGACCCGAATGAAACGGGTCGTGGTTTTAGGAGCTGAAGGGGCGGGCGTTTCCAATACTGCGGCTCGCCTCGCCGTTGCCGAGAAGCGTCGTGGCGCGCGCAATGGCCCAACCGTACTCGCGCCAAGTCCGGCGATGTATCCGTTGGCAGACGAGATGTCTGTCTATGCGCGATTGGTCGGCTTCGACCTGTTACGCCCGAAATTTCGCGATTTGATTACGGAGCAGAATCCGTCTGAGACCCGGAAAGGCGCGGAAGTGGTCGATCTGGCGGCACAGCCGGAAATCGCACCTGACACAGTTTCGTTGCTATTGGAGCCAAAGGGCGCACGGGCGGTTCTGGTGCTCCAGGCTGGGATGCATCCGGCCCATCTTTCACGAATTTGCCGCCGATGGGCGCAGGTAGACCCGATCGTTTGCCTCAGCCGCGTGGACTCATGGGGCGTTACGCCCGAGGAGCTGACCGCCATCGGAGCCGCAGGCCTGAAGGTTGGTCTGGTCGCTGAGGGGAGCGGCATTACCGCTCCCATCCGCCCGGTTTCCAGAGAGCTTTTGGACCAATGGGCCGAAGGCTGGCTGATGGAAGACAAGGCCGATCGCCTCTCTGAAATCGCAAAGCCTGTGCGCAGCGAGAAAGCGGCATGAGCATTGCAATGAACATTACCAAGCAGCCGGTGGGGGCTGCATCGCCCGTTTGTGGCTATCGGAGAAATAGCAAATGATTATGACAAAGGGATACGCAGAGCAGGCACCAAGCCCAGAACAGCTGGTTGCCGATCACATGCATATTGTCCGCAAGATCGCGTGGCACATGTTCGGACGCGTGGGGCGCGCGGTGGAAATCGATGACCTCTTGCAGATTGGATATATGGGGCTCATCGATGCCAGCCAGCGCTACAAGCCGAAGGCAGGTGCGACATTTGCTTCCTATGCTGCAATTCGCGTGAAGGGATCTATCGTCGATTATCTTCGCGACAATGCGAGTATCTGCCGCTCCACCATCCTGATGCAGCAGAAATTCCGTTCTGCGACAGAGAAGCTCGAACAGCAGTTGATGCGGACGCCGACCGTCGAGGAGATTTCTGCGGAGCTAGGCGTTTCCCTCTCTGAGTACGAAGATTGGCAGACCCGATTTGCCGCCAGCAACATTCGATCTCTCGACGAACTCTACACGGACCAGTCCAATCTGTTTTCCGATGACAGCTGGTCAGTCGAGGACAAATTGCAGCGCCAGCAAATGAAGCAATTGCTGCGTCGTGCGCTTGGACAACTCCCGGAACGCGAGGCATTGCTATTGCAACTCTATTATGTCGAAGAACTCAACGTTTACGAAATTGGTGAGGTTCTCGGTGTAACGACGGGGCGTGTTTCGCAGATTAAAAAAGCAGCCGTAGAACGACTGCGGAAATTTATTTCCGAAATGGAAGAGAGCACCGCCATCTGACAATTGCCAGACGACGGTGTCGAGACCATTACATGATCGGGCGTACGAGTGCGCCAGCGGCGAGGCGTAGCGCCCATGCTTCCACATCCCGACCGAAAAGCAGGGATGCATCCGGAAGGCCATTAAGCAAGGCGGTTGCCGCAAGCACCGCGTTGGGTGAATCCGCGGGAAGGTAACCGAGGTCTGCCGGCTGCCAATCATCGCCACCAAACCGAATTTCGACATGATCGTTCTCAACCCGCAGGAACCATTCGAAACCGTAGAGATCGAACATCATCACGTTTTCTTCAGTCGCGACGTTTTTGCGATGGATGAGGTGCATTCGGATATATTCGAATGTGGCGTTGCGCGTGAGCGAGAGGATTTCCGCCGCGATTGCCGACCATCCATGCTCGAGAGTATTGCGCAGTGAGGTCCAGCGCGGTTTTTCTTTGGTCTGGAATGCCAGAACGTCGTTATCTTCGTCGCGTCCGACCATGTAGTCGGTACCGCCGATGTTAATGACAGCAAAAGCTTCGGTGTAGCTCCGCGCCTCGCGGGATGCGACTTCGCTTTCGGATTTGTCGAACGACTGAAGGGCGTGGCGATGGTGGATGGCATCTCTTGACCCCAGAGGATCAAGAACCTGACGTCCTGTTTCGGACAGAACGAGGTGGCTATCCACGATATCGGCAAGGCCCGCAATGCGCATTGCGGTCTGTTCGACTGCCGACGGTGTCTTATGTGCCGCAATGTGCAACAGCCCCATAAGGGCGTGTGATGCCGCCCCGGGATCGAATTCGCGAAGGTTTTCGATGACCGACAATAATTCTTCGGCTGTATAGGTGATGTTCGATAGGCCCAATTCGGGGTCGAGTGAATCCGCAGTTTGTAAAGTCATGGCACGCCTTTCAAATGTCTTCACAAGAAGAACGAAGAAAACGTGCCCGACTTTAGGGCGGCCGCGCGTTTAAGACAGTATCGGCATCGAAAGTTTCGGTGCGAGACGCTCAAGCATGGTCAGACACTGTGCGAGCTGATCTTTGGCAAGGTATTCATCTGGCTTGTGGGCCTGTTCGATGGAGCCGGGGCCACAAACAACGACATCCATCCCAAGACTCTGGAGCAGACCGGCTTCGGTGCCGAAGGCCACAAGGTCGCAGCCGTTATTTCCGGTGAGTTCGGCGACCAGATCGCGCGCGGCGTTCTGATCCATTGGCTCCAAACCGTCCACCTCGGCGATGACTTCGGTGACGATATCCGCGTCAGGATAGACGGCCCTCATGAGGGGAATGAGTTCGTCAAAGCAATAGGCATCCAGATCGCGTTTCACGAAGTCGGCATCTGTCGCCTGAACAGGGCGCATTTCCCACTGCACCTGCGCCTTGCCCGGAATGACATTATGGGCGACGCCACCGCTCAGGAGGCCGGTGTTGATCGTCGTCCAAGGGGGATCAAAACGCGAGCTGGCTGGAGCACGGGCGCGGAGCTGATCTTTGAGCTGGATCAGTCGATTTACGTAGCGCACGGCGTATTCGACGGCATTTACCCCGGCGTCAGGGTTCGAGCCATGGCCTTCGAACCCAGTAAAATGCGTGGTGTATTCAAAGCAGCCTTTGTGCCCCTCTATAATACGCATGCTGGTCGGTTCGCCAACGATGGCGAGCGCGGGGCGGAGACCCCGCTCGCGGAGCGTTTCCACAAGATGCTGACCGCCCAAACACCCCGTTTCTTCGTCATAGGTGAAAGCAAAGTGGATCGGGCGTTCTGTCGCCGCGCGACCCAGCAGAGGGGCGAGCGCGACCGCGGCGGCGATGAAGCCTTTCATGTCGCAGGTTCCGCGCCCGTAGAGCGCTTCGTCTTTGTCAAAGAGCATGAACGGATCAGTCTGCCAGTCCTGATCCGCGACGGGAACGACATCTGTGTGACCTGAAAGAACGATCCCTCCGTCGCGCTCTGGCCCGATTGTGGCAAAGAGATTGGCCTTGGCCCCTGTCGGGTCTTCGATCACGTTCACCCGGGCGCCCGCGGTTTCGAGGTGGTTCGCGAGGTGGTCGATCATCGTGCGGTTCGAAAGCGCCGAAACCGTGGGGTAGGCGATGAGTTCAGACAACAGTTCGGTGGTCGCGTCGAATGCGGTCATGGTGGTTCTTTTCACGATCGAGAATAATGGACTACGGTATGATCCTAGCATCCCTTAGCAGGGGGGTGACAAGACGGGCTGATAAGAAACCGACACCTGCGGTGCGGAGACAGACGGAAAGCGGCGATGCGGCTGGATCAAAGAGATTTTGAAATTTTGCGCGTTCTGTCCCGTGAGGGGCGCATCACGAAAGCGGCGCTGGCGGAGAAGGTCGGCCTGTCACCGACCCCGTGCTGGGAGCGGCTTGCTAGGCTGGAAAAGGCGGGGATCATCGAGGGCTACCGCGCCGAGGTGAACCTGCGAAAACTTGGCCCAAGCGTGACCGTTTTTATGGTCGTCGAACTTTCCGACCACACCGCAGCTGCTTTTCGAACATTTGAAGCAGCGATTCATAAAAAGCCCGAGGTCGTTGGCTGTTGGGCTTTGGGGGGCGGATTTGACTACCTGCTCGAAGTCATCTCGTCTGATGTGGAGGCGTATCAAGCGCTGGTCGATGCGATGCTGGAAGCCCGCATCGGCGTGAGCCGCTACTACAGCTATATCGTGACGAAGCGAGTGAAGAGCGGCACCTTGCCCCCCTTTGCATTGTTCGAAGGGTAGAGGATTCTTCTTTTTGGGTGTCAAAAAATAGTGGATTCATCTGTCTGTCCGTAGATTTTTCCTCTCCTTTATTGCCCGTTACCCGGTAGGAAGAACGAGAAGCCGAATGGCTCTTTGCTCCAAAAATAAGGTGATGACATGCTGACGAATGATCAGTTGGCGGCGTGGGACCGCGAGAATTTCTTCCATCCATCGACACATCTCGCGCAGCATGCGCGCGGCGAAACGCCGTCGCGTGTGATTAGCAAAGCAGGCGGGGTTTTCATAGAAGATCGTGACGGGCGCAAAATGCTCGATGCTTTCGCGGGCCTTTATTGTGTAAACGTGGGCTACGGGCGGCAGGAAATTGCGGAAGCTATAGCAGATCAAGCGCGCGAATTGGCATATTATCACGCCTATGTCGGACATGGGACCGAGGCGTCGATCACGCTTTCCAAGATGATCCTCGACCGTGCGCCTGCGTATATGTCAAAGGTCTATTTCGGGCTGGGCGGATCGGACGCCAACGAGACCAACGTCAAATTGATCTGGTATTACAACAACATCCTCGGGCGTCCCGAGAAGAAAAAGATCATATCTCGTTGGCGCGGATATCACGGGTCGGGACTTGTTACCGGATCGCTGACGGGGCTTGAGCTGTTCCATAAGAAATTCGACCTCCCCGTCGAACAAGTGATCCACACCGAAGCGCCATATTATTATCGGCGCGCCGATCTGAATATGTCAGAGGCGGATTTTGTTGCGCATTGTGCAGCGGAGCTGGAAGCGCTCATCGAGCGAGAGGGTGCTGATACGATTGCCGCATTTATCGGCGAACCGGTGCTGGGGACAGGCGGGATCGTGCCGCCGCCTGCGGGTTATTGGGACGCCATCCAGACAGTTTTGAACAAACATGACATTCTTCTCGTCGCGGACGAGGTGGTCACGGGCTTTGGGCGTTTGGGCAGCATGTTCGGCTCTGAGCATTACGGGCTAAAGCCGGATCTGATTACCATAGCCAAGGGTTTGACTTCGGCATATGCGCCGCTGTCTGGCTCCATCGTCGGCGAGAAAATGTGGAAGGTCCTTGAGCAGGGCACGGATGAGAACGGACCGATCGGTCACGGCTGGACCTATTCTGCCCATCCGATTGGTGCGGCAGCGGGTGTTGCCAACCTCAAGTTGCTGGACGAATTGAACCTGATCGCAAATGCTGGCGATGTGGGGGGCTACCTCAACGCTGCAATGAAGGATGCGCTGGCGGATCATCCCAATGTGGGCGATGTGCGCGGGGAGGGTCTCCTGTGCGCGGTGGAAATGGTCGAGGATCGTGATGCGCGCAGGTTCTTTGATCCCGCCAAGAAGATCGGGCCGCAGGTCTCTGCTGCGATGTTGAGCGAGAGCAATGTCATTGCGCGTGCAATGCCGCAAGGGGACATCATTGGTTATGCGCCGCCGTTCTGCCTCAGTCGAGAGGAGGCGGACAAGATCGTGGATGCGACGGTCAGGGCCATCAACTCAGTTCTGGGATAAGCCCTGGACAAAAAGAAGAGCCCCCGCCGGGACTGCGGCGGGGGCTTTGTTTTCATAGGCTTTGATCAATCCGCGTCCGTGTAGCGAATTTCTTTTTGATCCTCGCCGGGAGCGGATTTTTCACGACGGACGATCAGCCGGTTGATCGCGTTGAGATAGGCTTTGACGCTGGCGACGACGGTATCGGTATCCGCCGATTGGCCGGTCGAAATGCGCCCGTCTTCCTCCAGCCGGACCGAGACAGTCGCCTGTGCGTCGGTGCCTTCGGTCACGGCGTGGACCTGATAGAGTTGCAAGCGCGCATTGTGCGGGAAGAGCTCTTTGACGGCGTTGAACGCGGAATCGACAGGACCGTCGCCCGTGGCTGTGACAGATTTTTCCGTACCATCGACGATCAGAGACATTTCAGCCTTGGCGGGGCCGCCGGTACCACAGGTCACGGTGAGGGATTCAAGGCGCAGGTGGTCTTCGATTGTGTCAGACTGGCGCACCAGGGCCAGAACGTCCTCGTCGAACACCTCTTTCTTGCGGTCGGCAAGATCCTTAAAGCGAACGAAAATATCGTTCAGCTGATTGTCGGCCAGTTCATAGCCCAAATCCTTCAGCTTGGCGCGCAATGCTGCGCGGCCCGAGTGCTTGCCCAAGGGCAGGCTGGAGGCCGAGAGGCCAATGTCTGCGGGGCGCATGATCTCGAAGGTTTCGGCGTTTTTCAGCATACCGTCCTGATGGATGCCGCTTTCGTGGGCGAAGGCGTTCTTGCCGACGATCGCCTTGTTGAACTGGACGGGGAAGCCCGAAACAGTGGCAACGCGACGGGAGATATGCATGATCTTCGTGGTGTCGATCGCGGTTTCGAAAGGCATAATGTCGCCGCGCACTTTGAGGGCCATGACGACCTCTTCCAGCGCGGTGTTGCCGGCCCGCTCGCCGAGGCCGTTGATCGTGCATTCGATCTGGCGTGCGCCGCCTTCGACGGCAGCCAGCGCATTGGCCGTCGCCATGCCGAGGTCGTTATGGCAATGGGTGGCGAAGATCACTTCATCGGCGCCGGGAACTTCGGCAATCAGGCGCTCGATCAGCTTAGCGCTTTCACGGGGCGCGGTATAGCCGACGGTATCTGGGATGTTGATCGTGGTGGCGCCTGCCTTGATCGCGATTTCGACGACGCGGGCGAGATAATCCCACTCGGTGCGGGTGGCATCCATCGGTGACCACTGGACGTTATCACAGAGGTTGCGCGCGTGGGTGACCGTGTCGTGAATACGCTCGGCCATCTCATCCATCGTCAGGTTCGGGATCGCGCGGTGCAGTGGCGATGTGCCGATAAACGTATGAATTCGCGGCGATTTCGCGTTTTTCACGGCTTCCCAGCAGCGGTCGATGTCTTTGTAGTTGGCGCGGGCGAGGCCACAGATAGTCGAGGTTTTTGCCAGCTTCGCGATCTCGGATACGGCGCGGAAATCGCCTTCGGAAGCGATGGGGAAACCGGCTTCGATAATATCGACGCCCATTTCATCGAGCAGTTGCGCGATTTCCAGCTTCTCTTCGTGGGTCATTGTGGCGCCGGGGGATTGCTCGCCGTCGCGCAGGGTTGTGTCGAAGATCAACACGCGGTCTTTGGTCATGGGTCTGTTCCTTGTCTTTCCTTAGCTGTGAAAATCCGGCGCTGGTTCCCCCTGAGCGGTCGCGCCGAATGGCACGCTCAGAGGCGGCTAAGGAGTAGGCTAAGGCCGAGCAGGCGCAGGCCGTTGCCGGCGCGGGAAATGATATGTGCCTGTCGCGTCATGGAGGCGGACTATATCGGCGTTTTCGGGCGTGAAAAGAGAAAATTGGCGGATTTGTACAAGAAAATTTCATTCGCTGCGCGGGGTGGTCGGTCGCGGGTGGCGGATTAGATCGGGGCTTATGGAACATGCTTTGATCATAGGGGCGTCTGGCGGGATTGGCGCGGCGGTGGCGGCGGCGCTGGAGGGTGACGGCGTGACTGTGCGGCGCGTCTCGCGGCGGGACGATGGGCTGGAGGTCACTGATCCGGTGTCTGTGGCGCGGATCATGGGCGCGATCGAAGGCGAATTTGACCTTATTTTTATAGCGATCGGTGTCTTGAGCGCTGATGGCGGTGCGCCGGAAAAGATGCTTTCCGCGATCAAGGCGGAGGCGATGGCGGGGGCGATGGCGGTGAACGCAATCGGGCCGGCGCTGATCCTTCAGCATGTGCCGCGCCTGTTGCGGAAGGACGGACCGTCTGTCTGTGCAGTGCTGTCGGCGCGGGTTGGGTCGATTGGCGATAACCGCTTGGGAGGCTGGTATTCCTATCGGGCCAGCAAAGCGGCGCTGAACCAGATCGTGCATGGTGCGGCGATCGAGATCGGGCGCAAGCGCAAGGAAACGGCGGTGGTGGCACTGCACCCGGGGACGGTGGCAACGTCGTTCACGGCCGACTATGCCGCCCGTCACAAGACCGTTCCGCCGGAGGAAGCGGCGCGGAATTTGATCACTGTTATCAAGGGTCTAACCCCTGAACAAAATGGCGGATTTTATGATTATGCCGGACGGGAGATCGTCTGGTGACGCGGCTGGTCCTGATCCTCGGCGATCAACTTTCACCAAATATTAACGCTTTGCAGACCGCTGACCGTGCGCGGGATGTGATCGTGATGGCGGAGGTGATGGATGAGGCGGGGTATGTGCATCATCATCCGAAAAAAATCGCGTTCCTTTTTGCTGCGATGCGGAAATTTGCCGCGAAACTGGAGGCCGACGGGTGGCGCGTGGCCTATAGCCGGCTTGATGATGAGGATAACCCGCAATCAATTGATAAAATCCTACTGCAAAGGGCCACCGAGCACGGTGCGGAGGAGGTGATCGTCACCGAACCGGGGGAGTGGCGGCTGATCCGGCTGTTACAGGACGTGCCGCTCACGGTGCGGATGCTGCCGGATACACGCTTCATTGCTTCACATCAGGAATTTGAAAGTTGGGCCAAGGGGCGCAAGCAGTTGCGGATGGAATATTTCTACCGTGACATGCGCCGCAAGACGGGCCTGCTGATGGAGGGCGATGCCCCTGCGGGCGGGCAGTGGAATTATGACCACGAGAACCGAAAACCGGCACCGGACGTGGTCACGTTCGACGGGCCGAAGCGCTTTGCGCCGGATGCGGAAACGGAGGCTGTTCTGGCGCTGGTGGAGGCGCGGTTCGGGCAGCATTTCGGAGATGTGCACCCGTTTTGGTTTGCCACCGATGCGGAGCAGGCGCGGGCACATCTGGAGGCGTGGATCGCAGAAGGCTTGCCGCTGTTTGGGGATTATCAGGACGCGATGCTGGAGGGGCAGAAGTTCCTCTATCATGCGGTGATCGGGCTATACCTCAATGCGGGGTTGTTGGACCCGTTGGAGACATGCAAGGCCGTTGAGAATGCGTGGAAAAACGGGAGGGCGCCGCTCAATGCGGTGGAAGGGTTCATCCGGCAAATCATCGGTTGGCGGGAATATGTGCGGGGGATCTATTTCCTCGAAGGGCCGGAATATACGCAGTGCAACATCCTCGGCCACCATCGCCCGCTACCGGCGCTGTTCTGGGGTGCAGACACCAAGATGAACTGTATGGCTGCGACGGTGGAGCAGACCCGCACGGACGCCTATGCGCATCATATCCAACGGCTGATGGTGACGGGCAATTTCGCGCTGCTGGCGGGCATTGATCCGGCGCAGGTGCATGAGTGGTATCTGGCGGTCTATGCGGATGCCTATGAATGGGTGGAAGCCCCGAATGTGATCGGGATGAGCCAGTTTGCCGATGGCGGGATCGTGGCCTCGAAGCCCTATGTGTCGAGCGGCAACTACATCGACCGGATGTCGGATTACTGCAAGAACTGTGCTTACAAGGTGAAAGAGAAAACAGGCGAGAAAGCCTGCCCTTTCAACCTGCTGTACTGGCATTTCCTGACCCGGCACCGCGACCGGTTCGTTGGAAATCCGCGCATGGCACAGATGTATCGAACATGGGACAGGATGGCCGAGGACAGGCGGGAAACCGTGCTGCGTGACGCGGAAAAATGGCTCGAAAAACTGGATGCAGGTGTGCCGGTTTAGGTGCTTTGCGGGTGCAGAAAAACCAGCTGAAAACCCCGAAAATGGCGATGCACAATCCATGCACAACTGATGCACATCCTATGCATATCGCACCTGCAGAAAATTAACGGCGTGTTAATGAAAGTAAGAGGAGTTTGCGAGGAGGGGTGGGGTTACTCCGTCGCCTCGCCCTCACCTTCGCCCACATAGGCACCGTCGTCCCATGCGCCGTCTTCGACCGCGCCATCAGCATAGCGCATGGTGCCTTCGCCCTGTCGCTGGCCGTTGCGGAAGGTGCCTTCGTAGACGTCGCCATTGGCATAGGTGGCGGTGCCGCGGCCGGAGATCTCTCCGCCTTCCCATTCGCCCTCGTAGATGAAGCCGCCGGGCATGGTGATCTTGCCGGTGCCGTGACGCTGACCGTCGAGGAAGGTGCCGACGTAGATCGTGCCGTCAGCATAGGTGGCGGTGCCTTGGCCGTTACGCTGGCCCTCTGACCATTCGCCATCGTAGCTGTAGCCGTCGGCATAGGTCATTTTTCCCTGGCCGTGGTTTTTGTTGTCTTTGAATTCGCCCTCGTAGACGAGACCGTTCGAGTAGCGGGCGATGCCGGTGCCGTCGATCACGCCGTCGACCCAGTCGCCCTCGTAGGTGGAGCCATCGGGGTAGGTGATCTTGCCCGTGCCATGTGCGAGGTCGTTGCTGAAGGTGCCTTCGTAGACGGAGCCGTCGGCATAGGTGACGCGGCCCTCGCCCTCGATCTTGCCCTCGACCCATTCACCCACATAGGTATAGCCGTTGGCGGCGCGGAAGGTGCCCTGACCGTGGCGGAGATCATCGGCGAAGCTGCCCTGATAGACATCGCCGTTGGCGTAGGTGACGGTGCCTTCGCCCTGTCGTTTGCCCGCGACGAGCGTGCCTTGGTAAATGTCGCCATTGGCCTGCACGAGGCGGCCTTCGCCTTCGATCTGGCCGTTGACCCATGTGCCCTCGTAAGTGAGGCCGTCGGGCATGGTGAGCGTGCCTTCGCCGTCGCGTTCGCCATTGGCGAGCATACCTTCGTAGATGGCGCCGTCGGGGTAGGTGACGCGGCCCTGACCCTCTTTCACGCCGTTGATCCACGGGCCTTCGTAGATGTAGCCGGAGGGGGCGGTCATCTTGCCCTGACCGTGATGCATGGCGTTGCGGAATTCGCCTTCGTAGACGATGCCGTTAGCATAACGGGCGATGCCGCGGCCGGTGATCTGACCATCGGCCCAAGACCCTTCGTAGGTGCCGCCGTCGGCAAAGGTGATCTTGCCGGTGCCGTTCGGTTTGCCAGCGGCAAATTCGCCTTCATAGACGGAGCCGTTGGGGAAGCGGGCGCTGCCTTCGCCGCGAATCTCGCCTTCGAACCATTCGCCGGTGTATTCGTAGCCGTTGGGCAGGCGGTAGGTACCGATGCCGTGTTGCTTTCCGTTCAGAAAGCTGCCCTCGTAAACGCCGCCGTCCTCATATTGCTTGGTCTGGACCGATTGCGCCTGCGCCGGAAGCGCGAGGAGCGCGAAAAGCGCGGTGGAGAGGAGGAGACTGCCCTGCGGTGCCCGGTTCCGAGTCATGTTCTGGTTTTCCCTTTGTCAGCGCTGAGGAGACTAATTGCTGGGGGCGTGCCTGACAACGGGTTTGCGGGCTGTTGGTGGGGATTGGGCCGAATTCCACCATGATCGGGCGGTGCGAGAAGTCTTTTCCTTCGCGGATGATCTGGTAAACGGTTCGTGACCGTCTATTTGGGGTGAGTATGACCGACCGTTTTCGCCTGAGCCTCGCACAGTTGAACCCCGTTGTGGGCGACCTTGACGGCAATGCCGAAAAGGCGCGCAAGGCTTGGGAGCGGGCCAAGGATGCGGGCGCGGATATGATCGCGCTGCCGGAGATGTTCATCACCGGATATCAGGTGCAGGATCTGGTGATGAAGCCAGCCTTTCACCAAGAGGCGATGGCGGTGGTCGAGGCTCTGGCGGCCGAATGCGCCGACGGGCCGGTGCTGGCGATTGGCGGGCCGTTTGCGGAGAATGGCAAGCTCTATAACGCCTATCACATCTGCAAGGATGGCGAGGTGGTGGCGCGGACGCTGAAGCATCATCTGCCGAATTATGATGTGTTTGACGAGCGCCGTCATTTCAGCCGTGGGCCGGTGCAGGGGCCGTACCGCGTGGGGCCGGTGCGGATCGGGTCGCCGATTTGCGAGGATTCGTGGTTTCCCGACGTGTGCGAGACCATGGTGGAGAGCGGCGCCGAGATCCTGCTTATTCCAAACGGTTCACCCTATTTCCGTGGCAAATACGCGGTGCGGATGAACCAGATGGTGGCGCGTGTCGTGGAGAACGATGTGCCGCTGATCTATCTGAATATGGTCGGCGGGCAGGACGATCAGGTGTTTGACGGCGGCTCTTTCGTGCTGAACCCCGGTGGGCAACTGGCGGTGGCGTTGCAGGTATTTGACAGCCAGATCGCTCATGTGGATTTCGAGCGGACGCCGGAGGGCTGGCGGGCGCTGGAGGGAGAACGTGCCGTTTACCCGAAAGCGATCGAACAAGATTACCGCGCGATGGTCGAGGGCCTGCGCGATTATGTGGGTAAGAGCGGCTTCAAGAAGGTTCTTTTGGGGCTTTCGGGCGGGATCGACAGTGCGCTGGTCGCGGCGATTGCGGTGGATGCGCTGGGGCGTGAGGCGGTGCGCTGTGTGATGCTGCCGTCTGATTATACCTCGCCTGAGTCGCTGGAAGATGCGGCAGGGGTTGCGCGGGCGCTGGGCTGCCGTTTGGACGAGGTGAAAATCGGTGGAGCGAAAACGGCGGTGGAAAAGGCGCTCAAGCCGCTCTTTGCGGGGCTGGAGCCGGATCTGACGGAAGAGAACATCCAGTCGCGGTTGCGCGGGCTCTTGTTGATGGCGCAATCCAATAAATTTGGCGAGATGCTGCTGACTACCGGCAATAAATCCGAGGTCGCGGTGGGCTATGCCACCATCTACGGCGATATGGCGGGGGGCTATAACCCGATCAAGGACCTCTACAAAACGCGGGTATTCGCAACCTCTGCGTGGCGCAACGAGCACCACCGGCACTGGATGCGCGGCCCTGCAGGGATGGTGATGCCGCAGCGGGTGATCGACAAGCCGCCATCGGCTGAGCTGCGCCCTGACCAGAAGGACGAGGACAGCCTGCCGCCCTATGACGTGCTGGATGGCATTCTGGAAATGTTGGTGGATGATGAAGCCAGCGTCGCCGATTGCGTGGCGAAGGGCTATGATCGGGACACGGTCAAGAAGATCGAAAGCCTGCTCTACACCAGCGAATACAAGCGCTTCCAGTCGGCTCCCGGTGTGCGGCTGACGCGGCGGGCGTTCTGGCTGGACCGGCGCTATCCGATCGTCAATCGTTGGCGGGATCAGTCCTAGACGCCGGATGAGGGGCGTCTAGACGTCGAGTTTTGTCCAGCGCGGAGCGACGAAATCTACAAATCGGCGTGCGAGGCTTTCGTTGCCCGCATTTGCGGGCCAGAGTGCATAGAATGTGATGGTGGGCACGGAGGCATCCGGCAGGATCTGTATGAGGCGACCTGCCTCGAGGTCTTTGCGGACCAGATAGTAATCCATCAAGCCCCACCCGAGGCCTGCCAGAATAAATTCGCGTGCGGCTTGTGGGCTGTCGCATTCAAAGCGGGCATCCGGGATCGCGATGCTTCGGTCCAGCCCCGTGAAGGCGTAGATATTGGCCTGCGATGACGGGGGGAACTGAATGCGATCCCAGGTGAGACAATCTGTGAAGCGCACCGGTCGCCCGCGCGCATTGGCATAGGCGGGAGTGGTCACGTAGATTGAGTGAATGTCGAACAGCTTTTTCGATATGTAGCTGGAGTCGGGTAGGCCGAAAGGTGAGCCACGCAGGGCCAGATCGAATTCCGATCCTGCAAGTTCGACATTCCGCATGGTGAAATTCATCTTCAGATTGACGCGCGGGTAGGTGCGACTGAATTCGGTGATCGCGTTTGCATATGGCGGGCGATCCATTGCGGTGGGGCAGGTGATTTTGAGTGTGCCAACGGGCTGGTCGGCGCGCAGGCGCATGGCGGTGAGCCCGCGATTGGCGGCGTCGCTCATTTCCTGAGTGGAGCGGAGAAGCTCGCGGCCAGCGTCGGTGAGCGAGACTTTGCGGGTGGTGCGGTAGAGCAGGGCAATGCCAAGGCTCGATTCAAGCTGTGTGATGTGGTGGCTGACCACCGAAGGCGACAGCGAAAGTTTCTTGGCGGCGGCGCGAAAGTTGCCACTTTCGGCCACTGCCTGAAACACCGCCATGGCGCGGAGTTGATCGAGCATTATGCGATCCAATCGAACAATTAAAACAATTTAAGGTAGATTATCGCATCGAGTGATTTTTGCAATGATGGGGCATCACGACAAGGAGGACAAAAATGACAACGATGATTTCCATCCAGCAAGCCAGCCGCCCGGTCAGCCAAGAGGATATCGACTTCATGATCGCCCATCATGACGAGACAATCGGGGATGCCGCTGAGGCGCCGCAAGTGCTGGTGAACCCTAACGACCCGACGCAGATCGCAATTGTTGGCAAGGTGTTCGACCTTGAGGCGATGCGGGAGCGTTCGCGGGGTGAGACGGCCAAGGCATTTGAGAAGCAGCGCAATGTGTCACTGACACAGCTGTTCTATTTCATGGAGGCTTGAGATGGACCTTGAACGTTTTGCCCAGTGGCTGATTGATGTGCTGACACCCGATCAGGAGCCCGAAACGGACCAGAGCCTGCGTGAGTGGTATCTGCAGACGCGGAATTACGCGCTCACCGGACCGTTCCTGTATAGAAGCGATTGCCAGCTGAGAGTGACGCAGAGCGCCCGCGCCGGAACCGGTGCGGGCGCTTTCGTGCGGTCATGGGATCGCACGTTCATAGATTTGGGTTTCCCCATCGGAGAGATCGGTGCGAAGGGTGAAGCCGCACTTTGTTAACACGCGGGCGGAGGCCGGATTGTCCGTCGCAACTCCGCCCTGCAGGGTTAGTGGCGCTTGACCGGACTGTGCGGCGGCGAAACCCCGGATAAGCTCGGTGGCATAGCCTTTCCCCCATGCCGGCTCCCCAAGGAGATAGCCCAGATGGAGGCGTGGAGGGTGCGCGGTCTCCGGGTCGGGAGCAAGGATCATCAGGCCAAGCAGTGCGCCGCTTTTGCGGTGGGTGATTGTGAGCACATCGCTTTCTGCATCGCGAGCCGCAATCCAGCGGGCGACAGCATCCTGTGCGCCTGCGATTTGGAATGTGGGCGGCAGGTGGCGCAACACCTCGTGGGTGAGCAATCCGGTCAGCGCGGCCTCCAGATCAGCGCGGCCCTGAGCTGTGCTGATGGCGGTGCGCCAGTGGGTGACCTGCAGGCGGTCGGTTGTGAAACGATGCTGGACCATGCGCGCAGAGTAGGGCCGGACGGCTGCCGCGCAAGCTGGGATTTTTCGATGTCTTTAAAGGTCGCTTTCGGGCGGGGGTGTCGAAAATGCGATAGCGGCCTTCGCGCGCGGGCCTATGGGTGGAAGCCTCTTGGACATTCGGAGATTGGGATGATCGCTGTTCATACGGTGGAGCAGGCATTTAACGCGGGCGAGTGCGAACAGATCATCGAGATCGTGCGTGGCGTCACGGCGAAGGATGCAGGGCTGGTGGGGCAAGCGACCGACCACAATCTGCGGCGGGCCGATCTGGTGTGGCTCGACGACGTGCCGGAGGCCAATTGGGTGACGGACCGGATCGTAGATGTTGTTCGTGTCGCGAACCGCGAGATGTTTGATTTCGATCTGAGGGAATTTGCCGAAAGCCCGCAGGTGGCACGCTATGGCGCGGAGCGGGAGGGGCATTTCGGCTGGCATTCGGATATTGGTGACGGGCCGGTCGCGGGCAAGCGGAAGCTGACGATGGTGGCGCAACTTTCGGAGCCGGATGCCTATGAGGGCGGAATGCTGGAAGTGCAGCCTTCGGCCAATGTCGTCACAGCACCGAAAACGCGGGGTAGTGTCACGCTGTTTCCCAGTTTCCTGCTGCATCGGGTGGTGCCGGTGACAAAGGGCGAGCGCTATTCGCTGACCATCTGGGCGCATGGTCCGGTGTTCCGCTAACGCCTGCGCATTTCCGAAACCTGTGCTAGGGTGAACCCGACCGAGGTGGTTGGGGAGCTGAGACAGCGCGTGGCGGAGAACAAGACACAAGCGACGAATGCGGATGTGGATGCCTATATCGCGGCAATCGAGCATCCTGTGCGGCGGGCGGATGCGGAACGGCTGGTGCGGATTTTCGAAGAGGTGACGGGATTTGCCCCGACGATGTGGGGCGGCTCGATCATCGGTTTCGGGCGGTATCACTACCGCTATGAGAGCGGGCGGGAGGGCGATTTCCTCGCCACCGGATTCGCGCCGCGCAAGGCCAATCAGGTGATCTACATTCTGCCCGGCTACACGGATTTCGGCCCGATCCTTGACCGTTTGGGGAAGTGGAAGAAGGGCAAGAGCTGCCTCTATATCAACAAACTGGCGGATGTGGACGAGACAGTGCTGCGCGAACTGATCCGCGCGGGGCTGGTTGATCTGGGAACGCGCTGGGAGGTGCGGCCGGCGTAGCGGCTACTCCCACCAGCGGTCGATGGTGGCGATGTCGGCGTCAGACCAGCCGAAGTGGTGGGCGAATTCGTGGATGGTGACGTGGGTGACGAGGGCTCTGAAGGTCACGTCGCCGCGTTCGGCCCATTCGTCGAGCAGCGGGCGGCGGAAGAGCCAGACGGTGTCGGGGGCGGTGGGCACGTCCATCACGGATTTCATGGTGAGCGGCACGCCGTCGTAGAGACCTGTGAGCGCGAAAGGGTCGCTCTCTTCCATGTCGCGCAGGATGTCTTCGGGCGGGAAGTCTGTCACGCGCAGCGCCACGTCTGCGGCACCCGCGCGGAAGGCTTCCGGCAGAGAGGCGACGGTGGTGCGGGCGATCTCTTCGATGTCGTCGCAGGTGGGGGCGGTGTGGTCCATGGAGATGATATGGACAATTGCGGGCGGTTGTGAAAGAGGCAGAGCCCGAACCAGGAGGCCAAATCCATGACCACGACCCGCTTTGCCCCTTCGCCCACAGGATGGCTGCATATCGGCAACCTGCGCGCTGCGCTGTTCAACTATGCGATCGCACGACAGCAGGGCGGCACCTTCATCCTGCGGATCGACGATACCGATCAGGAACGGTCGAAGGAGGAATATGTCGAGGGCGTCAAGGACGACCTCACTTGGCTGGGGATTTCGTGGGACCGGATCGAGCGGCAGTCGGCACGGCTGGACCGTTATGAGGCGGCCAAGCAGAAGCTGATCGAGATGGGGCGGCTTTACGAGTGTTTCGAGACGCCGGGCGAGCTGGACCTGAAGCGCAAGAAGCAGCTGAATATGGGCAAGCCGCCGGTTTATGACCGTGCCGCGCTGGCGCTGTCGGAAGCGGAGAAGGATCAGCTGCGCGCGGAGCGGGGCTCGCATTGGCGGTTCAAGCTGGATCAGGAGCGGATCGAGTGGGAGGATGGTATCCTCGGCCCGATCAGCATTGATGCGGCGAGTGTCTCTGACCCGGTGCTGATCAAGGAAAGCGGGCAGATCCTCTATACGATGGCATCGGTTGTGGATGACACGGAGATGGGCATCACGGATGTGGTGCGCGGCTCTGACCATGTGACCAACACCGCGACACAGATCCAGATCATTCAGGCGCTGGGCGGCACGGTGCCGCGCTTTGCGCATCACTCGCTGCTGACTGGACCGCAGGGGGAGGCGCTGTCGAAGCGGCTGGGCACGCTTGCGCTGCGCGATCTTCGCGAGAAGGGAATTCAGCCGATGGCGATCCTGTCGCTGATGGCGCGGCTTGGGTCGAGCGATCCGGTGGAGCTGCGGGGCAGCATTGACGAGGTTGTGGACGGGTTCGACATTGGCAAGTTCGGCTCTGCGCCGACGAAATTCGATGCCGCCGATCTGGAGCCGCTGACAGCGCGTTATCTGGCGGGGCTGCCCTATGCGGCAGTGGCGGAGCATGTGGCGGCGGCCGGTGTGCCGGAGGCCGTGGCCGAGCCGTTCTGGAACGTGGTACGCGAGAATATCGACGTGCTGGCCGATCTGGGCCCGTGGTGGGATGTGTTTGCCAAGGGCGAGAGCGGCCGCGTGGAGGACGAGGACGCGGAGTTCGTGGCGCAGGCGCTGTCGATGCTGGGTGAGCCGCCCTACACCGCCGAGAGCTGGGGCGCGTGGACCGCTGCCGTGAAAGAGGCCACCGGCCGCAAGGGGAAGGGGCTGTTCATGCCGCTGCGCCGCGCGGTAACGGGGCGTGATCGCGGGCCGGAAATGGCGGATGTGCTGGCGCTGATGCAGGTCAAGCCGCGCGTCTAAGTGGAGGGCTCGCGCCTGCCACGAGGGTGGGCGCGGTGCCATTTGGCTTGGCGGTGGGCTTTGGGCTGCGCGTTTCAAACAGAGTGACGGTTCGACGTTTCGCGCCCGCCCTTGGGGGCGGGGCAAGCGCGAACGGGCTGCGGTGCAGCCCGTTTTGAGTCTAGCTGATAACGGTGGCGCGGAGGCGAGAGAGCGCGGCGTCGACTGTCGCGGTTTCGTCGGGCGTCAGGGTTTGGGCGCGGGGGTAGCGGGGCGCTGGGCGGTCGTTGAGGATCGGGGCATCCCAGCCGTGAGTGGTGGCGAAGAAGCGCGTGGCGCCGTCCGGCCCGAACACGCGCAGGAAGCCCTGCACCACCACATCGAGGTAGCTGAGCAGGATCGGATGTGCGGTGGAGGGCGGGGCGAGCACGCCGCCGTCGACCTCGTAGACGGCGGTTTCGGCGCGGGGGCCGTTGTGGGCCACGGCATCGGTGACGATGCGGCGGAGATAGGCGAATTCGCGTTCGTCGAGCGCGGCCCAGTCGGCATTGGGGACATCGGCGACGATGCCGTCGATCACCGTGCCTTGGGCGCAGCGCTCAACCGAAAGGAAGGCCACATCGCGCAAGGTGGAGTGCCGCCAGACCCGCCGCCAGCCCGCAAGCTGCGCGGGGCGGGGATTGTGGTAGGCATGGGTGGCGAGATTGACCAGTGAGCCATAGCCAAAGAAGCGCGGATCGGGTGCGCTCATTCCTGTGCCCTCAGGATGCGGGCGGGGCGGACATTAAGCACACGCAGCGCGAAGGCGAGGCCTGCGAGCAGGCTTGCCAGAATGCCGCCGAAGATGATCCAGAGCGCGGAGGACCAGATCAGGATATAGTCGCCCTCCATCACGAAGGTGATGACGGACCAGCCGCCGAGCACCCCTGCGACCAGCGCGACGGTGCCTGCGGCGGCACCAAGGAGGGCGGCACGCAGGGTGAAGGACCACAGAATGCGGCCACGGGCGGCGCCGAGGGTTTTCAGCACGGCGGCCTCGAATGTGCGGGCGCGGTCGCCTGCGGCGGCGGCCCCAATCAGCACAAGAAAGCCGGTGACGAGCGTGGCAAGCGCGCCGTAGCGGGTGGCGGTGGAGATGTCGCCCACCAGATCGAGCGCCTGATCTATCGCGTCGCGAATGCGGATGGCGGTGATATTGGGGTAGGCGCCCGCCAGATCGCGCAGGATCGCGGCCTCGGCCTCCGGTTCGGAGTAGACGGTGGAGATCCAGCTATGCGGCGCGCCGGCGAGGGCGGCGGGGTTCATTGACAGGACGAAACCGATGCCGGCATTCTCGAAATTCACCTCGCGGAAACTGGTCACGGTGCCGGTGATGTCTCGGCCCAGAATGTTGACGGTGACGGTATCGCCCAGTTGCAGGCCGATTTCGCGGGCTTCTTCATCGGAGAAGGAGATTTGCGGCGGGCCGGTGTAATCCTCGGGCCACCATGTGCCTTCGGTGATGGTGGTGCCGTCGGGGATGGCTGCGGAGTAGGTGACGCCACGGTCGCCGCGCACGACCCAGTGACCTTGGGCCACTTCCGCTGCGGGGCGGTAGTTGATGCGGGTGATGATACCGCGCAGCATGGGCGCTGCGTCAAAGCTGGAGACTTGCGGGTCGGAGGCGAGGCGGGAGCGGAAGCCGTCGATCTGGTTCGGCTGGATGTCGATGAAGAAATAGGAGGGCGCGACCTCGGGCAGTTCTTCGGAGAACGCCGTGCGGAGGTTGCCGTCGATCTGGCCCACGGCGGAGAGCACGGCGAGGCCGAGGCCGAGGGACAGGGTGACGGAGGTGGTTTCGCCCCTGTTTGCGCCGATGGCCCCAAGCGCGAGGCGCAGGGCAGGGCGGCCACGGGCAAGGCGGGTGGTGCGGCGGGCGAGCCATGAGGCCGCACGGGCGGCAAGCGCGAGGATCACCAGCGCACCGGCGATGCCGCCAGCCGTCCAGAGTGTCAGCCGAAGGTTGCCGGAAAAGAGGACCGCCGCGCCAAGGAGCATGATCACGAGGCCCAGCGTCATTATAAGATAGCGCGGGGCGGGGAGGCCGTGGCCTGCGGTGACGGATTCGCGGAATAGCGCTGCGGCGCGGATCTCTTCGGTGCGGGCAAGGGGCCAGAGGGTGAAGATCAGCGCGGCGAGGAGGCCGTAGAGCGCGGCTTCGATCAGTGGCGCGGGGTAGAGGAGAATATCGGCGGGCAGAGGCAGGCTTTCCTCGATGAGCGGGGCCAGAAGCAGCGGAATGCCACCGCCGAGCACGACGCCGAGGGCGATGCCGAGGAGCGTGAGCGCGCCGATTTGCAGGAAATAGGTGAGGAAGATCGTGCCACGCGTCGCGCCGAGGGTCTTCAGCGTGGCGATGGTGCCGGTCTTGCCCGCGAGGTAGGCGCGGACGGCGGCAGAAACGCCAACACCGCCCACCGCAAGGCCGGAGAGGCCGATCAGCACGAGGAAGGAGCCGAGCCGTTCGATGAAGGTCTCGGTGCCGCCTGCGCCACGGCGGCTGTCGCGCCAGCGGAGGCCGTTTTCCTTGAAGCGGTCTTTGGCTTGCTGGCTGATCTGGTCGAGATCGGCACCGGCGGGCAGGTCGAGCCGGTATTGGGTGGAAAACAGCGTGCCTTCGGCGATCAGGCCGGAATCGGCGAGATCAGCCGTGAGCACAATGGTGCGAGGGCCGAGGCCGAAGCCTGCAGAGGCGTTATCGGGGTAGCGCTCAAGCGTGGCTGAAAAGACGAACTCTTGCGCGCCGAGGCGGAAGATATCGCCGGGGGTGAGGGCGAGGCGGTCGGCCAGAACGCGCTCCATCACCGCGCCGGGATGGGTGGCGGTGCCTGCGAGGGCCTCGGGCAAGGCCATGGGCGGGTCGAGGGTGACGCTGCCGATCAGCGGGTAGGCGCTATCGACCGCGCGGATCTGGGTCAGGGCACGCTCGGGTGTTGCACCACGGACCACCACCGCCATGGAGCGGAAATCCACGGTTTCGGAGAGTTGATTGGAGATGCTTTCGAGATAAGCGCGTTCATCCTCGCGGGCGAAGCGGTAGGTGAACTCGGCCTCGGCATCGCCGCCGAGGATGGAGGCGCCTTCGCGCTGGAGGCCTTCCTGAATGGCGGATTGCACGGTGCCGACGGCGGCGATGGCCGCGACGCCAAGGGCGAGGCAGGCGAGGAACACGCGGAAGCCGAGCAACCCTCCTCGCAGTTCGCGCCGTGCGAAACGGGTGGCGAGGGCGAGGCTCATTCGGCGGCCCCTTTCAGCGCTTCCGGTTCGATCCGGCCATCACGGAGGCGGATCACGCGATCACAGCGGGCGGCCAGTTCGGGCGCGTGTGTGACCATGATCAGCGTGGCACCGTGGCGGTCCTGAAGGCCGAACAGGAGATCCATGATCGCTTTGCCGGTCGCTTCGTCGAGGTTGCCTGTCGGTTCATCCGCCAGCAGGATGCGGGGGCGTGGTGCGGAGGCGCGGGCCAGCGCGACGCGCTGTTGTTCGCCGCCCGAGAGCTGCGCGGGGTAGTGACCGGCCCGCTGACCCAGACCGACGGCCTCCAGTTCGGCCTCGGCGCGCTCAAAAGCGTCCTTGTGGCCGGCGAGTTCCAGCGGGGTCGCGACATTTTCCAGTGCGGTCATGGTGGGAATGAGGTGGAAGGATTGGAACACAACCCCCATATTGCCTCTGCGGAAGCGGGCGAGCGCGTCTTCGTCGAGGGCGGTGATGTCCTGCCCCAAGGCGGTGATGCGGCCCGCGGAGGCGGTTTCCAGCCCGCCCATGAGCATGAGGAGCGAGGATTTGCCCGACCCACTGGGGCCGATAAGACCAAGCGAGGAACCGGCGGCGATGTCGAGGGAGATGTCATGCAGGATATCGACCGGACCGGCATTGCCCATCAATGAGAGCGACACACCGGACAGGGACAGGACAGGATCGGACATGACATACCTTTCACGCATTCGGACTGCCCTGACATATGGGGCGAAGCGGCTGGGACGCAACCTCACGTTTGCGGGAGCGGCCGCTTTGGTGCTGACAGGTGTGGCGCGGGCGGAGACTGTGACGGTCGTGGCTCTGGGTGACAGCCTGACGCAGGGCTACGGGTTGCCCCAGGCGGAGGGCTTTGTGCCGCAGTTGCAGGGCTGGCTGGAGGCGCAGGGGATTGATGCAGAGGTGATCAATGCGGGCGTTTCAGGGGACACAACGGCCGGCGGGCTGGCGCGGGTCGGCTGGAGCCTGACGCCTGAGGTGGATGCGATGATTGTGGCGCTGGGCGGCAATGATTTTCTGCGCGGTCTTCCACCGGAGGCGAGCCGCGCCAATCTGGATGGCATTCTGGCCGAGGCAGCGGCGCGGGAGCTTCCGGTGCTGTTGGTGGGAATGAAAGCGACCAGCAATTACGGGCCGGACTACAAGGCCGATTTTGACGCGATGTATCCCGAATTGGCTGCAGGGTATGACACGCTCTATTACGAGAGTTTCTTTGCCGGTCTCACCGAGGCGGAGGAGGATCTGGGCGCGGCGCGGGCGCAATATATGCAGCCTGACGGAATTCATCCAAATGCCGAAGGGGTGGAAAAGATCGTTGCGCATATGGGGCCGGTGGTGGCCGATCTGGTGGCACAAGCCGGCGCGAAATCGCCATGAGAAAGGCCGCCCGGTTTCCCGGGCGGCCTTGAATTTTCAAACCTTCAGAGAGGCTTAGGCGAGCGCGATGTTGATCGCTGCTTCGCGACCGTCGCGGCCGGGCTGGATGTCGAAGGTGACCTTCTGATCTTCCTGCAGGCCGGTGAGGCCGGAGCGCTCGACGGCGGAAATGTGAACGAATACGTCCTTTGCGCCGCCTTCAGGGGCGATAAAGCCGTAGCCTTTGGTGGTGTTGAACCATTTTACGGTGCCGTTGGCCATCCGTAGTCTCCTTAAATTAACCGCTCACGGAATTGTAGCGGGTCGGCTCGTCAGTGCTAATCGAAGAACTGGGCCGTAGAAGGAGACAGTGGTCGATAGAGTAACTTGCACGGCGGATATGGGGGCGATGCCAAAATAAATCAAGGAAAATGTCATGGAATGACGTAACGCTGTCTTTAACTGCATGATGGCTTGAACCGCGCGGTAAGGCTACATATTATAATTTTAAGATGTATTTTGGAGGCACCAAATGGCCGGATTGAAAATCACCTGTCTGGATTGCATGCAAGTCAATCGCGTGCCGGAGGACAAGCTGGGCGCGGGACCGAAATGTGCGGCTTGCGGGGCGAAGCTTGTCTCGGAAAAGGCGGTGGAGATCGACTTCCAGACGCTTCAGAAAGCGGCGCGCAATGACGACCTGCCATTGGTGGTGGATTTCTGGGCGCCGTGGTGCGGGCCGTGCCGGATGATGGCACCGGAATTCTCCAAAGCGGCGGGGCTGTTGAAGGGCCGCGCGCGGCTGGTGAAGGTGAACACCGAGGCCGAACCGAAGGCAGGGCAGAGCTACAATATTCGCGGCATTCCGACGATGGTGAAGTTCGAGAAGGGCCGCGAGGCGAAACGGCAGGCAGGTGCGATGCCGATGGCGGGGATCGTGCAATGGGCGGGGCAGTAGCCGCCGCCCAAATCTGCCCTCAGACCTCGGCGACCACGGCGGTGAGCATATCCCGCACCTGACCGGCGACGGCCTTTAACCCGTCATTGTCGATTGCGGCCATGGAAGCTTGCGGGTCGATGGCGGAGACAGTGACGCCGCCATTTTCGGCCCGCAGGATCACATTGCAGGGCAGCATCGCGCCGACTTTCGGCTCCATGCCGATGGCTTCCCATGCCATGGACGGGTTGCAGGCCCCAAGGATGCGGTAGCCGTCCATATCCTTGTCGATCTTCTTTTTCATCGTGGCTTGCACGTCGATCTCGGTCAGGACGCCGAAACCGTGCGCGCCGAGTGCGCTGCGGGTGCGGGCATCGACGTCTTCAAGCGTGGCATCTGGGATGTGGCGGTCAATGGTGTAGGACATGGGGACTCCTGCGTTTCAATATATCTGATAAATGGAATGTATTCGCTCCGGTTTCAAGGGGTGGCTTGCGGGATGCGGCGCGAGGGGCGATGTTGGGGAAAACGGGAGGGACGGAATGGACAACCTTTGGATCGCGGGCATCCTGATCGGGCTGGGGGGCACGGTGGCGATGGACCTTTGGGCGCTGGCGCTGAACCGGCTGGCGGGGCAGCCCATGCCGAACTGGGCGATGGTGGGTCGGTGGTTCGGCTATCTGCCGCGCGGTGTGGTGATGCATGAGGATATCGGCGCGAGCGCCCAGCTAGAGGGAGAGCTGCGGCTGGGATGGATCATGCATTACGCCGTGGGCGTGGCCTACGGGGTGATCTGGGTGCTGATCGCCGGACCGCAATGGCTGACGGTGCCGAGCTTCCTGCCGGTGTGGATTTTCGCACTGCTGACGATTGCCGCGGGGTGGTTCCTGTTGCAGCCTGGGATGGGGCTGGGAATGGGTGCGTCAAAGACCGATGCCCCGTGGAAGGGCCGCGCGATGGGCCTGCTGGCGCATACGGCCTTCGGGCTGGGCATGTGGGCGGTGGCGCTGGTGCTGTGAGATTGCGGGCGGGATTGCAGCCGTTTCGGCTGCCCGCCCATCGCTGGGCCGCCCCCTCGGCACAGCGATTTGGTTGGGCTGGGCGCGCGGTTCGAAGGGTGTGCGGATGTGGGGGGATAAAGTGCGTTTGCCGGAGAGTGGAATGCTGCGCCGCGGCCCAGTGAGGGGCGGCGGCGCTTGGTGTTTTATCGGGTGAACTTTTTGTATTTGATCCGCTTCGGTTCCATCGCATCGGGGCCGAGGCGGCGCTTTTTGTCTTCTTCGTAATCTTCGAAGTTGCCTTGGAACCATTCCACATGGGCCTCGCCCTCGAAGGCGAGGATGTGGGTGCAGATGCGGTCGAGGAAGAAGCGGTCGTGCGAGATCACCACGGCGCAACCGGCGAAATCGACGAGCGCGTCTTCGAGGGCGCGGAGGGTTTCCACGTCGAGGTCGTTGGTCGGTTCGTCGAGGAGGAGCACGTTACCGCCTGATTTCAGCAGTTTGGCCATGTGGACGCGGTTGCGCTCACCACCTGACAGAAGGCCGACCTTCTTCTGCTGGTCGCCGCCTTTGAAGTTGAACGAGCCGCAATAGGCGCGGGAGTTCACTTCGGCATCACCCAGTTTGATCAACTCGGCACCGCCGGAGATCTCTTCCCACACGGTCTTGTTGGAATCGAGCGCGTCGCGGCTCTGGTCCACGTAGGAAAGCTGCACGGTGTCGCCCAGCTCGACGGAGCCTGCGTCGGGCTGTTCCTGCCCTGTGAGCATCTTGAAGAGCGTCGATTTACCCGCACCGTTGGGGCCGATGACGCCGACGATGCCGCCGGGGGGGAGGGAGAAGCTGAGATCTTCGATCAGGAGCTTGTCGCCCATGGCCTTCTTCAAGCCTTCGACTTCGATTACTTTGCCACCGAGGCGCTGGCCGTTCGGGATGACGATCTGGGCGCGGCCGACCTTCTCGCGCTCGGATTGCTCGGCCAGCTCGTTATAGGCGTTGATACGGGCCTTTTGCTTGGCCTGACGGGCCTTGGCACCGGCGCGCATCCACTCAAGCTCGCGCTCGAGGGTTTTTTGCTTGGCCTTATCCTCGCGGGCTTCCTGCTCCAGCCGCTTGGCTTTCTGCTCGAGCCAGCTGGAATAGTTGCCCTCGTAGGGGATGCCACGGCCACGGTCGAGCTCGAGAATCCAGCCGGTGATATCGTCGAGGAAATAGCGGTCGTGGGTGACGATCAGGATCGTGCCCTTGTAGTCGATCAGGTGCTGCTGGAGCCAGGCGATGGTTTCGGCATCGAGGTGGTTGGTCGGTTCGTCGAGGAGCAGCATGTCGGGGGCTTCGAGCAGCAGCTTACAAAGCGCGACGCGGCGACGCTCACCGCCGGAGAGCGTGGTGACATCGGCATCATCGGGGGGGCAGCGCAGGGCTTCCATCGCGATGTCGATCTGGCTGTCGAGATCCCAGAGATTTTCCGCGTCGATCTGGTCCTGCAACTGGGCCATTTCATCGGCGGTTTCGTCGCTGTAGTTCATTGCAAGTTCGTTATAGCGGTCGAGCTTGGCCTTTTTGCCAGCCACGCCGAGCATGACGTTGTCACGGACGTTGAGGTTTTCTTCCAGATGCGGCTCCTGCGGTAGGTAGCCGACCTTGGCGCCTTCGGCCGCCCATGCTTCGCCGGAGAAGTCCTTGTCGAGACCGGCCATGATTTTCAGGAGCGAGGATTTACCCGCGCCGTTGACGCCGACGACGCCGATCTTCACGCCGGGCAGGAAGTTGAGGCGGATGTTCTCGAACACCTTCTTGCCGCCGGGGTAGGTCTTGGACACGCCGTCCATGAAATAAACGAATTGATATTTGGACATCGGGGCTTTCTTCCTCCGCAATCGCGATTTGGCCCTAGATAGCGATGCAAAGGGGCGGGGGAAAGGGGGCGGCGTGGCAAAACGGGCTTTACATTCCGGCGGGTGGACGCAATTTCTGGCGAGGATGACGGGAGAGGCAACAGCAACAATGCGGGCAGGATGGCCGGTGGCGCGGGCGGGGCAGGTCGTGGGCCTGCTCGGTGGATCGTTCGATCCGGCGCATGGCGGGCATGTGCATCTGTCGAAAGTGGCGCTGCGGCGGTTCGGACTGGACCAGCTGTGGTGGCTGGTGAGCCCGCACAACCCGCTGAAAGATGCAGGGCCAGCCCCATTGGACACGCGGCTGGCGCAGGCGCGGGCGAAGATGGCGCATCCAATGGTCAGGGTGACCGATCTGGAGACCCGCCTGGGCACGCGCTATACCGCAGAAACCATTGCAGCACTGCAGGAACGGTATCGTGGCGTACGGTTCGTCTGGCTAATGGGGGCGGATAATCTGGCGCAGTTTCACCGCTGGAAGGATGCCGACGAGATCATGGAACGGGTGCCTGTCGGGGTGCTGGCACGGCCGGAGACGCGGCTGGTGGCGCGGCAATCGCGGACGGCGAGAATCTATCGCGGGGCGCGATTGCCGGATGCGGCGGCTGGTTTGCTGGCGGATGGTCCTGCGCCGAGGTGGTGTTTCGTGAATATGCCGATGCGGGCTGACAGCTCGACCGCGCTGCGGCGTGCGGGCGCGTGGACGGCCCGAGAAAACCGGAGCGAGGCGGAATGAGCGGAGGCCTGACGCGCAGAGCAGCATTGGCCGGAATGGCGGGGTGGATCGGCAGTGCGGCTCTGGCGGATGCGCCCGTCAGCACGCGCCTGCCACGGCAGCGCCCAGCGCGGCTGGAGAGCTATCTGGAAAGCCCCGAGGCGGGCTGGGTCCGTGAGGCGCGTTTGGGCGGGCCCGTGAGTTTTGCCCTTGCTGAAGCCATGCCGGATGGGGCGATATTGAGCCAAGGCAACGCGGCGACGGGGTTGCCGCCAGCGAGCGTGGCCAAGACCGCGACGGCGCTTTATGCGCTGGATACGTTGGGGCCGGATCACCGCTTCCTGACGCAGGTTTTGGCGACGGGGCCGGTTGAGGACGGAGTGTTGCAGGGGAACCTGATCATCGCTGGTGGGGGTGATCCGACCTTGCAGACCGACGAGCTGGGCCGGTTGATGGAGCGCTTGGTTTCGCAAGGTCTGCGCGAGGTGCGCGGAGGCGTACAAGCATGGGGTGGGGCGCTGCCCTACAGCTTCCAGATCGACGGCGATCAGATGGCGCATTTCGGCTACAACCCTTCCATCTCGGGCTTGAGTCTGAATTACAACCGCGTGTTCTTTGAGTGGATGCCGAATGCGGGCAAGATCGACCTGACACTGGATGCGCGCGGGCGCTACTACCGGCCTGGGGTGACTGTGGCGCAGATCGCGGCTGAGGATCGCGGTGCTCCGGTGTTTGATTTTGACGAGGCGGCTGGGCGGGACGTGTGGACCGTGGCGCAGAGTGCGCTGAGGGACCATGGCGGACGCTGGCTGCCGGTGCGGTTCCCGCCGCTCTATGTCGCGGATGTGGCGCATGTGCTGCTGAGCGGGATGCAGGTCAAGATCGGCAGGCCACCAAGCGCGCTCGACGCATTGCCGCCCGCGCATGGCGTTGCCTTGCTGACGCTGCACGAAAGCGCGGGGCTTGCCGATATCGTGCGCGATACGCTGGAAAGTTCGAACAACCTGATGGCGGAGATGATCGGGCTGTCGGCCTCGACAGCGCGGAAGAACGGGATCCCTAGCTTAGAGGCCTCGGGCCGCGAGATGGGACGCTGGATGCTGGAAACCACCGGAAGCGCTGCGCGGTTTGTTGACCATTCGGGGCTGGGGGATCGCTCGCGGGTGTCGGCGCGGGCTTTGGTGCGAATGCTGGCCAGCGAGAAGGCGCATGACATGCTCAAGCCGCTGATGCCGGAACGGGCGCTGCGCAATAATCAGGGCGGGCCGGTGCAGCATCCGGTGGCGGGGATGCTGGCGAAAACGGGCACGCTGAACTTTGTCGCGGGTCTGGGCGGCTATCTGACGGATGTGGAAGGCAAAGAGCATGTCTTTGCTATTTTTACCGCCGATATGGAGACCCGCGAGGCCACCAAAGACAGCGGTATGGAGCGCCCGCGTGGGGCGCGAAGCTGGAATGGTCGGTCGGTGCGGATGCGCCAGAGGATGCTGGCGCATTGGGCGGGGATTTAGGGTAAACCCCTAGAGAACCATGTGACGCGCCCGTGCGCCGCGCTCGATGGCGGCGGCGTGCAGGCGGTCGATGTTCAGCTCGTGACGGATTTCTTCAAGCATCCGTGCTTCGGGGCCATAAATCCGCCCATCTGCGGCGGCGACATCGCAGGCGAAGGCGTAGGCTGTCTCAAACAGGCGTTCGGGCAGGACGTCACGGATCATGTTGAAGAGCTGGTCGAGGCCGTCTTCCTTCTCTAGCATGTCAAAAACGATGTGGGAGACTTGCGGCAGATGCTCGACCGCGTAATCGGCAAAGATCGGCAGGTGGTTGACGACGTTGTTAATGCGCACCAGCTCTGCCGTGCGGATGTCCTCGTCGGAGGCGGATACCGAGATCATAAGAGCGATCAGGGCGTCCTGAGGGGTGAGAGCGGCGACGTCGTTCATGGCGGGCATTCCTTTTGGTTATAGTTCCATTTATTGACGCCGACCGCCCCTAGCAATAGGGAGACGCCGGAGTGCGCCCATCGGGGGCGTGTGCAACAAACGAGAGACATTATGGCAAATCTGCGCGACGCGGCGATGACAAGCAAGGCCTGGCCCTTTGAAGAAGCCCGCGCCCTGCTGAAACGCTATGAAAAAGCGCCGCCCGAGAAGGGCCATGTGCTGTTCGAGACCGGCTATGGCCCGTCCGGTCTGCCGCATATCGGCACATTTGGCGAGGTGTTGCGCACGACGATGATCCGGCGGGCGTTTGAGGTGATTTCGGATATTCCGACGCGGCTGATCTGTTTCTCGGACGATCTGGACGGAATGCGCAAGGTGCCGGACAATGTGCCGAACCAAGAGCTGCTCCACGCCAATGTGCAAAAGCCGCTGACCAGCGTGCCGGATCCGTTTGGCGAGTTCGAGAGCTTTGGTCATCACAACAACGCGATGCTGCGCCGGTTCCTTGATACGTTCGGCTTTGACTACGAGTTCTACTCGGCCACCGACTTCTATGGTGACGGCCGGTTCGACGAGACGCTGCTGCGGGCGTGCGAGCGCTATGACGACATCATGGCAGTAATGCTGAAGTCGCTGCGCGAGGAACGCCAGCAGACCTATTCGATCTTCCTGCCGATCCATCCCGAGACGGGTCGTGTGCTCTATGTGCCGATCAAGCATGTGGATGCGAAGGAAGGCACGGTGACTTTCGACGACGAGACAGGCCGCGAATGGACGCTGCCGGTCACGGGTGGCAATGTGAAGTTCCAGTGGAAGCCCGATTTCGGGGCGCGCTGGGCGGCGCTGGGTGTGGACTTTGAGATGTACGGCAAGGACCACTCAACCAATACGCCGATCTACGACCGGATCTGCGAGATCTTGGGCGGGCGGAAGCCGAACCACTTTACCTATGAGCTGTTCCTTGATGAGGAAGGTCAGAAGATCTCGAAATCCAAGGGCAACGGGCTGACGATTGACGAGTGGCTGAGCTATGCCGCGACCGAGAGCCTGAGCTACTTCATGTATCAAAAGCCCAAGACCGCGAAGCGGCTGCATTGGGATGTGATCCCCAAGATGGTGGACGAGTATCATCAGCAGTTGCGGGCCTATCCCGATCAGGATGAAAAGACGCAGCTCAATAACCCCGTCTATCATATTCACGGGCATAATGTGCCCGCCTCGACGCTGACGGTGCCGTTTGCGATGCTGTTGAACCTCGCCAGTGTGTCGGGCGCGGAGGATCGCGCGGCGATGTGGGGCTTTATCAACCGCTATGCGCCGGATGCCAGCCCAGAGGCGAACCCCGATCTGGATGCGGCGGCGGGATTTGCCGTGCGCTACTATCAGGATCATGTGAAGCCGACGCGGCAGTTCCGCCTGCCGACCGATCAGGAGCGCGCGGCGCTGGAGAACCTGATCGCGGCGCTGAAGGACGGACAGGTGGCGCTCGACGCCATTGCGCAGAAGAACGCGGATGCTGGCAAGGCCGACGAGCCGCTGCCGGAGGTGAATTACGCTGACGACGAGTTCCTGCAATCGGTTGTGTTTGCGATTGGTAAGAACCACGGGTTCGAGCCGCTCAGGGCGTGGTTTTCCTGTCTTTACGAGGTGCTTCTGGGGGCGTCCCAGGGGCCGCGTTTTGGCGGGTTCATTGCGCTTTACGGCGTGGAGGAAACCATCGCGCTGATCGAGGCGGGACTGCGCGGCGAGCTGGCGGCCTGATCGAGAAGTGAACCGGAGAGCCATGTTCTGCGTATCAGGGATGATACACAGGAACAGGAGGCTCTCCGATGATCCGTATCCTTGCTGCCGGGGCGCTTGCCGCCTGTCTTGCCATGCCGCTGCAAGCGCAGGACAGGGGGGCAATAGAGGACACGATCCGCGCACAGATGACCGCGTTTCTAGAGCGTGATGTGGCGGGGGCGTTCACCTATGCCAGCCCGATGATACGGCAGCTTTTCCAGACGCCTGAAAACTTCGGCATGATGGTGCAGCAGGGGTATCCGATGGTCTGGGACCATCGCGACCTGCGGTTTCTGGGCATTCGGCCCGAGCGGGGCGGCTATGTGCAATCGATCATGGTGCGCGGGCCGCAAGGCGACATTCATGTGCTGGACTACCTGATGATCGAAACCGAGACCGGATGGCAGATCAATGGCGTGAGCATTGTGCCTGCGCCGGATGTCGGGGTGTAGCGCCGCTGTAAAGCATCGTCACGGTCGGGGCAGGGGCGGTTAACCTCTGCATCCGATCCTGCCGACCGAAGGTATAGCGACCGGAGGCGGCATTCATGAACAAGGCAGTAACGGACGGGCTGGCATTGATGCCGCCCGCATTCGAGGATGGGCTGGATGTCTGGTCCGCGGGGGATGGAACGCCCGGGTCGGACACCTACGCTGGATCCGGTTCAGGGGCGTTTGTGCCCGCCGATCAGGATTTCGGCGGGTGTCTGGAGATCCTCGCTAGCGCCGACCCGACCAAGCTGCGCTATATGGGGCAGACGCCGATCCTGCCGGGCTGTTATCTGGAGGTGCGGGCGCGGGTGAAAGCGGTTTCCGGCCCGCTGCCTGCCGTGCGGATCGCGGGCTGGGCGGGTAATCAGAACGGCCATGTCACAGGGCTGACCGAGACGACGACAGCGGTGCAGCTGACGGGCTACGGACAGGTCGTGGAGCTGCGGGCGATCATTGGCACCGGCGCGCGTCTGGGGGTCGATCTGGTCTGGCAGGGCGTGGACTACGGCCATATCGGTATCGACGTTCTGGGTGGTAGCGGCGCGGCGGTGCGGGTTGGTGATCTGACGATCACGGATGTGACGGGGTATTTCCTGCGCGACATGATGGGCGTTGTGGACGTGCGCGACTACGGCGCGGCAGGCGATGGTGTGACGGATGACAGTGCCGCTTTCGAGGCCGCAGATGCCGATGCGAACGGGCGCGAGGTGCTTGTCTCGGCGGGTCAATACTATCTGGGTCAGGACGTGACGCTGGACAATCAGGTGCATTTTGTCGGGACGGTGATCCAGCCGGCAAACCACCACCTGATCCTACGCAAGAATTTCGATTTTGTGACTTATGCGGATGCATTTGGAGATGAAGAACAGGCATTTAAGAAAGCTTTTCAGGCATTACTTGCCTTTTCCGATCATGAAAGTCTGGATCTGAACGGGCGGCGGATTTCGCTGAGCGCTCCGGTGGACATGCAGGCGGCGACCCCGGACAAGGTGAGCTATGCCACGCGGCGGGTGATCCGCAACGGCCAGCTGGAGCCGGTGGACGGGCCTGCCTGGGACCCTCTGGTGGTCACCTCGCAAGCGACCTATAGCGCGGCCGCGCCGCTGACTCTGAGTAGTGTGAGCAACGCCGCGGCGGTGCCTGTCGGGGCGCTGGTCACAGGTAATGGTGTGGGGCGGGAGATCTATGTCAGGGCTGTCGATCCCGTCGCGCAGACGGTGACGCTTTCGCGGGCGCTCTATGACGCTGAAGGGGTGCAGATTTTCACATTTACCCGATTCCGGTATCTGGTGGATTTCACGGGATTTGATGCGCTGTCTCAGTTCTGTTTCGAGGATGTGGAGTTCCAGTGCAAAGGCGTCGCCAGCGGGATCATGCTGGCCCCCGACGGGCTGACGTTTAACCTGCGGGATTGTTTCATGACCAAGCCGCGAGATCGGGGGCTGACGTCAATCGGAACAGGCTGTCAGGGGATGCTGATCGACCGGTGCCAGTTCCTCTCGGAGAGCAGGCGCTGCCGGTGTCACAGCGCACGAGCATCGGCTTCAACGTCAACGGGAACGACGTGAAGATCCGGGACAGCCGCGTCGTCCGGTTCAGGCATTTCTGCATCATGGGCGGGACGGGGCACCTGATCACCGGCAACCACTGGTTCCACGGGGATGACGAGGTGGATGGTGTGCGGCTGGGCGGGATCGTCCTGACGACGCCGAATTGCAAGAGCGTAGTGACGGGAAACTATATTGATAACAATTACATAGAGTGGACAAACGAGCATGAGGCCGACCCCGCGCTGGGGGTGCAGTATTCCTTTGGCGGGCTGACTGTCACGGGCAATATCTTTACCGCCAATGACGTAGCGCCGTGGTTCAACTGGATTGTGATCAAGCCGTATGGACCGGATCACTATATCCACGGGCTGTCGGTACTTTCGAATGTCTTTCGGGCGCTTAATGGCAATGTTGTGCGGGTCGAGAAGGTGGATACCACGTTTGCCGATCTGAATTACACGCGGATGCGCAATGTGACTTTCGCGGGCAATACATTCAACGCAGTGGATGAGCCGGCGATCAATCCGGTGCCGCTGGAGCACAGCCAGACCGCGACGGCGCATACATGGGTGGTGCAGGCCGCGCCTTATCTGCCGTTTGGCGGGCGGGCGCGGGTTGTGGAGGCAGTGACCGCGCAGGGCAAGATCAGCGACGGCAGCGGTGCGGCGCTATATGCGGCCCCCTATGCAAAGACCGCGCAAGGGGCCGCAAATGACGAAGTGCATCTGGTGTGGCCCGCGCCGTGCAGGGGCGATGTACGGGTGGTGGCGCGCTGTGATCAGCCTCTCTAGGTGGGGTCGTCGGCGTCCGGTGTGATCCCCAGTTCGGCGAGCACTTCGGCGGTGTGTTCGCCGAAGCTGGGCGGCGCATGGCGGTAACTCACGGGCGTGCGCGACATCTTGATCGGGTTGCCGAGCATTGGCACGGTGCCGCCGCTGGCGGGGTGGGTCATCTCGATTGCCATATCGCGGGCGATGGCCTGATCGGAGGCAAAGACCTGATCAAGTGTGTGGACGGGGCCTGCGGGAACGCCTGCGGCCTCCATCATGGTGATGATGTCTGCCGCATTGCGGCTGGCCAGAACGGGACCAAGGACCGCGTTCAGCGCGTCGCGATTGGCGACGCGGGCGGGATTGGTGGCGAAGCGGTCATCGTCTGGCAGCGCGCCAAGCGTCAGCGCATCGCAGAACCGGCGGAACTGGCCGTCATTGCCGACGGCGATGATCACATGCCCGTCTGCCGCTGCATAGACCTGATAAGGCGCGATATTGGGGTGCCCGTTGCCGCGCCGCACCGGAACCGTGCCGCTGGTGAGGTAATTGGTGCCTTGATTGATGAGCCACGCCATTTGTGTGTCCACGAGGCCGAGGTCGATGTGCTGGCCTTCGCCTGTCGCGTCGCGGTGGCGCAGGGCGGCGAGGATCGCGACGGTGGCATACATGCCGCACATGACATCGGCGATGGCAACGCCGACCTTCATAGGCTCACCCTCGGCCTCTCCGGTCAGGCTCATGATGCCGCCATATCCCTGAGCCAGTAGGTCATAGCCCGGTTTGCTGCGGTTGGGGCCGGTATGTCCGAAGCCGGAGATCGAGCAATAAACAAGCGCGGGGTGGGAGGCGAGGAGGCTTTCGTGATCGAGGCCGTATTTCGTCAAGGCGCCCGGTTTGAAGTTCTCGATCACCACGTCGCACTGGGCGGCGATCCGGCGGATGATGGACTGACCTTCCGGCGTGGCGAGATCGACGGCGACCGAGCGCTTGTTGCGGTTGGCGCTGTTGAAATAGGCGCTGAGATCGGTGGCGGCACCATTGGCGCCGGTCACATAGGGCGGCCCCCACGCGCGGGTGTCGTCGCCCTTGGTTTTCGGATTTTCGATTTTGATCACATCGGCACCGAGATCGCCGAGGAGCTGGGTCGCGGTCGGACCGGCCAGAACGCGGCTGAGATCGAGGATGCGCAGGCCCGTAAGGGCGCCGGGTGCGGGGTGCGCGTGGGTCATTTTTGTCTCCGACTCAGGTGGCAGATGATAATTTGATCATATTCATGGGCCATCGGAGCGGGAGGGTCCAGCAGGTTGTTCCGAGCTGTCGTCTAGAGCACCAGCAGCGCGATCATCGCCAGATATGTCAGGTAATGGATGAGCTGGTCCAGCCCTGTGAGAATCCAGAACATATGACTGGAGGGGTCGTAGCCGCGCCGGGACGTGATCTGATCCTTGGCCCAGTCAACGTGGTAATGGATGATACCTTCGCCTAAAAGTAAAAGCGCGGCGATCAGAAAGCCGAAGCCGAAATAGGCAAGGATCAGGCCGCTACAGACGAGATGGATGCCAGTGTGGATCAATCCGCCGATATGGCCATAGCGGCCTTTGGTGCGGACCATCCATGCCGTTTGCAGTACGAAATCCGCGATGAAATGTTTGATTAGAAACGCAAGAACTAGAACAAGTACGGAAGGGTCTGGCATCCGGTCTCCTTTGAATGGGTTAAGCGGGAGTTTTCTCTGATCGGGCGACGAGGCGGGCGTTTGCGGCGACAAGCTTGCGGCCTGTGTCTTTGTTCAGGCTGCTGTCGAGTGCGATACGGAAATCGGAGTCGCTCTGGCGCAGGCGGCGCAGGGCGTTGCGGGAAATGCTGAAAACACGCAGCGGTGTCATGGCGGTGACTGTGGCAGAGGCCGGTGTGCCGGGCAGGATGTTGATTTCGCCGAGAAACCCGCCCGATACAACAGCGAGATGTTGACTGCCGGAGGCCACGTCGACATCGCCGGATGCGAGGTAGAAAAGATTGGAGACGGGCGTTTCCTCATGCAGAAGCTCGTATCCTTCGGGCAGGTCCAGCCAATTGCCCGCGTCCAGAAAGCTGCGCGCGGAACCGAGCGAGAGATCGGGAAACTGGGTTTGCAGCAGCTCGCGTTCTTCGTCGGAGAAGCGCAGGCGGCGGTGCAGGAGCCACATCCGAGTCAGGCCGGTGATGCTGATGACGATCCAAGAGATTTGGATCATTGCGGAGGCGAGATTGAACTCCGTCAGGAGGCTGATCAGAACGAAGCTGGCCGCCGCGAGATTGAGGAGCGTGTAGGTGCGGCTGTTGCCGCGGATCAAGCCCAACTGGAGCGCGGCGTAAGAGCCGAGATATAAAACCACCCCCAAGAGGCCCGCGGTTTCATAAAATTGAGGCGGCATTGCATCCATAAGCTGTGCCTTTATCGGAGTATACAATTCTGAAATGCCTAGCAGGGAATTCGGCGTCGCGAAAACATTTTTCATGTCTGTATCGTGATTGTCGCCTCACGCGCATCAGTCGGGCGGGAATGATGGTGCGGGGCAAAGGCTTGGGCTAGGGTCGCGAGTGTCATTTGGGCGAGTGGAATCAGGCAGTATGATCAGGGACGACAGGGAGCAGCAGGGCGAAAGCCTGCGAGGTGATGGGCGGCGGATCCTGATTGTTGTCGAGAACCTTCCAGTCCCGCTCGACCGCCGTGTGTGGATGGAAGCGACGACGCTGCATGGCGCTGGCTATCAGGTGAGTGTGATCTGCCCGATGGGGCGCGGCTGGGATGCCGCCTATGAGGAGATCGACGGCATTCATATTTACCGCTTTCCGCTGCCATCCGAGGCGCATGAAGGGGCAATCGCCTATGCGCGGGAATGGGGCGGTGCGCTTTGGCATATGTTCCGGCTGGCGCGGAAAGTGCGGGAGGAGCGCGGCTTCGACGTCATTCACGGGTGCAATCCGCCGGATCTGATTTTCCTGTTGGGGCTGCGTTACCGGCTGGCGGGGGTGCGGTTTCTGTTTGATCATCACGATGTGGCGCCGGAGCTGTTTGAGGCGAAGTTCGGCAAGCGGGGGCTGATCTACAAGATCTTGCGTTTGTGGGAGCGGATGACATTTCGCGCGGCGGATGTCTCGATCGCAACCAATGAGAGCTTTCGCCAGATTGCCATTACGCGTGGTGGAATGGCGCCGGAGGATGTGTTTGTGGTGCGCTCCGCGCCGCAGGTGGGCAAGTTCGAAATTCAGCCGCCGGACCCTGCCGTGCGTAAGGGCGCGGAAACGATGATCGGCTATGTGGGTGTGATCGGCCAGCAGGAGGGGATGGACCTTCTGGTGGCTGCGGCAGATCACCTGATCAACCGGCTGGGCAAAAGCGATGTGCGGTTCGTGATCATCGGTTTCGGGCCGCATGTGCCGGTGGTGCAGGCGGATGTCGCGGCGCGGGGGCTGGAGGCGTATTTCGACTTCCCCGGTGCGCTTTATGGCGAGGAGATGCTGCGGGTCTTATGCAGCGCGGATATTGGTGTCTGCCCTGATCCGAAGAACGCGATGAACGACATCTCCACCATGAATAAGATCATGGAATATATGCTCCTCGAAAAGCCTTCGGTGCAGTTTGATCTGAAGGAGGGGCGGGTGTCGGCGCAGGGGGCATCGCTCTATGCCACGCCGAATGTGCCGGAGGATTTTGCCGAAAAGATTGCGTGGCTGATGGATCATCCCGACGAGGGGCGGGATATGGGCGTTGCAGGGCGCAAGCGGGTGCTGGAGGGGCTGAGCTGGGAAAGCTCGGTTGCGCCGCTTTTGGCGGCCTATGACCGGATATTCACCAAGGCGGGGCGTTAATCCGGCACGAAACGGGGCAGGCGCGGGAGGCTTTCGCGCATGAAGCCTTCAAGCCGGTCAGCAGCGGCGGCTTGGCTTTCGCCTGTGAGGATCGGTGTTGAGTAGCGCACCAATGCGCCATGGGTGCGGCCGGTGCGGAGGCTGTCCCAGACGACCATGATCTTGGCGAGGTAGTCATTGGTCATGCGGCGGCCGCGCTGGTCGAACCAGTAGTAAACGAGCTGGTCATTGGTGCCTTTGCGGATGATCGCGCGCAGAACCTCGAATTTTCCGTAGGGGGTGGCGCTCATGTCGATCTCATGCGGGGCGATGGTGACGATTTCCCATCCGCCACCGGGGAGGCAGACCTCGGGCGAGTGGATGCCGTCGCCTTCTGTTTGCACATCGTAATAGGCGGAAAAGAAGCCGACCGGCGCGGCGATGCCTGCGGCGGAATAACTGGCGTTGAGGTAGTCGTCCGCGCCGAGCACGTCCTCGACAGAGGGTTCAAGGGGTAGAACCTGAGCGGACCAGTCGGAGATGCTGCGCGGAAAAAGAACAAACGGGTCTCGGTCCGGCGCGGTGCGCTCCTGTGCGGGGATCAGGATATAGGCCGCAGAAACGGCGAGGCTGAGTACTGTCGCCATGATCAGGCCGCGGTGTGGGCCGATCGCAAAGAGGCGGGAGGCTTCCCGTCCGAACCCGGTGAAATCGACGTCAATCGTAGCCGAAAGGGGGAGGCGATTGCGCGTCGTGAATCGCTGGAGGCCGACCGCGAGGCCGAACAGGAGGCCCACGCAGGCGATGAAGATGACCCATCCTTCGAAGAAGTGCAGGAAGCCTTCGGCGTGCTGAATACCGTAGCTGTCGACCAAGACCCCGATGACGCCGATGCGGAAGCTGTTCATCAGGACGGTGAGCGGCGCTGCGGCCAGCAGGAGCACCGCCTTGTGCCAGTACGGGCCGCGATAAAGGATGGCAAAAAGGTAGGAAAAGCTGAGGATCGGGAAGAGATAGCGAAGACCGGAGCAGGCTTCGGCAACTTGCAGTTTGTAGATGCCGAGGTCGATGATGTTGCCGTCCAGATGCACCGGCACGCCCAGTAGGGCGACAACCCAGACACCGATTTCCGAAGAGATGCCCTGCAGGAAGATGTTGAGCTTCCAATAGATGAACTGGGGGAGGGGCAGCATGAAAACGAGGTGGAGAACCGGCGCCCAATGGCGGCGCCCGTCTGCCCAACCCAAGGTGATCAGAACCACCGCGCCCACCCAAAGGATGAGCGCGTATGTCACGATATCGGGGATTCGAACGAGATTGCCGGCGATGCCGAGGGCGAGGGCGAAAGCAAGGAGCACGAGACCAGGTGCGCGGCTCTTATTCGCCTGTGCAGGGAGAGCGAGTGCATGGTGCCGTTCGCGCAGGTAGAGATAGAGCGAGACCAGCGGGATGATCGGCCCGTGGCTGTATTCGGGGGTGGACCAGGCATCCACGAGCGAGGTCAGTCCGAACCAGTAGACGGGGACGGCTGCCAGAAACAGCAACGTGAACCATGCCAGACCTGCCGGATCGACGCTGGCAGTGGCCGCGAGCGCGGTCTGGGGGCCGGACTGTCGCGCCGCGCGGGTCATTTATTCGACGCCGCCATCGGGGAGGGTCGCGAGCGTGTCCGTGGCGGCCGTGTGGAGCGGGATCTCCGCACTGCCGTCCATCGACAGGGCCGCGGTGAGTTGGTCGCGGGCTTCGGCATTGCGGCCAAGGGCGGCAAGGGTCAGGCCGAAGCGCATCTGCACGAGCGCATCGTCGCGGCGGGCGGCTGCGGCCTCCTGTAGATAGGTCAGTGCCTCGTCATAGTCCCCGCGCTGGTAGGCAATCCAGCCGTAGGTATCCTGAAACGCCGGGATTGCCGTGCCGCGCAAACGGCGGGCGATCGCGTAGGCCCGTTCGACAGCTGCAGGATCGCCGCGGTAGGTGGAGAGCAGGTTGGCGAGGTTGTTTGCAAAAAGGAGATTATCGGACTGGCGCTCGTAGAGGTCTTCGTAGGCGGCGATGGCACCGTCTATGTCGCCGGTCTGTTCGAGGTGGCGGGCCTGGGTGAAGCGCAGGTCGATGTTGTCCGGCGTGACGGCGAGACCCTCGCGCAGCACTTTGGCGGCGTCGTCCATCCTGTCGGCTGCGGTGAGAAGGCGAAAATAGGCGCGGACGATCTGGGGATTGTCGGCGCGCGCGGCGACGAGGCGCTGGTAGATGGCATCGGCTGCGTCGGTCTCGCCTTCGATCGCGTGGACGCCAGCGCGGAGGTAAAGGGCGTCTAAGTCATCGGGGCTATCGGCCAGTTTTTCATCGAGTGCGGCGGCGGCGGCGACAAAATCCCCTGCTGTAAGATAGGCGCGAACGATTGTGGCGAGACCTGCGCTGGCATCGGCGCCGCGGGCGATCAAATCTTCGGCAAAGCGAACGGTGCCAGCGGTGTCACGTTCGCGCAGAAGCAGGTTTACCTGAAGGCTGTTGGCGAGGTCCGTAGCGCCCAACGCGGCAAGGCGGTCGGCAACGTCGCGACCGCGCAATGTGTCGCCAAGCTGGAGGTAAATGGACCCGAGTTGGCGCAGGAGTTCCACATTTTCAGGCTGGAGGCGCAGGGCGTCGATCACCACGGATTCGGCGGCCAGCGCGCGATCCCGCTGCTGCAAATGGCGGGCGTAGCGGAGGGTTTCGACAGGTGCGCGGTTTGAAAGCTCGACGGCGAGGGAGAGACGTTCGCCTGCCAGCTCGTAGCTGCCAGCGCGTTCGTGTGCCTCTGCCATCAGAAGCAGGATTTCAGGGTCGCGGGGCGCCTGATCGAGTGCTTTGCGCAGCGCGAGGATCGCGTCATCCGGGCGGTCGGCCTGTGTTAGCCAGCTCGCCTGGAGTTTGAGTGCACCGACGTGACCGGGATCAGCGGCGAGCACCTGATCGACCTGAGCCTGCGCTGCATCGCGCCGCTCAGCGGTATCGAGCGCGTTGGCGTAGGTTACGCGGATGTTGCGCAACTGGTCGCTTTCGCTCGTCTCTGCCACGATTGCAGCGAAATCAGCCAAGGCTGCGTCGGCCTCGCCGCTGTCAAACCGGATCGAGGCTTTCATCGCGCGAAAAAGGGCGGGATCCGGCTCTGACGCGATGAGAGAGTCAAGCTCTGCCAGTGCAGCCTCTGTTCCTTGTGTGCGGCGCAGGAAGGACACCACGGCCATTTGCGCCGCGTTTTTGTCACTCGATGTGGCGGCCAACTCGCGCAGGAGCGCTTCGGCGGCGGGGAGGTTGTCGCGGCTTTCATACCAGTTGATCAGGGTTCCCTGCACATTGGCATCGTTCGGAAACAGCCGGAACATGGTTTCAAGTTGCGCTTCAACTTTCGCTTCGGGGGCGCGATCCACGAGGATTTGCAGCTTGAGCAGGTGCATCGCGAAATCGGATTCGTCGAGCGCGATCGCGTCTTCGATCAGGGGGAGAGCCGCGTCGAGCGCGTCTGAGCTGACCAACTGGCCGATGACGATCTGGCGAGCCGTCTGGTTGTCGGGGTCGGCCTGCATCTTGGCAGTGAGCTCTGCGATGATTGCATCCACTGCTGCCCGGTCACCGGCATCGGCGGCGTGGCGGAAGCGAACCGCCAGTTCAAGCGTTTGTAGCGAGGGATCATCCGGCAAAAGGCCGATGCCGGCTGTTACATGGCGCTCGGTTTCGTCCCAGTCGCGGGCGGAAAATGCGATTTCGGCGAGTGCGCGGCGGGCTGGACCATCCTCGGGGAAATATTCCGCGAGGCGGAGGAAATGGGCGTAGGCCTCACCTGTTTCGCCGCGTTCGCGCTGAACGGTGGCGTAGAGGGTGAGTGCCTCGCGGTGGTCTTCGTCGAGATCGAACACGTTGCGTAGTTCGACGAGCGCGCGGTCAGCGTCGCCTGCTTCGAGAAGCTCAAGCGCGGATTGGTAATGACCCTCGGCGCGATCCTCTGCGCTGTCGCAGGCGGAGAGGGTAAGGGCCGCAGCAATCGCGATGGCAGGAAGCAAACGGGGCATCAGGCGGTCCTCTGTCAGATCAACGAGCGGGCGCTTATCTGTCAGTGACGGTCAGCGCCCCGTGCATTTAAACACGACTCCGGCCGTCGCGACCAGAAGGCGAATGTCGGTCCAGAGGGACATCTCGCGCCGGTAGCGGAAATCGTGGACGGCGCGGTCCTTGAACATCGAGTCGTTGCGGTCCGAGACCTGCCAAGGGCCGGTCATCCCCGGACGCGCGCCGAAATAGAACGGGCCGGGGTATAGGTGCTCTTGATCCGGTGTCATCGGGCGCGGGCCAACGATACTCATTTCACCGCGCAGGACGTTCCAGAGCTGGGGCAGCTCATCAAGTGACGACTGCCGCAGAAGCCGACCGAACGGCGTAATACGCGGATCGTTTTCCAGCTTTTGCACCGCGTCCCAGACGCGCCGTTCATCAGGATTGGCGGCAAGGTAGGATTCCAGCAGTTCATCTGCGCCCTTAACCATGCTGCGCAGCTTCCACATGCGGAATTTGCTTCCGTCCGCGTTTGTGCGGAACTGGCTGTAGAACGGATTGGAGCCGTCAACCGCGATGCAGGCCGCAAGGATCAGCACGATGGGAATCGCAATCGGTGCCAGAAGAATCACCAGCGTGATGTCCAACAGGCGTTTCCCGAAAGCAGCGTAGAGTCCCGTCGGGCGCCGCTCCGCGAACGGCTGATAAGCGATGGGGGCCGCCTGCGGCAGGCCCTTAGAAAAATGGACAGTCATAACCCAACCCATCCAATACTATTTCAACTCACACCCAAAAAATGGATGCACTATCCCAACGCATATGCGCCGGTTGCCCACCTGTATTGGAAATCCCCCTCAGGAAGCATTTCCCAACTTTCCCCGCCACAATGTTACCAATTTTCTGACACATTGCCACAAACTTTTCCTACCCTAAGGTTGTATTTTGCAATTTAAAATTAAAGGTTTAGAAACAAATTCTGGATACAATCTTGGATTGTCTTCAAAACGCGGACAGTGCCAATTCAAAGCCACATTCCTGCGCGAATCCTGATGCGGGCGGGCGCAAATCCTGCCAGACTTCCTCCTTGTTAGGTTGTATTTTTGACCGTGACGCGGCGCTTGTCGCTGCGGAACGCGCCAAAGAAAGGGTCGCGATGGTTTGGCTGCGCTGGGTGATTCTGTCGGTTTCCCTGCTGGTGATGGCAGGGGCCGCGGCGGCACAGCGGTTCCATTATGTCCAGCCGCTCGGTGCTGCATCCGCCGTGACGCCTGACGGCACGCGCGAAGCGCCATGGGTGGGTTTGAATGATGCGCTGGCGGCTGCAGAGGGCGGCGATATCCTCTTGCTTGAGGATGGCGACTACGGCGGCGCTAGTGTCTATGGTGCCACCTTCGATGCGCCGGTTTTGATCCAGTCCCTTGCGGGCAAGGGCGCACATTTCGATTTTCTGGTGATCCATGGGGAGAGCCGGAACCTGACATTTCGGAACCTCAGCGTTTGGGAAAAGACCAAGCCACAGGACCGGCACCGGCATCTGATCGTCGCCAACCCTGATACGCAATGGATCCGTATGGAAGGGTTGGACGTTCGTGGCCGGGCGGATGCCGAGCGGTATCTGGACTGGAGTGCTGATGGATGGGCCGATGCCAAGGGCGGGATATTCGTGCGCGGTGATGATAGCGCTGTGACGGATTGCACGCTCAGGGGCGTAGATTTCGGCATCGAGATCACGGGCGACCGTTCAGTGGCGTTGCGGAACATCATTG
>JAEPMR010000017.1:49918-50173 GCA_017643845.1 Marivivens sp. | reverse complement strand
CCATGGATTGCGCTTTGGCTGGCCGCAACGTTTGGCAGTTATGGGGTGATTAAAAAGCGGCTCGATCTGGGGCCGGTTGTTTCCGTGACAGCGGAAGTATTGCTGCTGGCCCCACTGACGCTCGCTTGGATTGTTTTCATGGGTACCGGAGCGATGGGGTCGGACTGGTGGACGTCCAGCCTGCTGATATTGTCGGGGCCGATCACAGCGCTGCCTTTGATCCTGTTCGCCTACGCTGCGCGGCGAGCGAAACTT
>JAEPMR010000017.1:1571-49908 GCA_017643845.1 Marivivens sp. | reverse complement strand
TGGTACAATACCTGAACCCGACCATCCAGTTTGTCGTGGCGGCGCTTATTCTGGCGGAACCCGTGACGCAATGGCACGCCGTTTCCTTCCCTGTGATCTGGGTGGCGCTGGCGGTTTATTCGCTGGCGGCGTTACGTCAAGAAAGAGCGTCGCGCAGGGTGGTTTCCAATGCGGCGACATCGGGAACTGTCGAGATGTAACCCAGGAGGGAGGCATCCGCGAAGCCTTCGGAAACGATATGATCGAGAAGCGCATGTAGAGGCTGCCAGTAGCCGTCGGTATCGAGGAGGAGGATTGGCTTTTCATGCAAGCCGAGCTGGCGCCAGGTCAGAACCTCGAAGAATTCATCAAGAGATCCGCCGCCGCCAGGCAAGACGACGACAGCATCTGAATTCATGAACATCACCTTTTTCCGCTCGTGCATCGTCTCGGTGATGATGAAACTGTCCAGATCACGCTTGCCGACCTCCCATTTGAGGAGATGTGTCGGAATTACACCGAAGGTCTTGCCATTTGCCGATTGAGCTGCTGCTGCGACGCGTCCCATCAGGCCAACGTCGCCAGCCCCGTAGACCAGCCGCCAATCGTTATCAGCGATCATTTTACCTGTTGCTGATGCGGCTTCGGCATATGCTGGGCGGGTACCATTGCGGGAGCCGCAATAAACACAGACGGACTTTTGGGCAACTGTCATTGGAGTTCCGGTCGTTGAAGGTTTCAGAGGGCTTTGACCACCCATAACGCCGTTGCTATGGTCGCTCAACCGTCCTGCTTCGGGAGGGGCTGGGACGATATCCAAGAAAGGAATGGGCGGTGGCAAAAGGCGGCGGTTCGAATGCGGTTCGGCTTGCGGTAGCGGGCGGTGTCATTGTGGCGTTGATCGCGGTTTTTCTGATGCTGAATGGCGGGGACGAGCCGACACCGGAACCAGTCGCGCCTGAGACGGCTGCCGAAACAGACGCCGAAACGGATACGCGCGTTGAAGCGACTACAGATACCCAAGGTGACGGGCGAACTGTCGATGAGGGTGCAGCCCCTTTACCGTCATTCGATACGGTTCGGGTCGATGCCGACGGCACGATGGTCGTTGCGGGGCGCTGGACGCCGGGGGGAACGATTGATGTTTTGCTCGATATTGATCCGGTGGCGCGGGTCGAAGTTGATGGAGCAGGACAGTTTGTAGCGATTGTTTTGATTACGCCATCGGATCAGCCGCGGATGCTGACCTTGATCGGAGATCCAGATGGTGCGCGCATTGTATCGGGCGAGACGATCCTGATTGCGCCATTTACTGCACCTGAGCCAATTGAGGAGGATGCGCCGGAAGTAGCGGACGAGATCGCTTCGGCTGATAACGAAAGCGGCGATGCGGCGATAGACGTTCGTGAGTCTGAAACGGAGGTCGCTGCAACTGATGATGTGGAGCGGGTAGCATCAGGCGACAGTGCTGTTGCCGAGATGGCTGATGCCGAACCTACAGAAGAACTGCAAAACGGCGACAGTGCGGCTGGCACCGAGGAGGTGGCCGAGCTGCCAGTGACGGAGCAGGATGTAGTCGGGTCGGAAGAGTCCGTTGCTGACGTTGTGATCGAAGAGGCGTCGGATGATGGCGCGGTCGAGACTGACGTGATTGCATCTGCTGATCTTGAAGCCCGCGATGATGATCAGTCAGGTGATACCGGCGGCACACCCACGGCGGATGGTGAACCCGCGCCAGAGTCCGTGGCGGATGCAACCGACGCTGATGAGGCTTCATCAACTGTCGAAATGGAAAGTACTGCGATCGTAGCAGGTGATGACGTGGTTCAGGAGGATGAGCCTCAAGCTGAAATAGTTGCAGACGCCGAGGCGGGTTCGGAGGAAGAGGCTAGTGAACAGGACAGCTTGGAAACGCGTGATGTGCCAGCTCAGGATGTGCAAATTGAAGAAGTGACCGAGGCCGCCCCCGCAGAACCTGAGGTGGATGCACCACAAGCACCGGCGGTCATCGTGGCTGACGAAGATGGCGTTCGCGTGATGACTGACGCCATTCCGGCGACCGGCGTTTCGGTGGATGCGATCAGCTATGATCTGGACGGACGGGTGATTGTTTCCGGCCGTGGTAAACCCGCGCATGGCGTACGTGTTTATCTGAATAACGAACCTGTGGCAGAGACTCAGACCGGGGACCGTGGGCGGTGGGAAGTGCGGCTCGATGATGTGGCACCGGGCGTCTACACGATGCGGGTCGATCTGTTGGGGGCGGATGGCGCAGTTGCCGCGCGGATTGAGACACCGTTCAAGCGCGAAGAACCGCAGGCGGTCGCCGCAGTGATGGCGCGCGATACCGATGCACCGGAATTCAGTGGCGTGGCCGTGCGCACGGTGCAGCCGGGCAATACGCTCTGGGCCATTTCGCAAGAACGTTACGGGCGCGGTATTCTGTATGTTCATATTTTCGATGCAAACCGGAACCAAATCCGAGATCCCGACCTGATCTACCCCGGGCAACTGTTCCTCCTGCCGGAACTAACGGACGACGAGCTGACAGAGGAATATTGACGGGCGGGCTGGTGTCTGCCCGCACCTGTGCCTAAGTATGAGGGCCAGCCAGAACGGAGAGCCCCATGCGACGATTGCCCAAGACCAATCGGAACCTGAATAACGAGCAGGTTCAGGGGATGCGGGTGATCCGCAAGGTTGTGCCGTATCTCTGGCCTGAGGGGCAGCCCTGGGTCAAACAGCGGGTGGTGCTGGCGATGCTGGCGCTGTTCCTTGCCAAGCTCATCGCAGTAGGCACTCCGCTCCTCTACAAGCAAGCCGTGGACACGCTTTCGCCCGATCAAAGCGCGGAGACATTTCTCGCGCTCGGTGCAGTAGGTCTGACGCTGGCCTACGGGATGGCGCGACTGATGAATGTGGGGTTCCAGCAGTTGCGGGACGTAATCTTTGCGCGTGTCGGGCAGAGAGCACTGCGGCAATTGGCGCTTGAAACATTCACCCATATTCACCGCCTTTCACTGCGCTATCACATAACGCGTAAAACAGGTGGCTTGAGCCGGATCATCGAGCGGGGTGTTAAGGGCGTCGAGTTCCTTTTGCGCTTCATGCTGTTTTCGATGGGACCGCTTGTGCTTGAGTTGCTGATGATCGCGGCGGTGCTCTTTTTCCTCTTCGATGTGTGGTATCTGGCGGTCGTTGCCGCCGTTATCGCGGGATATGTGTGGTTTACGTTCAAGGTCACGGAATGGCGGGTGAAAATCCGCAAGGTGATGAACGAGCAGGACACCGACGCGAACCAGAAGGCGATTGATAGTCTTCTGAACTTCGAAACCGTCAAATACTTTGGCGCGGAACGGATGGAGGCGGAGCGCTATGACGGCGCGATGGCACTCTATGAGAACGCGGCGCTGCGGACGTCATATTCGCTGGCGTTTCTGAATTTCGGGCAATCAGTGCTGATCACCGGCGGCTTGGTCGCGGTGATGGTGATGGCAGCGGTTGGCGTGCAGAACGGCGATCTTACCGTGGGTGATTTCGTGATGGTAAATGCCTACATGATTCAGATTACCATGCCGCTGAACTTCCTCGGGACGGTGTATCGCGAAATCCGTCAGGCCCTGATCGATATGGGCGACATGTTTGACCTGCTGGAACAGCCTGCGGAGGTGAAGGACAAGCCCGACGCCCCGAAACTGGCGGTATCGGGCGGGGAGATCGTGTTCGATGATGTGGCATTTCACTATGACGCCGACAGAGCAATCCTGAAGGGGATCAGCTTTGCAGCCCAACCCGGAGAAACCGTCGCGATTGTTGGGTCTTCGGGATCAGGTAAATCGACCATCGGGCGGCTTTTGTTCCGGTTTTACGATGTGACGCGCGGCGCGATCCGAATTGACGGGCAAGACCTGCGCGACATCTCGCAGGAAAGCCTGCATAAAGAGATCGGCGTGGTGCCGCAGGACACGGTGCTGTTTAACGATACAATTCGATACAATATCGCCTACGGGCGGCCGGATGCCACTGAGGATGAGATCATCGCGGTGGCGAAGGCTGCGAAAATCCACGAGTTCATCGAAGGTTTGCCTCAGGGCTATGAAACCACCGTTGGCGAGCGAGGATTGAAGCTGTCTGGCGGTGAGAAGCAACGGGTGGGCATTGCACGGACTTTGCTGAAGAACCCGCCGATCCTTTTGCTGGATGAGGCGACTTCTGCGCTGGATACGGATACTGAACGCGAGATTCAGGCCGAGTTGAAGGCAATGGGTGAGGGGCGCACGGTGCTGACGATTGCGCACCGGCTTTCGACCATTGCCGAGGCAGACCGGATCATCGTTTTAGAGGCGGGTGAGATTGTTGAGACCGGCAGTCACGAGGAATTGGTGGCGCGGAGCGGGCGCTATGCGCAGCTCTGGCATCGCCAACAGGCAGAGGAAGAAACAAACGCCGCATGACCCAGTGCCGCGCTTCTAATGCAGGGAAGTATTTGCGCGGGTCAGTGACCCCGCGCGTGGAAGATGAACCCTAAAGTATTTAGCAGAATCTGCGCCGCGAGGATGGCGGTGCCGCCAGTTTGATCGTAGTCGGGCGCGACCTCGACCAAATCAATACCAACGATCTCGTGGCGATTGGCAACGGCCTGAAGGAGTTCCAGAACCTCGTAGTAAAGGAAACCTCCATGGCTGGGCGTTCCCGTACCAGGGGCGATTGAGGGGCAGAATCCGTCGATGTCGATCGTGATATAGATGCGCGCACCTTCGGAGATGCGGGCTGTGAGGGCTTCGGCACCCAGTTTGCGCGCCTGACGGACGGACAGAATGTCAGACCCCATAGCGCGGGCAGCGTCGTAGCCCTCCTTGGCGGTCGAGGAGACGTTTCGAATGCCGACCTGCGTGAGACCTGTTACATATGGCTTCTCAGCTGCGCGGCGCATTGGATTGCCGTGACCGAAGCGGACACCGTGGCGTTCATCGACAAAATCGAGATGGGCGTCGATTTGAAGGATGTGAATATCGCCTTGGTCGTCAAATGCGTTGATGCAGGGGATGTTAACGGAATGATCACCTCCAAGAGTGACGGGAAGTGCGCCTGCTTTGAGAATTGCACGCACACCGGCTTCGATATTGGTGTGGCTTTTCATCGTGTCGGTGTGAACGATATCGGCATCGCCTATGTCTACGATGCGGACCGAGGCAGGGAGGTAGGTTGCGTCGTCCTCATGATCGTAGGCACCCGCATGGCCGAAGCTGAACAGGGTCGAAGCCTCACGGATGCCGCGCGGACCGAAACGAGCGCCTGAGCGCCATTGCGTGCCGAAATCAAACGGCGCACCGAGGACAGCAACATCCGCGTCAATCTGCGACCAGTCGCTCACATAAGGGCGTTTGCCGAATGTGGAAATGCCGACGAATGGCAAATCCAGACGACCTGCATCATATCCGTGACCTTGCATGTGTTCTCTTCCCTTATCCGCCGGTTTGGTCCAGATTGGCTTGGGTACAGCGGCAAGGGCAAGGCCGAAAACAAGGTTGGGCAGATGACAAACGCAGAAACAGGAAAGGCGCCGTTTGGTTCGCGGGTGCCTCCGGCAATTTTTCCGCCGATTTTGGGGCTATTTGCCCTGGCAAATGGTTGGCGGGTTGCAGTCGGTGGGGCGGGCCAGACGCCGTGGCTTGGCCAGATCGTCGCTACTATTGCGGGGCTGATGCTTGTTGTTGGATTGGCGGCATACGGACGCAAACTGTTACGCCGCCCGAGCGTGGTATTGGAGGACCTCACCGTATTACCCGGTCGTGCCGGTATCGCTGCGATGATTTTGAGTAGTTATCTCCTTGCGGGTGTTCTCGTGCCGATCATGCCGGAGGCGGCGCATATCGTTTTGTGGGTTGGTGTGGGCGCCCATGTGATGCTGGTGGTGGCGATGATCGTGATCTTGTTCAGTTCGGCACCAGAGGCTCGCCGCGTGACACCAATTTTCCATCTCCATTTTGTGGGGTTTATCGTGACGCCGCAGGCCGCTGTGCCTTTGGGGTATGTTGGGTTCTCAACGGTCGTTTTTTGGGTTTCGTTGGTTTTGGCAGTGTTGATCTGGCTGGCAAGCGCCTATCAGGCGCGGACAGATTCATTTCCTGGCCCTCAGCGCCCACTGCTGGCAATTCATCTGGCACCGCTGGCGCTTTTGGGCTCGGTCGCTCTGTTACTCGGATATGAAACAATCGCCCTGGCAGCGGGTCTCTTGCTCATTGCGGCGCTGGCTCTGCTCTTCGTTCGGGGAAGGAGCATGTTGGAAGCCGGATTTACGCCTATGTGGGGAGCATTGACCTTCCCGTTGGCGAGTGCGGCGACGCTCCTGATGATGCTGGGCTATGCGGAGGGATCATGGGCTTTCTCGATTGCGGGCCTGATCACTCTCATACTGGTAAGCGTGTTGAACCCGTATATCGCCATGCGGGTCTGGCAGGCATGGGGAAACGGGAAGCTCGCGCAGCAGACCGGAGCGGCACGCGCCTGAGACATTCGCGCCGATGCGCGTTTCGGGCCTTTTCATTCGGGTCGAGAAGTGAAATAGGGAAGCGCCAAACGAAGCAATCCATGGAGCTCCCCGATGGAGATTCGCGAGGCCCTCACTTTCGACGACGTTCTGCTGGTTCCGGCTGCATCAAATGTGCTGCCCTCAACCGCCGATACGCGCACATTTGTCACCAAAAGCATTGGTTTGAATATCCCGCTTATGTCGAGCGCGATGGACACCGTGACCGAAGCCCGGATGGCGATCACGATGGCGCAATCTGGGGGGATGGGTGTGATCCACCGCAACCTGACTGTGGATGAGCAGGCTCAGGAAGTACGACGGGTCAAGCGGTTCGTCTCTGGTATTGTTTATAATCCAATCACGCTCACACCCGATCAGACGATGGCGGATGCCCAGGCTTTGATGGAACGCTACCGTGTGACGGGTTTCCCTGTTGTCGGGCCTGATGGACGCGTCGTGGGGATCGTGACAAACCGCGACATGCGTTTTGCGAGCGATGACAGAACCCCTGTCAGTGCGGTGATGACCACCGATAATCTGGCAATCTTGCAAGAACCGGCGGACCGTGAGGAAGCACGCAACCTGATGAAGGCACGGCGCATCGAGAAGCTGCTGATTACCGACAAGAACGGTAAACTAACCGGCCTGCTGACGCTGAAAGACAGCGAACAGGCTGTTTTGAACCCGTCAGCCTGTAAGGACGAACTGGGTCGATTGCGCGTAGCTGCGGCATCGACCGTCGGGGACGCCGGATTTGAGCGCTCTCAGGCGCTGATTGATGCCGGCGTTGATATTGTGGTGATCGACACTGCACACGGACATTCCGAGGGCGTGGGCAAGGCAGTTGAGCGCGTGAAAAGCCTCGCTTCCAATGTGCAGGTTATCGCAGGCAATGTGGCGACAGGTGCGGCAACCAAGGCACTCATCGATGCGGGTGCGGATGCGGTGAAGGTCGGGATAGGCCCCGGCTCTATCTGCACAACGCGCATGGTTGCCGGTGTCGGCGTGCCGCAATTGACCGCCGTGATGGACTGTGCCGAGGCTGCCGGCGATACACCAGTAATTGCTGACGGCGGCATCAAGTTTTCGGGTGATTTTGCAAAAGCGATCGCTGCGGGTGCCTCTTGTGCGATGGTCGGTAGCATGATCGCCGGAACGGATGAAAGCCCGGGCGAGGTGATCCTCTATCAGGGGCGGTCGTTCAAAGCCTATCGCGGCATGGGGAGCCTTGGTGCCATGGCGCGGGGATCGGCGGATCGGTATTTCCAGAAAGATGCGGCCAGCGACAAGCTGGTGCCCGAAGGGATCGAGGGGCAGGTGCCCTATAAAGGCCCGGCAAGCGCGGTACTTCATCAGCTGGTTGGAGGGCTGCGTGCGGCGATGGGATATGCCGGATGTGCTACCGTTGCCGAGATGCGGAAGAACTGCACGTTTGTGAAAATCACAGGCGCAGGGCTGAAAGAAAGTCATGTGCATGACGTGCAGATCACGCGCGAAAGCCCGAATTACCGGATTGGATAAGTCCCTAGCTTGCATTCGCTGCGGCATGGTGAAAGAACATGCCGCACCTGCAAAATCGACCGAGGAGAGCATTCGATGCTCGATCTGACGACCATCCGCAATGAGCTGGAAGTGGCCTATGATTTGTCACCCAACCCCGATCTGGCGGAACAGATGGGTGACATTTACGGACGGATTGAAGCGTCGGTGACACCGTTCGACTTCGCAAAATTCGCGCCCTATATCGCAGCGATCAACGCACTGAAGTCCGAGCGGAACGCTGTTATCCTCGCTCATAATTACATGACGCCGGAAATCTATCATGGCGTTGCGGATGTGGTCGGTGACAGTCTCCAGCTTGCGGTTGAGGCAACCCGCGTGCAGGCCGATGTAATCGTACAATGCGGCGTGCACTTCATGGCCGAGACGTCGAAAGTCCTCAATCCAGCAAAGACGGTCCTGATCCCTGATATGGAAGCAGGTTGTTCGCTGGCGGAGAGCATCACACCGGCCGGGATTGCAGAAATGCGCGCGCGCTACCCTGGTGCGCCGGTGGTGAGCTATGTAAACACCACAGCAGAGGTAAAGGCCGCGTCTGACATCTGTTGCACGTCATCGAACGCAGCGCAGATTGTTGCTGGTCTGCCGAATGACACGGTAATTATGACGCCGGACAAGTACCTTGCGCAGAATGTCGCGAAACAGGTTCCTCATAAACGGATCGTGTGGTGGGATGGTGCCTGCATCGTTCACGAGCAATACACCGCGCAGGATCTGCGTGAGTTCCGCTCCTGGAACCCCGGAACGCGGATCATCGCACACCCTGAATGCCCGCCGGAGGTGATCGCAGAAGCCGATTTCAGCGGGTCCACCGCAGGGATCATCGACTATGTGGCGAAAGAGCAGCCAGCAAAGGCGATGCTGGTCACCGAATGTTCGATGGCCTCGAATATCGCTGAGGCCAATCCAGCTGTCGATTTCGTCGGTCCCTGCAACATGTGCCCTTATATGAAAAAAATCACGCTGGAGAAGATCTTGTGGACTCTGCATACAATGCAGACGCCTGTAGAGGTGGATGCGTCTGTGGCGGAGGGCGCGCGAAATGCCGTGCAACGGATGATTGACCTGAGCCGCAAGCTCGCGGCCTGAGGAGATCGGCCGCGTGGCGGAGTTTCTCGAAACCAATCGGGTGGTAATCGTCGGTGCGGGGCTTGGGGCGCTTTACGCCGCTCTGGAATTGTCTCCGCTGCCGGTTTTGATGATTTCGCCGGTTTCTGTCGGTTCGGGAGCAAGTTCAGCCTGGGCGCAGGGTGGTGTGGCCGCGGCGATGGCGGAGTATGACAGCCCCGAAGCCCATGCGGAGGACACTATTGCCGCCGGTGCTGGTGTGGTGGATCCCGAGATAGCGGCATTGGTCACCTCAGAGGCACGCAATCATATCCTTGAGCTTGCCGCATTGGGCACTCCGTTTGATCGCGATGCTGAGGGGCGATACGTGCTAAACCACGAAGCGGCACATTCGGCCCCGCGAGTGGTTCGGGTGCGGGGCGATCAGGCCGGATCAAAGATCATGGAGCGCTTGTTGGCCGCGGTGAGCGTCTGTCCTTCGGTGCAAATCCTCGAAGGTGTGGTGGCGACGGGACTTTGTAGTGAAGGTGAACGCGTGCATGGTGTGGAGCTTATGCATGCAAATGGTGGCGGCGAACGGCGGCAATTGCTTTGCCCGGCGGTCTTGCTTGCCGGAGGGGGTGTCGGTGGGCTTTATGCAAAGACGACAAACCCCAAAGAGATCCGGGGCGAGGTATTGGGACTTGCCATACGAGCCGGTGCAGAGGTTCGGGACGCCGAATTCGTACAGTTTCATCCAACGGCGATTGATCTGGGACTTGATCCCTGTCCGTTGGCGACGGAGGCGCTCCGCGGGGCGGGTGGATTACTTCTGAATTCCGAGGGCGAGCGGTTTGCGTTGAAGGCGGATCCGCGCGGAGAGCTCGCGCCGCGCGATATTGTTGCGCGGAGCATTTTTGCCGAGGAGCAGGCGGGCCGCGCGCCGGTTTTGGATGTGCGAGCAGCGATCGGATCGGAGATGGCCGAGCGGTTTCCGACCGTCACGGCGTCCTGTCTGCGCGGCGGTATCGACCCGGCTCATGAGCCGATCCCCGTGACGGTCGCCGCGCACTACCATATGGGAGGCGTGGCGGCAGATGCATGGGGCCGGACCAGCCTCAGTGGTCTTTGGGCCTGTGGAGAGGTCGCCTGCACGGGGTTGCATGGTGCCAATCGGCTTGCGTCGAACGGCTTGTTAGAGGCACTTGTCTTCGCCCGACGTGCTGCAAACGACATTGTAAAATCGGTCCGGAATTGTTCGGCTAAGGATGAAATCGAGATTGATTTCGGCGAGACTGCGCCAGATGTGCCGCACAATGACGCAGCGATTGCCTCTTTGCGGGAACTGATGAGCCGCGATGTGGGCGTCGTGCGCACTCAAGTTGGGCTGGAGCGCGCCGTTCATGAGATCACGCGCCTGATGAACACGCACACTCACGATGTTCGCTTCTTGAATATGTGCTACGCGGCGCTGGCAATCGCTGAAGCGGCTCTGGCACGCGAGGCGTCTTGCGGTAGTCATTTTCGCGCAGATGAGTGCAACGCCATCGCACAGGACCTGACCCAAGCGACAGTAAGGGAACCAACATGACGGTAAAATTGCCTGACCTCATCCTGGAGCCGATTATTCGGGCGGCGCTTATGGAAGACTTGGGTCAGTTTGGTGATGTGACAACGCGCGCGGTGGTGCCTGACGGCCTGGAGTATTCCGCGAGGATCGTCTCGCGTGAGGCAGGGCGGGTATCGGGAATGCAGGTGGCGCGGCTTGCCTTTGGTCTGGTCGACCCGGCTTTGGCAATCGACGTGCGAATTCCCGATGGCGAAAACTGTGCAGTGGGCGATGTCTTGATGACGGTGACGGGGAGTGCTGCGTCGATCCTAGCCGGCGAACGCGTTGCTCTGAATTTTGCGGGGCGGATGGCTGGAATCGCGACGATGACGGCCGCATTTGTAGAGCAGACACGCGGGACAACGGCGCGGATCACATGCACTCGCAAGACAACGCCCGGATTACGGATCGTCGAGAAACAGGCAGTGTTGCACGGTGGTGGCAGCAGTCATCGCTTCAGCCTTTCCGACGCCATTCTGATAAAAGACAACCATATCGCGGCCGCTGGCGGGATCGCGCAAGTCTTAACAGCCGTTAAGGAGAATGCATCACACATGGTTCGGGTCGAGATCGAAGTGGACCGGCTCGACCAGCTTGAAGAAGTACTGGCATGCGGTGGGGCTGATGTGGTGCTTCTGGATAATATGGACACCGCGACTTTGGCTGAGGCTGTTCGGATGGTCGGTGACAAGATCGTCACGGAAGCATCCGGAAACATGAGCCTAGACCGGATCGGCGAAGTAGCGGCGACGGGTGTCGGTTACATTTCAGTGGGTGCGCTGACCCACTCGAGCAAAGTGCTCGACCTGGGGCTGGATTTCTGACGGGCAAAATTGTGTAGCAAACTCAGTGTCGAGCCCAAAAAGCACAAAACCCAGCGATTTAACGCTGGGTTTTTGATTTTTGGCTCCGGCGGTAGGGATCGAACCTACGACCAATTGATTAACAGTCAACTGCTCTACCGCTGAGCTACGCCGGAACACGTGGGCGATATAGCAATGTGATTTTCCGGCGTCCAGAGGCATTTGGCAGAAAAATCGAAGAAGTTGTCATTGGTCTCGGAGGGAGAAGATTGCAGTGGCATTGACGGGGCCGTTGGTGGTCAGCCGGGCCTCCGCATAGAGGGCGATGAGATGGGCGAGGACGTTGCGCTCTGCTGCGGGAAGCAATGCCGACGGGATGTCGGTATATAGCTTTTCGGTCAGAGCGCGCGGCGTTGCGGGACCGGCTTTGAGTGCCTCGAGAAGCGCCTTTGTCCGTGTGTCGCGATGGGTGATGAGCTGGTTTACGCGCATTTCGGGTGACAAGATTGGAGCGCCATGGCCGGGAAGAATCAGATCCAAGGGCAACGTCAGAAGTTTCCGGCATGAGGCAAGAAAATCATTCAAATCGCCATCTGGCGGCGAGATCAGTGAACTGGCCCATCCCATAATATGGTCGCCCGAGAACAAGGTGCCGTTCCACAGAAAACACATATGGTTCCCCATGTGACCCGGTGTATGGATCGCCAAAAGTTCCGAGCCGTCAACCGTGATTGATGCGCCGTCGGACAGAATCTGATCGGGGTGAAAGGAGACATCCACGCCCTCGCCACCTTCGGCATTCAGCTGCGGTGCAAGCCGCCTCATGATGTCACTTCTACCCGCTTCGGAAGTGCCGAACGCGAGAACAGGTGCACCTGTCTCATGCGACAGCCGAAGCGCGAGAGCGGAATGGTCGCGATGGCTGTGCGTCACCAGAATCCGAGTGACAGGCCGCTCGGAGATGATATCGAGAATCTCCGTCAGATGGCGTGAATCGTCCGGTCCAGGATCAATCACAGTGACGGTATCTCGACCGAGAATATAGGTGTTGGTGCCGCTATAGGTCATTGGCGACGCATTTTGTGCACGAAGTCGGACAAGGCAGTCGGAAAACGCACAGATGAGAAGGTCTTCAGGGTTAGACACGCTTCACACTTTCCTAACTGCGGACCATTGGCTAGCGTGCCAAGCATGGCCCGAAGAACGCTCAAAGATTATTTGCCACGCAGCCTTTACGGACGGGCGTTCGCCATTTTGGTCCTGCCGGTGATCCTGTTGCAAGTGGTTCTAACGGTCGTTTTGCTGCAACGCCATTTCGAGCAGGTCAGTGCGCAGATGAGCGTGGCCGCGGCGCGGGAGATTTCTTTTGTGCGGGACGCTTGGCGCGCGGGGGAAGAGATCGGCCGCCTAGGCATATCGATGGCGCGCACGGAGGCCGGGATCCCTGACGACAGTTGGCCTTTTTATGATTTTACAGGGACAACTATCGCGGAGACTCTGCGGGCTGAGATACCCGAGGCGCGCGCGCTCGTAATGGGACAAGACACCGATGCCGCGCTTTGGCTTGAGTTTAATGGGCAAACGGTCGTTGCGACATTTCCGAGAGAACGGTTGTCGGCCAGAAACCCACACCAGCTTTTAGTGATTCTGTTGATTTCTGGGATCGTCGTCACGGTGATCGCGTTTTTGTTCCTGCGAAATCAACTGCGTCCGATTCGCAGGCTCGCACATGCGGCGACTGAGTTCGGTCGCGGGCGTGTCCTGCCGCTGACCCCTGCCGGGGCGACCGAAGTCCGTGCAGCGGCAACGGCGTTTCTGGACATGCGGGCGCGCATCGAACGACAAAAACAGACGCGCACAATGATGCTGTCAGGCGTTAGTCATGACCTGCGAACGCCGCTTACAAGATTGCGTTTGGGTCTGGCGCTGATGGATGAGGCCAGCGCGGAGCCACTGCGCAGGGATGTAGATGATATGGAACGGCTGCTTGACGGGTTTCTAGACTATGCGCGTGATAGTGGTGCTGACCCCTCTGAGCCGCTGGCGCTCGAGCCTTGGCTGAAAGATTGTGTCGAACGCGTGGCCCGAAGCGGACCTCCGGTGTCACTTCGAATCGATGGACGATTACCGGAAACGGTTCTAGTGCGTCCGATCGCGCTTCAGCGGGCGCTGACGAACCTGATAGAGAACGCCCGTCGTTACGGCAGCGAGATCCTTGTTACAGCTCGGGGTTACGAGCGTTCGTTTGCGCTGATTGTGGAGGATAACGGGCCAGGAATTCCACCCGAGCAACGCGACGAGGCGCTCAAGCCGTTTGCGCGGCTCGATCCGTCGCGGAATCAGAATTCAGGGCCGGGCGTAGGGCTCGGTCTGGCGATTGTATCGGATATCGCGCGGCTCCACGGGGGAACAATCCGTTTGGGAGAAAGCCAATTGGGGGGGCTTAAGGCGGAAATCATCATCCCTCTTTAGGGTGATGGTAGGCCCGGAGGGACTCGAACCCCCAACCAAAGCGTTATGAGCGCTCTGCTCTAACCAATTGAGCTACAGGCCCGCCGAGAAGCGTCGTAGCAGAGCATTGCGCCGCGTCAAGTTGTGACTGGCTCTTTTTGAGTTCATGGGGTAGGGGGTGGCAATCTCAGAAAGCGGGGCGTCATGACTGAAAAATCCCAACTCACCTATGCAGATGCGGGCGTCGATATCGATGCAGGGAATACTCTTGTCGAGCGCATCAAGCCTGCGGCCAAAGCAACGACACGGTCTGGCGTGATGGCGGGACTTGGTGGTTTCGGTGCGCTGTTCGATCTCAAGAACGCGGGATATCAGGATCCGATTCTGGTTGCTGCGACGGATGGGGTCGGCACCAAACTGCGGATTGCAATCGACACGGGCAATGTTGATACAATCGGGATTGATCTGGTCGCTATGTGCGTCAATGACCTCGTATGTCAGGGTGCCGAGCCTCTATTTTTCCTCGATTATTTTGCAACGGGAAAGCTCGACATCGAATCCGCGACGCGGATCATCAACGGGATTGCGCAGGGGTGTAAGGATTCGGGGTGTGCGCTTATCGGTGGCGAGACAGCGGAAATGCCGGGGATGTATGAGGCCGGTGATTTCGATTTGGCAGGATTTGCCGTTGGCGCGATGGAGCGCGGTGCCGACCTGCCGTCTGGCGTAAGCGAGGGTGATGTACTCTTGGGACTCGCCTCAAATGGCGTTCATTCCAATGGCTATTCATTGGTGCGCCGTGTGGTTGAACGGGCAGGCCTGTCCTGGACCGACCCCGCGCCCTTTGCGAACGGGCAGTCCGTTGGCGAGGCGCTACTGGCGCCCACACGGCTCTATGTCACAGCGGCGCTTGCAGCGGTGCGTCAGGGTGGTGTTCATGCACTGGCCCACATTACTGGCGGCGGGCTTACTGAAAACCTCCCGCGTGTTCTGCCCGAAGGATTGGGTGCGGAGATTGATCTGGGATCATGGTCACTTCCCCCGGTTTTCGAATGGCTGGCCGAAGGAGCCGCGCTAGAAGAGGCAGAACTTCTCAAGACGTTCAATGCTGGGATCGGAATGATCCTCGTGGTCTCTGCAGATGCGGCCGCTACGCTAAGGGACACTTTAGAGGCCGAGGGCGAAACTGTCTTTGATCTTGGGCGTGTCACCGCTGGCGACGGGGTCAGCTACAAAGGATCCCTTCTGTGACAAAACGGGTCGCGATCCTGATTTCTGGGGGCGGCTCGAACATGGTGACGCTGGTCGACTCCATGACCGGAGATCATCCGGCGCGGCCGGTTTTGGTGCTTTCGAATATCGAGGGAGCTGGTGGGCTAGCCCGGGCTACGGAGCGTGGAATACCCACTGCAACCGTCCCGCATAAAGATTATGGCGGGGATCGTGCAGCGTTCGAAGCCGAGTTGAACCGGGTATTGGAAGAGGTCGCACCAGATATCATTTGCCTTGCCGGATTCATGCGGGTCCTGACAGAAGAGTTTACCCGCAAATGGCAGGGACGAATGCTGAATATTCATCCGTCGCTGCTCCCTAAGTATCGGGGTCTCCATACCCATCGGCGTGCACTTGAAGCTGGTGACCGCGAACATGGCTGCACCGTGCATGAGGTCACTGCTGAACTGGATGGCGGCCCAATTCTGGGTCAGGCTACGGTCCCTGTATACGACGGTGACACCGAAGAAACGCTCGCAAAACGCGTGTTGGGGATGGAACATCAGCTCTATCCTGAGGTGCTCCGGCGCTACGCAGCGGCAGACCGCACCCCCGTCGTGCTGTCGATCTCGTCCTGAATCAACGCGCCTTCGTAGGCTTTCAGGCAGGCGCGCACAGTTCGCGGTGTAACCCTGCCATCGCGGACATCAGGGAACAGATCAAGAAGCTCACGAGCCGTCTCCGGCCCCAGAAGCTTGAGCGTTTCCGAGCCCAAATGAAGGGACTCAGTGGCGATTCCCTCGGAAAATACGGCCTGATGGCTTTCCAATGCGAGGTGATAGTACCGGACAGTCGGCCGGGGATCGAAGCGGATTGCGCGCCCGTCAACGAGGTGTTTCGCGGCGACCAAAACCTGCGTTTCACCGAACAGAAGTGCATTTTTTGCGGTGTTAATCAGCACTCTGTGCTGCGGCGAGACCGTTAAATCACGGTAGTTGCCGAGCGCACCGGCAGAAATAATTACCGGTGCGTGTTCACCATGTGCATGGACCTCACGACTGCCGATCCAGCGGATCGGCATCGGCCCGCTGTCAAGTGTCATCACAAGATCGCCAGCTCGAAGAACCTCGATCGGAAGGGGCCCCGTGTCGGTCTCGATCAACGTTCCGCGCACAAAGCACGGCGATCCGTTGCGCCGTAAATGCGGCGGTTTCGCCTGTTCCGGGAGGTCGAGGTTTTCGAGGATTTCATTGCTTTTGCCGCGAATCTTAGGAGGCATATGCGCCTCCGAATGAACTATGCGGTTTCTGCCTCTGTTTTTCGGCCGCTTGGCGGCTCATATCGTTTGTTTCGAGCACTGCTCTGCCTGTTTGCCAGTGGCCCCCCCAGGCGTGGCGAAAACATTATCAATATGTATACATGGCCTACTACTTATAGGCAATGATGAAGCGCGACGCACAATGAATGGGATACACTTCCATTATCGAGGGCCTTAGCCTATCACAGAGCAACTCCCTTTCGGGGCAGTGAGATAAATCGAGATCAGGCTTTTATGGAACTTATTCGCACAACCGAGGCGCTGGCCGCATTTTGTGAGAGGGCAGCACAGCGCCCGTATGTGACCGTCGATACTGAATTCCTCCGGGAACGCACGTATTATTCAAAGCTCTGCCTGATGCAGATGGCCTATGCCGATGATGCTGGCGGCGAGGCGGTTTTGATCGACACGCTTGAAGACGGGCTATCCCTCGCTCCGGTATACGAGCTTTTTCGTAATACAAATGTTGTAAAGGTCTTTCACGCCGCTCGGCAGGACATCGAAATATTTGTGGTCGATGCCGGTGTTGTGCCTGAGCCGCTGTTTGATACGCAGGTCGCAGCGATGGTCTGCGGGTATGGTGAGCAGGTTGGCTATGAAACGCTGGTGCGAAAAATTGCCAAGGCAGATCTCGACAAATCATCGCGATTTACTGATTGGTCACGCCGGCCGCTGACCGACGCTCAGGCGCAATATGCCCTCGGGGATGTGACGCACTTGCGCCAAATTTACGAGGTTCTGGCAAAAAGGCTTGAAAAGACTGGCCGTGCACGTTGGGTAGCAGAGGAAATGGGGATCCTCAAAGATCCTGAAACCTATCGTGTCGAGCCGGAAAACGCGTGGAAGCGGGTTAAGACACGCACCCAGTCGGCCAAGTTTCTCGCAATCGTAAAAGAGCTGGCAGCGTTTCGCGAGTCCTATGCACAGCGCAAGAATATCCCGCGAAATCGTGTATTCAAAGATGATGCATTGGTTGAGCTCGCGTCGACAAAGCCTCGGAATGAAAAGGATTTAGGGCGTTCAAGGTTGCTGCTGCGAGAGGCGAGAAAAGGTGAGATCGCTGACGGTATTTTAAAGGCAATTACCGCAGGATTGGAAATGCCTGCAGATCAGATGCCAAGCCCTGACAAAATGTCCAAGCCGGGCGTACAGGTAAATGTCGCGCTGGCCGATCTGTTGCGGGTGCTGCTGAAGGCGAAGTCTGAAAATGCGGACGTCGCGCAAAAACTGATTGCCAGTGCGGCTGACCTAGATGCGATTGCCAGCGGGGAGCGGGACTTGCCTGCGCTAAAAGGCTGGCGGCGCGAGGTCTTCGGCGAGGAAGCCCTGCAGCTATGCGATGGTAAAATCGCGCTAGCGGTACAAGGTCGAAAAGTTACGACCCTTTCTATCGGGGGCTAATCCTCATCGGCGTGTGGTTCGGGTGTTTGTTGCCGCAGCTACTGTGATTCGCGAGATACCTAGCAATTGCGAGTCGCTGAGGCTTTCAGCGGCGATAATGGTTTGTTCCGTGGCAGAAAGCGGGTTCGACGGTGCGACCACTCGAAATTCGTAGGTCAGTTGGCCGCTATCGCGCTTGGTGAGTACCAATTCAGCGCCTGAATATCCTGCCGTGGGCACAGTTCCACGCGCCACAATCAGTGCGCCGTGCGCGGTGCGTTCGACGGTCAGAGACGTCACTGAACCTACAAGATCCCGTGTGTCGATGGATTGACGGCGGTCTTTCTCGGACAGGAGAGGGCGCAACGGGCGTCCATCTACACTTTGGTTTTCGACGGACGCCCCGAACCAGTTGACAGGATTAAGGGTCGATAATCCGCCAGAACATCCGCTGAGCGTCAGTGTTACAGCGCCAACCGCAAGTATCGCACGCATGATTCCCACTCCCGAATTTGATTTGTTGCAGTTTGGGTAGCCGATCATGCACGTTGAGGGAAGCCGCTCTGGACGTTCGGTCGCCCGACACCTAGATGGTGAACAAACAAGAGGGCCAAGGTATGAGCACAGACGCATTCGAGGAAATCGCGGAGACATTCGACTTTCTGGATGATTGGGAAGATCGGTATCGTCACGTGATTGAGCTTGGCAAGGCGATGCCGCCACTTGAGGACGCATTCAAAGTCCCTGCCACAAAAGTCGATGGCTGTGCGAGCCAGGTCTGGCTCGTACCGGATATCAGTGGCAACGGGGATGGTGCCGTTTTTGACTTCCGAGGCGACAGCGATGCCATGATCGTGCGAGGGCTTATCGCGGTCTTGAAGGCGCTCTACGGCGGCGTTTTGGTGAGCGACGTGAACGGTATTGATGCTCGGGCCGAGTTGGGGCGGCTGGGACTGAATGATCACCTGTCGGCGCAGCGTTCCAACGGACTGCGGGCAATGATCGAACGGATCCGGACGACGGCAGCGTCTTGTCAAGCCTGAGCATTCAGCGCGGTTGCGAGATCACCGTATCCGGTAAATCGGCGCTCAAACGTTAAGCCGAGGCGCGCCGCGCATTCTTGGGCTTTCTCGGTCAGAGCCGGATCTTCCGTTTGGGCTTGATAGACAAGCGTGGTGTAATTGCCGAAATACACATCCCGGAGATCGGGATGGCGGTCGAGGCCAAGCGGTTTCCAGACGAAAGCATCGAACTGGCGGACGAGGAAATCCGTCAGATAAAATGCGGTTAGCTCATCCCGCGCGGCGAAAGTGTCATTGCCTTCGAAAAACGAATAGCAATGCGGGCCTTCGATCATCTCGACGTCAAGCTCAGCACATGTCGCCTGAAGTTGTCCGCCGGTTCCGCAATCCGCGTAGACGACGAAGATTTTTTCATAGGCATCGCGATTGCTCAGGACAACTTTCCTCACCCCGTCAGGCAATTTGTCGGGTGTGTTGTGCCAAATTGCAGGCAGGCAGGTGAGATCGAGGTGCGACCAGTTGTTGGCTTCTTTCAATGCAAGGATCTCGCGGGCGAGGGCGCCGCACGCAACCAGCAGAACGCGCCCTGTCCCTTCGGGTGCAAGGCCCGCTTCCGTTAAGGACTTATCCGTCAGGGTCATTCGATCAGGACCGCAGTGCCATAGGCGACGATTTCCGAGGCACCGCCCATGATGGTGGAGGTTTCGATGCGGATGCCAATCACGGCGGTTGCACCAAGAGAATTTGCTTCTTCGCACATCCGGTCGATGGCTTGTTCCCGCGCGCCGGCGAGGAGCGAGGAGTAGCTTGCAATTTCACCACCAACCAAATTGCGTAATCCGGCAACGATGTCGGTGCCAATATGCTTGGCGCGAACCGTGGAGCCGCGCACGAGCCCAAGTGTTCGAACAACTTTGTGATCGGGGAGCGTATCGGTTGTAGCAAGCAGCATCATTTCTCTATCTTGTCGTAATGGTCATCTTCGCGATTGTTGAGGCGGTCGCCGATGACACGGGCAAGAATGTAAAGGCAAAGCCCAATAGGGAGCAGCGCCGCTAACGCGAGAAGCGGACTGACGCTGCCAGCAGCCAAAAGGGTGGCCGCGACCCAGATGGTCAGTGCGGCTGCACCAATCACGGCAACAAGGATTAAAACAAATCGGTCAAGTGGCATGTTTGCGCCTCCTTTGCCTTAAACATGGGGGAGGCCATCACAAAATAAAAGGCTCCGCCGAAGCGGAGCCTTTTAAATGAGTATCTCAGATCAGGCAGTTGCGCCCTGATTGTGCTTGCGCGCGACGAGTGTCTTGGCGGTTTCGACCGCGACTGCTGCGTCCCGGCAGTAGGCATCAGCGCCGATTGCCTTGCCGAACTCTTCGTTCAGCGGTGCGCCGCCGACCAGCACGATGTAATCGTCACGAACACCTTTCTCGACCATCGTATCGATTACGACCTTCATGTAAGGCATGGTCGTGGTCAGGAGTGCGGACATTCCCAGAATATCAGGCTCTTCTGTCTCGAGCGCTTCAAGGTAGTTTTCGACGGGGTTATTGATTCCGATGTCGACCACTTCAAAACCGGCACCTTCCATCATCATCGATACGAGGTTCTTGCCAATGTCGTGGATGTCGCCTTTGACCGTTCCAATGACCATCTTGCCGACGCGCGGCGCGCCCGTTTCGGCCAGAAGCGGCTTGAGGATCGCCATTCCGCCCTTCATCGCATTTGCGGCCAACAGCACCTCGGGAACGAAGAGAATCCCGTCGCGGAAGTCCTGACCAACGATCGTCATGCCGCCGACCAGCGCCTCTGTCAGAATGCGATAGGGTGCCCAATCCCGCTCAAGGAGAATGTTCACGGCTTCTTCGATTTCCTCTTTGAGGCCATCGTAGAGATCATCGAACATCTGTTGGACAAGTTCCTCGTCATCGAGTTCGGAAAGGATGATGTCGTCTTCGTCGGACATGGGCATACTCTCATTCAGGTGCAGGAGTGCACTGGTTTCTAATCGGATGTGCCCTTTTCGGGGGCGGTTGGTCTGAACCGATTACGACACTGCCTGCCCCTGAACCGACCAGACATCAAATGATTATTTCGAGGATTGAGTATGAGGTCCTTTCAAATGTTCTTATATTGTTCTATTTTCAACAAATGAACGACAGGCATGACACCGGTATTCCACCTGATTTCCGCCGTGGGCGGGGGGCGAACGTCAATCCAGCGAACCGTTACGACCGCCTTGCCAAAGAGCCGCTTGCTGAGCGGTGGACGCTGGATGGCGAGGGGGCGGGGCGGACGAACATATCCTATGAAACACCGCGCAGTGCGATTGCCTACAACAAGTCTCCCGACATCAGCTTTGACCGTTCAATCAACCCGTACCGCGGATGCGAACACGGGTGCATTTATTGCTTTGCGCGGCCTAGTCATGCGTATCTGGGATTGTCACCGGGGCTCGATTTTGAACGACAGCTGATCGCTCGGCCAGGGATCGCAGAGGTGCTTCGCAAAGAGCTCGCGGCGAAGAAATATAATGTCGCACCCATGGCAATCGGAACCAATACGGATCCCTATCAGCCGGTCGAGAAACAACATGCGCAGATGCGCGAGATTTTGAGCGTTTTGCGGGAAACCAATCATCCGGTTGGCATCGTTACCAAGGGGAGTTTGATCGAGCGAGATATTGACCTGATTGCACCCATGGCCGCCAGAGGGCTGGCCCGGGTTGGGATCTCGATCACGACACTTGATTCACGTGTGTCGAGGGCGATGGAGCCGCGGGTTCCGGGACCTCGACGTAGGCTGGAAACGATCCGACGGTTATCTCGGGCCGGAATACCTGTGCGTGTGATGATCGCTCCAGTGATTCCGGGGCTTACAGATCATGAGCTGGAACCGATCATGAAACTGGCGGCAGAGGCTGGCGCCGTCGCGGTTTCAACGATCCAGCTTCGATTGCCACAGGAAGTGGCCCCTCTTTTTGAAGGCTGGCTGCAGGAACATTTTCCCGATCGGGCGAAGAAAGTTTTGGGACGTGTGCGTGAGGTTCACGGTGGGAAACTTTACGACGCGCGCTGGGGACACCGGTTTCGAGGGCAGGGCGTCTGGGCCGACTTGCTTCGAAAGAGGGTCAAGTTGGCGGCGCATCGCTATAATCTATCGCTGGAACTCCCCGCATTGCGCACAGACCTATTCACTGCGCCGAAACCTCGTTCAGCGCAGATGGAACTTTTTTGAAGTGACTAACTAACGATTAACCGCGACCGCGACGGCGTCCACCACGTGAAGACCGTTCGGGTGTGCTCCCGTCCGTGCCATCCGAGGCCGATGAAAATGCACCCAGCTTTTCCGTGATTGCCTCAAGGGACGGGCGATCACCGCGCGGGCGTTCCTCAAGCGCGGCGCGCATTTTCAAGAGATGTTCCGCAGTTGTCCCGCAGCATCCCCCGATGATCGTGGCGCCGCTATCACGCGCCAAGACCGCGTAATCCGCCATGAGATCCGGTGTGCCGTCGTAGTGAATGTGTCCGTCATGGTATTTGGGAATTCCTGCGTTCCCTTTGGCGATCAGTGGCAGTTCCGGCCCCGCAGCAGAGAATCCCAGCACCGTTCGCAAAAGGTCCGAAGCACCGACACCACAGTTGGCGCCAAAAGCGAGTGGCGGCCAGTCGAGCTTACCAACCAGCTTTGCCAACTCAGCCGAGGTGATGCCCATCATGGTGCGACCCGCGGTGTCAAAGCTCATGGTACCGCACCAAGGCATTCCAGCAAGACGAAACGCCTCTGCTGCCGCCTTGAATTCTTCGCTTGCCGAGATGGTTTCTACCCAAAGAACATCCGCGCCGCCTGCCTTGAGGCCTTCAGCCTGTTCGTGGAACATTTCCACCGCAATATCATGCGTTAAGCTGCCCATCGGCGCCATAATTTCGCCCGTTGGCCCAACGGAGCCCGCAACAACGACCTGGCGGCCGCAGGCATCCGCGACCTCGCGGCCAATTTCTGCGGCGATCTTGTTCAGCTCAGTAACGCGACCTTCCGCACCGTGAAGTTTGAGGCGGGACGCGTTTGCTCCGAATGAATTTGTGAGGAAAATGTCGGAGCCTGCATCAACGGCGCTTTTGTAAAGACTGTGGATTCGGTCAGAGTGGTCGACATTCCACATTTCGGGTGCGTCGCCCGATTGCAGCCCCATATTGAACAGGTTTGTGCCTGTCGCGCCGTCAGCAAGGAGCCAGTCCCGTGTTTCGAGCAATTTTGAAAGCGCGTTTGTCATTGGGTTATTCCTCAGTGGACTGAAGGTAAATCGGATGCGCTGCTAAATCGCATGGCTCGCAGTGAGATACAAATTGAAAGCTTCAGTGATGATAAAAAGTGACTAGAAATAAAAAAGCGGCCCGAATCCGAGCCGCTTTCCGTCATAGGTAAAGATATTCAGACTTCGTTGAGCAATTGTGCCTTGGCTGTAGCCATAAGCTCTTTCATTTTTGCTCGCACAGTTGCTTCGTCAGCGAGATCTCCCAGATCGCCAGAGACCTTGCGGTATACATCTTCGTCGCCTGCTTCAGCAAAATCTGCTTTGATTACCTCCGCCGCATATGCGTCGGCTTCGTCGCTGGACTTACCCATCAGTTCAGCGGCCCAAAGACCCAAGAGTTTGTTGCGGCGTGCTTCCGCTTTGAATTGCATTTCCGCGTCGTGAGCGAACTTTGCTTCAAATGCGTGTTCGCGATCATCAAAGGTGGTCATCTGCCGGCCCTCGCTATGTATTGTCGTCAATAGAGATATGCCTGTGGTTCCGCTTGCCCGCAAGGGGGGCATCGCGTATGAGGCGCACAAGTCGCCGTGTTTGAGGCCCCGCCGTCCAAGGCCGCCGGCGTTTGAGAGGTAGTGATGGCCCGTCGCAAGAAAATCTACGAAGGCAAAGCAAAGATCCTGTACGAAGGCCCCGAACCGGGTACGATCGTTCAATATTTCAAAGATGACGCGACCGCATATAACGCTGAAAAGAAAGCGGTAATCGAGGGCAAGGGTGCGCTCAACAACCGTTTGTCCGAGTATTTCATGACAGGGTTGCAAGGTGTCGGAATCCCGACCCATTTCATCAAGCGCCTCAACATGCGCGAGCAGCTTGTCAGGCAGGTGGAAATTATTCCACTCGAAGTCATTGTGCGCAATTTCGCCGCAGGATCGATGGCAAAGCGTCTGGGTCTTGAAGAAGGGACCCAATTGCCACGTCCGATTGTAGAGTTCTCGTACAAGGATGACTCGCTGGGCGACCCGCTTGTGCCGGAGGAATACATCATCGCGTTCGGTTGGGCAGCCCAACAAGACCTCGATGATATCGTATCGATTGCGCTGCGCGTAAATGATTTCCTCTCCGGCGTGATGCATGGCGTCGGTATCCGCCTGATCGATTTCAAGATCGAGATCGGCCGGATTTGGGAGAATGAATTCCAAAGGCTGGTGGTTGCGGACGAGATCAGCCCTGACTCCTGCCGGCTCTGGGATATCGAAACCAAACAGCGTCTCGACAAGGACGTGTTCCGGCGAGACCTGGGCAACCTGGCGGATGCCTATACCGAAGTCGCGCGGCGTTTGGGGGTTCTTCCTTCGAATGTCACTCATGCGACAAAGCCAACCCTGATCAACTAAAAGCCAGTCCGAGGAATTAAAAATGAAGGCCAAAGTCCACGTAATGCTGAAGAACGGTGTGCTTGATCCTCAGGGAGAAGCGGTGCGGCATGCGCTTGGTGCGCTCGGCTTTGACGGGGTTGAGGGCGTGCGTCAGGGAAAGGTCATCGAGTTGGACCTGAGCGAGACAGATCCTGCCAAGGCGGAAAGCCAAGTCCGCGAGATGTGTGAAAAACTCCTCGCAAATACAGTGATCGAAAGCTACTCGGTGGAGCTGACCTAAAGCGATGCGCGCCGCCGTCTTAACGGGCTTTCGGGACACGCTGACGGTCACCACGACCGACGATCCCGATTGCCCAGCAGACGGCGTCGTCATAAAGGTCTTAGCATCGGGTATTTGCCGATCTGACTGGCATTGCTGGGTCGGTGCGGATCCAGACGTTCAACTGCCGCACATACCCGGTCACGAATATTGCGGTGAAATCGTCGCAATCGGGTCTGATGTTCGGAGCTGGTCTGTTGGTGACAGGGTCATAGCGCCTTTTATCCTCGCATGCGGTCGCTGCTCAGATTGCGCAGCGGGGCATCAGACGATCTGTGCGACTCAAGTCCTGCCCGGCTTCACCGTAAATGGCAGCTTCGCAGAGTATGTTGCGGCGCCGCATGCCGATGCGAACCTGAGCCGTTTACCCGACAATCTTGATCCCGCAGTTGCAGCGGCGCTTGGGTGTCGTGTAACAACTGCATGGCATGCGCTGACAGGTCGTGCGGCCTTGAAGGCCGGAGAATGGCTTGCGGTTTTCGGCGGTGGAGGCATCGGGCTCTCTGCGATGCTTTTGGGCCGCGCGCTTGGGGCGCGGGTTGCCGTCGTCGATGTTGTGCCGGAGAAGCTTGAATACGCGAAATCACTTGGCGCAGATGCCGTATTCGATGCACGCAGCGGAGATGTGCCCGCGGCTATCAAGGATGTGACCAACGGCGGCGCGGATATTGCTCTGGAAGCGCTGGGGATTGAGGATACAACGCGGGCTGCGCTTGGTTCCCTGAGGAAACTCGGGCGCATGGTTCAGGTCGGAATGCCGACAGGGCCGCACGCGACCATGGAAATCCCGATGGATCAGGTCTATTCGGGGCAGCTCGCGCTTTATGGCACTCGTGGGATGCCGAGTTGGCGTTACCCGAGCCTATTGGCAATGATCAGTAGCGGCAATGTGGACTTCGCGCCGCTTGTAACTCGACGTGTCGCGCTGCCGGACGTGACGAAGGAACTTGCCGCATTTGACGGACCGGCTGCACCGGGTGTCGCGGTTATTACGGAATTTTGAAAGTAGGATCAGAAACATGAAAGCTGCAGTCATCGTATTCCCCGGCTCCAACTGCGACCGTGATATGGCGGTCGCTCTCCGCCAGGCTGGGGCGGATGTTACGATGGTCTGGCACAAGGATGCCGACCTTCCAAAGGTGGATATCGTCGCGGTTCCGGGCGGATTTTCGTTTGGGGACTATCTTCGGTGCGGGGCGATTGCAGCGCAGTCACCGATTTGCAAGGCAGTGGTTTCCCATGCGAACGCGGGTGGGTATGTCCTCGGCGTCTGCAACGGCTTTCAGGTGCTGACTGAAACCGGCCTGCTTCCCGGTGCTTTGATGCGCAATGCTGGGCTGAAGTTTGTGTGCAAAACCGTGGGACTTAATGTCACCACCACTGAGAGCTCCTTTACCGAGGGCTACAAGACCGGTCAGGTCATCAATGTTCCTATTGCGCATCATGACGGGAATTACTTTGCTGATGAGGAAACACTGGTCCGCTTGCGCGGCGAGGACCGGATCGCTTTTACCTACGCGGAAAATCCGAACGGATCGGTCGCCGATATCGCGGGCGTTCTGTCAGACAATCGGCGCGTTCTCGGTATGATGCCGCACCCCGAACGGGCGGTTGACGAGGGTCACGGCGGAACCGACGGACAGGCGCTTTTCCGCGGATTGGCGGGGATCCTAGCCGACGCCTGATTGCGGCTCATCATGCGGCGGCGTAACATCTGATCATGGATGCACGACGCTTCACGAGTTTGGCCAGAGAATGGTTTTGGGTCTGGGCCAGTCGACTGGCTCTGATCCTGTTCTGCATCGTTGCCGTGGCGGTGATCTATTTCACCAACGCATTCCTTACCGAACGGTATACAGAGGCAACGCGCAACCGCGCTGAAGTGCGGCTCACGCTCTATGCGGGCAATTTGATTAGTGAATTGCAGCGAAATTCGATTGTTCCGCAACTGCTGGCCCGCGATCAGGAATTGATCGGCGCGTTGCGCGGCAATGAGTTTTCGACTTCGTCCCAGAGGCTCTTGTCATTCGTTGATGAGATCGGCGCAGCATCTTTGATGTTGCTGGATCGTGATGGCCGGATTGTAGCCGCTACAGACCGGAATCGACTGGGCGAAAATCATCGCGCAACTCCGTATTTCCTTTCCGCCCTGCGCAGCAACACGACGGTATTTACCTCGCAAGTGGCGGAGACGGGTGCATATGCATTTGCCTATTCCCGGCGCGTGGAAGATGCGGGCGCGGGTCTTGGAGTGATCGTCGTTGAGGTGGATCTCCAAAAGCTGGAGCGTGGCTGGGCGAGTATTTCTGACGCGGTTTTTGTAACCGATAGTGAAGGGCGGATCATCCTGTCGACCGAGGGCCGCTGGCGTGGGAAATTGGAGGAAGAGGCCCTTGCAGCGCTCGCTCCGGCGACCGCGATCGAACAATCCATTCAACGAAACCGCGACTGGACAGCCATCCCGATCGAAGCCTTCCTGCGGGGCGATAGTCTATTGCGGCGAGAAATGCGGATCCCGTTTCAAGGCTGGCGCATAGTGGGGTTCACTACATATGCATCGGTTAGGGAACGCGTAAACGGCATCCTCGCGCTAGAAATCATGGGGTTCGCCATTCTACTCGCGATAGGCGTCTGGCTTTCCTCGCGTAAAACGGCTTCGAGGATGATGTTCTTCCAGCGTGAGTCCGCGGAATTACGTAAACTAAACATAAGGTTACAGCGCGAGATTGCTGAGCGACAGAAGGTGGAAAGAACGCTTGAGGTGGCGGAACAAACACTTGCGCAGTCTTCGAAACTGGCAGCTTTGGGGGAGATGTCAGCAGCCGTCAGCCATGAATTGAACCAACCGCTCGCAGCGATGAAGACTTATCTTGCAGGTGCGCGGCTTCTGTTGACCCGAAACCGTCCTCAAGAGGCGTTGGCCTCATTCCAGAGGATTGATGACCTCATTGAACGGATGGGTGCTATCACACGACAGCTGAAGTCTTACGCCCGAAAGGGTGCAGATAAGTTCGGCGCGGTGGATGCGCGCGAGGCTGTGGTATCGGCGATTTCGATGATGGAGCCACAGTTGAAAAGTCGCAAAGTCGAGATCACGCGGACGCTGCCGAATGACAAGGCAATCATATTCGGAGACCGTTTGCGGCTGGAACAAGTGATTGTGAACCTATTGAGAAATGCACTCGATGCGACAAAGTCCGCGGCAGAGCCACGCGTCGATGTGATTTTAGCAGTTGGCGAGACTGTTCATCTGACAGTTCGGGATAACGGTCCTGGTATTGATGATCTCGATGCGCTTTTTGAGCCGTTCTACACGACCAAACAACCTGGAGACGGGGTCGGTCTGGGGCTCGCCATCAGCTCTGGGATAGTCACTGATCTAGGCGGGCGCCTAACCGCAAGAAATAGCAGTGCCGGGGGGGCGGTATTTGAAGTCGAGCTTCCCATATATGAAGAACAAGAAGACGTAACAGCGGCGGAGTAGGGGCGCGTCATGAGCAAAGCAATGAAGATCGCGATTGTCGATGACGAGAGAGACATGCGCCAATCGATCAGCCAATGGCTGGCCTTGTCTGGATTTGACACTGAAGCATTTTCCGGTGCCGAGGAGGCGTTAAAGGCACTTGGCCCAGATTACCCGGGGATCGTTGTCACAGACATCAAGATGCCAGGGATGGACGGCATGCAGTTCCTGCGCAAAATCAAGGGTTTGGATAGCTCAATTCCTGTAATCATGATTACCGGTCACGGCGATGTGCCAATGGCGGTGGAAGCGATGCGTATCGGGGCTTTCGATTTCCTTGAGAAGCCTTTCAATCCGGACCGGATGACAGAACTGGCAAAAAAAGCGACGCAAGCGCGGCGGCTGACTCTGGACAATAGAACGCTGCGCAAGGAGCTTTCGGACGCCGGCGCTTTGATGAAGAAACTTGTTGGCGAAAGCACGGCAATGAAGCGTTTGCGCGAGGATATACTCGATCTGGGGCAGGCGGATGGTCATGTGCTGATCACCGGTGAAACTGGCACAGGCAAGACGCTGGTGGCCCATGCGTTACATGCGGTCGGAGCGCGCGCGAACAAGCGGTTTGTTCTGTTGTCGTGCGGTGCCTTTGATGAGGAAACGCTTGCAAGGCGCCTGCTTGGTCCAACCCAGGATGACGAACCTATCCCCGCGATGGAGGAAGCGCGTGGGGGTACGCTGGTTTTAGAGGATATCGAGACGCTGAGCCCGACACTACAATCCCGCCTGCTGACGGCAATGAACGAACAGGGGACGCCGCCTGAGACGCGTATTATCGCAATCTGCAACCTCCAGGAGCAGGGAAGAACATGCGAGAGCGCGCTGCGCCCGGACCTTTTTTATCGCCTGGCTGCTCTTCAGATCACCGTGCCACCACTGCGGCAGCGGGGTGAGGATATCCTTGTTCTTTTCACCCGACTCGCGGAGGAGTTCGCTGAGGAATATGGCTGCGAAACACCGCAATTGACGGCGCAGGAGGCTGCGCAGGTCTTGCAGGCACCGTGGCCGGGAAATGTGCGGCAGCTGATCAATGTTGCCGAACGTGCCGTACTGCAAAGCCGTCGGGGGAGCGGATCGATCACGTCGCTACTGATGGGTGACGAAGAACAGCAGAAGGCAGCGATCACAACGGAGGGCAAACCGCTCAAGGAATTTGTTGAAGCGTTCGAGCGGATGCTGATCGACAATACGATGCGGCGACATAAAGGCTCCATTGCTTCGGTCATGGATGAGCTTTGCCTTCCAAGGCGGACGCTGAACGAAAAAATGGCGAAATACGGGTTGCAACGCTCGGATTACTTGTAAAATGCGCCTCCGCCGCGTTTGACCATTGTCATTGGCGGCCTGCATCACTTATGTAGAGACTACGGTTGGCCGTGCGATGCTGCGCGGTGGCGACCGGACAGTTTCAAGGTTTCGGACAGGTCGGCGCTCAGATCGCTGCGTCCTTGACCAAGAGATTTGGCTCGAACGGGCCAGAGGAACGCCCCGTGGCGGCAGATTTATGGCCGTTGTGGGCATATAACGGGCGCTGACCCTGAAAATGGCAGCGTCGGAGACCAAACGCGATGAACCGCGCAGAACAGAGATACCGCGAGATCGACGCCGATTCCGGCCGCCGCGCTGTCTGTGAGCGGATCGCCTCAATACATCACGCGCTAGACCATCCACCCCCACGCGGGCGGATCTTAGAGCGTGGAACGGGATACAATGGCAAAGAAGATGTTAATCGATGCCACGCACGCGGAAGAAACCCGCGTTGTCGTGGTAGACGGCAACAAGGTCGAAGAATTTGATTTCGAAAGCCAGTCGCGCAGACAACTGGCAGGAAATATCTATCTGGCAAAGGTGACGCGGGTTGAACCCTCGTTACAGGCTGCATTCGTAGATTATGGCGGGAACCGGCATGGTTTTCTGGCCTTTTCGGAAATCCACCCTGACTATTACCAGATTCCGGTAGCGGATCGGGAAGCGTTGATCGCTGAAGAACGGGCTTATGCAGAAAGCCTGGCGGCAGAGGCTGAAAAAGAGGCCGAACAGCCCAGTAAGCCCAAGCGCCGCCGTCGTTCCCGTGGGAAAGCCGCTGCGAATGAGAGCGGTGCGGATGCGGTTGTCTCGCAAGAGGTCGAGAGTGCACCAGCGAGCGATATTTCCGGAATGGAGACAATCGACCTCGGCAGTGATGACGAGGACGTCGTTTCCGAGAGCTCGGAAGGCGACACAGAAGGGCACGCGCCTTCTGAGTCGGACGCAACTGTTAACGCACCCGCCGATGTGACTGTCGAAGACGCGGACGTTGCTGAAACGGTCGAAACCGATGACGGCGACGATGACAACGACGCGTCTGAAGATGACGGGATCGAAAGCGTCGCAGAAGAGGACGACAGCGAAGACGTGCGACCAGTGCGCAAGCCTCGGCCTAAGCGGTACAAGATACAGGAAGTTATCAAGGTTCGTCAGATCCTTCTCGTTCAGGTTGTCAAAGAAGAGCGCGGCAACAAAGGTGCTGCACTTACGACCTATCTGTCGCTCGCTGGGCGGTATTGTGTCCTGATGCCAAACACCGCACGTGGCGGCGGAATTAGCCGCAAGATCACCAATGCGAATGACCGCAAGCGCCTGAAACAAATTGCGAATGACCTCGATGTGCCGGATGGCGCTGGCCTCATTGTCCGTACCGCAGGAAGCCAAAGGACGAAGGCCGAGATCAAGCGCGATTATGAATACCTTCAACGCCTCTGGGAACAGATTCGGGAATTGACCCTCAAGTCGATTGCGCCGAGCAAAATCTACGAAGAGGGCGATCTGATCAAACGCACCATTCGAGATCTCTATTCCAAAGAGATCGACGAAGTGATTGTCGCGGGCGAGCAGGGTTATCGTGTGGCGAAGGACTTCATGAAAATGATCATGCCGTCCCACGCCAAGAACGTGAAACTCTACGCGGACCAGTTGCCGCTTTATGCACGGTACCAGGTTGAGGGCTACCTCTCGGGAATGTTCAATCCGGTGGTTCAGTTGCCGTCGGGCGGATATATCGTCATCGGGGTGACTGAGGCACTTGTCGCAATCGACGTAAACTCGGGCCGTGCGACCAAAGAAGGCTCGATCGAACAGACTGCGCTCAAGACCAACCTGGAAGCCGCAGCAGAAGTTGCACGGCAGCTGCGTTTGCGTGATCTTGCTGGCCTGATCGTCATTGATTTCATCGATATGGACGAGCGGCGGAACAACAATGCCGTCGAGAAGATGCTGAAAGACAAGCTGAAAACTGACCGAGCGCGAATTCAGGTCGGACGGATTTCGGGCTTCGGTCTTTTGGAGATGAGCCGTCAGCGTCTGCGCCCGGGCATGTTGGAAGCAACGACCCAGCCTTGCCCGCATTGCCACGGTACCGGCCTGCTACGCTCTGATGAGAATGTGGCACTCGCCATTCTGCGTCAGCTCGAAGAAGAAGGCGTCCGCGGGCGAACCAAGGAGGCGCTGGTCAAGGCTCCGATCAGTATCGTCAATTTCCTGATCAACCAGAAACGGGAGCACGTCGCTGAGATTGAGTCCCGCTACGGAATGTCCGTCCGGATCGAGGTGGACGCGGCGCTTGTCTCACCTGACTTCACTATCGAGAAGTTCAAGACAGCCACGCGTCACGTCCCCGAGGTTGAAACTGCCGTTACCGCGTCGGTTGAGATGATGGAGGATATCGAGGACGAGGCGGAAGCTGATCAGGATGCGGACACCGAGACCGGTGAGGAGTCGCTAGCCGATAAGCCCAAGAAACGTCGGCGTCGTCGTCGGCGGCGGCGTGGGTCCAACGGTGACGAGGATGGGACCTCGTCGCAGCAAAACGATCCCAATGCCGAGGAGACTGGCGAGGCGGCTGCAGCGGATGCCGAAGACACAAACGAGGGCGTCGAGCCTAAGGCTGAAGAGGTCGAGCAACCGAAGCCGAAGAAACGGACCCGGTCACGACGCAAGAAAACTGGACCGGCCGAAGAGGCGGTAGCTGAAGGTGAAGCGGCACAGGTTATTGAGCCTGAGGCAACTGTTGAGCCGGTAGCTGCCGAAGCTGAACAGCCGGAAGAAAAGCCAAAACGGAAGACTCGGACCCGTAAGAAAAAAGTCGAATCCGAAGAGGCGGCGACCGAGACCAAATCGGAGCCAGAGACATCTGCCGCAGATGCCAGCTCGGAGGAAAAGCCGAAGCGTCGGCGGACACGGAAGAAAGCCGACGCTCAGGAAGTCGAAGAGCAGACCACTACGGCGAAGGAGGAGCCCGCGAAGGCGGAGCCAGTACCTGCTGCGGAGCGCGAGCAGGTATCAGAGGAAAAACCGACATCTGAGCCTGTTCTGGAAACGACAGAAGCCGTCGCTGAGCCTGAAACGCCCGCTGAGCCAGCAAAGCCTAAACGGCGCGGCTGGTGGTCTCTCGGGAAATAAGACCGTTTGGCGGGGCTTGCGCCCCGCCACGGCACTACACACGGGATTGTCAGAAGTTGGGATAGGTTTCCCTGATGACATGTCTTTTGTGAATTCGTATCTCGAACTCAGGAGGGCATTCGATGATTGATGCGGGTCTGTTTCTGGATGCGGGACTGCTACCAGCAATGCTGATCGCTGTTTTTGCGGGGCTGCTTTCCTTTCTAAGCCCCTGTGTACTCCCGATCGTGCCGCCGTATCTGGCGTATATGGGCGGTGTGACAGTGACAGAGCTGGACAGCGGATCAGACGCTCGGCGTCGGGTCTTTGTTGCTGCCGTGTTTTTTGTCATGGGCCTATCGGTCGTCTTCCTTACACTCGGATTTGCGTTTTCGGCGATAGGGCGGATTTTTCTTCAGGCTCAAGACATCCTTCTCATGGTTGCCGGTATTACAATCATGATTTTTGGAGCGCATTTTGTTGGCGTGTTCCGGCTTCCTTTTCTGGACCGTGAAATGCGTTTGGAAGCGGGCGATCAGGGCGGCTCGGCATTTGGGGCGTTTCTGCTCGGGCTTGCTTTCGCCTTTGGCTGGACGCCGTGCCTCGGACCCATTTTAGGCGCCATTCTCGGGCTGGCGGCGACCGAGGCGGATATGGCCAAAGGCACCGTTCTGCTTGCCATGTATGCTGCAGGACTGGGTATTCCTTTTCTTCTGGTGGCCGCGTTTTTTCCAAGGCTCAAAGGCACGATGGCGTGGATGAAGCGGCATATGAACCGGATTGAGCGGACGTCGGGGCTTTTGCTGTGGACTGTCGGATTGATGATGCTCACAGGACAATTCACAGCCTTCAGCTTTTGGCTTTTGGAGACTTTTCCGTTCCTCGCGAGCGTAGGGTGAAAAAGGTAAAGACCGGCTTATTATTGCCAAATACCCGCGTTACACTTGGCAAGTGAGGAACTTGCGAAGGGCGCGTGAAGATGACATCCGGCGGCAGTAGACAGGCGAACCGTGTCAAACGGCGGCGTGTTTTCTACATTCCTGGATACGACCCGTTTCACCCCCGTCGGTACCGTGAGCTCTATCGCACTGAAAGTGCGGCCCAAGCCGAAATCAGCGGATATGAAATAGAGGTTTCTGGTCGCGCGGGGCAGGGACGACCCAACAGCTGGCATGTTCGCACGCTGATTGATGGTCAAGAAACCATTGCTGATGTCGATGTGCTTGTATGGTCAGACATCGTGCGGGAATCGATGTCCAATAGCATCCCGGCAACGTATTGGCAGCTTGTCAGAACGGCATGGACGTATATCGCATCGGGTACGCTGCGGCGGCTGATGTGGCTAAGGAAAGGGCCGGTAATCGCGGCGCTTTATCCGATTGGGATGCTCCTGCTGCAGTTGCTGCTCGCCCTTTTCGCCGCGTGGCTACTGGCGACAGTTGTCAATCGCAGTGTGGACGCGGTTCTTAGCCTGATCGGGCTTGAGTGGTTCATCATTGCCGACGCACTCTCGACAGCGGCTGGATTTGGGCTCGCGGTTTGGATTCTACGCTGGTTCAAGAGGAAAGACGGCAAGTTCTTCGCCTATTACCTGATGCATGACTATGCCTATTCTGCGCGGTGGAAAGGTGCAAATCCGGCTCCGCTAGAAAAGAGGATTGCGGCGTTCGCGGATGAAATCGCAGCAGCATTCGATGAGGAGAGTATCGACGAGGTCTTGGTTGTCGGGCATTCGTCGGGTGCGCATCTGGCTATTTCGATCCTCGCAGATCTGATCCGGCAGGGGCGTATCCCTCTGAAAAAGGCTGCTTTGGGGTTCCTGTCATTGGGGCAGGTGGTACCGATGGTTAGCTTTCTTCCGAAGGCTGAGCGGTTGCGTGGTGACCTGTATTTTCTGAGCCAGCGGGAGGAATTGACATGGCTAGATGTGACGGCTCCGGGCGACGGTTGTGCGTTTGCGCTCTGTGATCCGGTTGCGGTGACGGGCCTTAAGCCACCCAAAAAACGGTGGCCGTTGGTAATCTCGGCTGCGTTCACGCAATCGCTCTCCCCAGAGCGATGGAAAGAGTTGCGCTGGAGGTTTTTCCGACTGCATTTTCAGTATCTCTGTGCTTTCGATCGTCCGAAAGACTACGACTACTTCCAGATTACGGCTGGACCAATGACGCTTGCGGATCGGTTCGAAGGCCGCCCGCCATCCAAGAGCAGGATCGACGTGGGCGCATCGAAATACACATCGGTGCCTGAATGATTCCGCCCAAGCCCAAGAGCCGTGCGGAGCGTGTATCGCTATGGCGGTATATGCGTTTATTTCGACGGGATATTTTATCTGCACAGCCGGAAAAGCTTTATCGGGCTTGGATGGCCGAGTTTAAAACGCCTTTCTTTCGAAGTTATATGATTAATGATCCGGGATTGATTGATCTTGTTTTAAAGGTTCGGCCAGATGATTTTCCAAAATCCGAACGTGTTGGAGCAGGTTTGCGTCCGATACTCGGGAATTCCGTCTTTCTGACGAATGGCGCGACGTGGAAACGGCAGCGAAGGATCATTGATCCGTCCTTTGAGGGGGGACGGTTAAAAGAGACATATGTGGCGATGAAAGAGGCCGCAGACGCCGCAGCAGAGCGCCTTATTGGTCAATCCAAACGGTGCGAAGTGGAGTTCGAAGCGAGCCATGCGACGGCGGATGTGATCTTCAGAACGCTATTTTCGATCCCGATTGAGCATGAGACAGCAACACAGGTTTTCGATGCGTTCCGGCGACATCAGAAAAGTCAGCCAATTCTGAACCTTGCGGCTTTTGTTCCGGTGCCGCATTGGGTGCCACGCTTTTTCCGAAGAGAGTCCGTCGAGACCGCGCGCGTGATCCGGTCACTGATCACGGACCTGACACGGGAAAGGCTGGCCGACATCGAAGCAGGAACGGCACCTGACGATCTCGCCACCAAGATCATGACGACATGCGATCCCGTGACAGGGGACCGGTTTGATCTCGATGAAATGATTGATCAGGTTGCGATTTTCTTTCTTGCCGGACATGAGACCAGCGCGGCGGCGTTGTCGTGGGGGCTGTATCTGCTGGCGACCCATCCCGAGTGGCAGGAGGCTGTAGCCGACGAGGCCGGGGCATGGGACGGATCATTCGCCGGGCTTTCGAAGCTGCGTGTTACGCGGGATGTGTTTCGGGAAACGCTCCGGCTTTATCCGCCCGTCCCAATGATGGTGCGGGAAGCGACAAGGGCTGAAACCTTCCGAAAACGTGCGGTGCGAAAGGGGGCGCAGATTGTGCTGTCTCCATGGCACCTGCATCGCAATCCACGGTTCTGGACGGAGCCGGATCTTTTCGACCCTGCGCGATGGTCGGACGAGGCGACGAAAGATGCGCAGAGGACTGCATATATGCCGTTCTCTGCGGGTCCGAGAGTGTGCACTGGAGCCGGGTTTGCGATGGTTGAAGGTGTGTTGCTCTTGGCGAGGCTGGTCGCGGCTTATCGCTTCGAACCAATACCGGATCGGGTGCCAGTTCCAGAGGCCCAATTAACCGTTCGTTCACGAAATGGGATCTGGTTAAACGTCATTCCGCGCGAATTGCGCGATAGTGATCCAAAACAAAGAGCCTGATAGCGGATGCAAGACCAATGTCACCGCGCGTTTCGTCGATCTGGGCCGCGAGTTCGTTGATCGGCAAGTTCCTGATATCGGCAATTTCACGAAACGCGTCCCAGAACGGTTTTTCTAACGAGACACTGGTACGATGCCCGCGCAGGGTAAGAGAGTGTTTAACGGGGCGTCCGCTGACCATCACTCGTCATCGAACTTCAGTGAATCAAGACGCTTACGTGCCTGCTCTGCACGGGCGGCTTCCAAGAGGCGCTCGGCTTTGGTGCGACCGAAGGCGACTGCGTTTTCGTCGGCCTTCGACTTGCGCGCTTCGCGATCCTTTTGTTTGCGGACCTTATTGAGATTGATCGGAGTGGTCATGCGCGCCGTTCCTGAGAGGGAGCCCAGCCAATTTTACCGGCTGGGCGATTCATTATTTCGGGCCGATCATGTCTTCGGGGCGGACGATGCGGTCAAAGGTCTCTTCGTCCACGAAGCCGAGCTTGACGGCCTCTTCACGCAGCGTGGTGCCGTTCTTATGCGCGGTTTTGGCGACCTTGGTGGCGTTATCGTAGCCGATGGTCGGGGCCAGCGCTGTGACGAGCATCAGCGACTCGCGCATGAGCTTTTCGATCCGCTCGACGTTGGCCTGCGTGCCGTTCAGCATCCGCTCGGTGAAGCTGTCCGCCGCGTCGCCCAAGAGCTGCATGCTTTGCAGGAGGTTGTAGGCCATCATCGGGTTGTAGACGTTCAGCTCGAAATGCCCTTGCGAGCCGGCAAACGAGATCGCGGCGTCATTGCCGAGGATATGGGCGCAGACCTGCGTGAGTGCTTCGGCTTGGGTCGGGTTGACCTTACCGGGCATGATCGAGGAGCCGGGCTCGTTTTCCGGCAGGATCAATTCCCCCAGACCAGAGCGCGGGCCGGAGCCGAGGAAGCGCATGTCATTCGCGATTTTGTAGGCGGCCATCGCAGTGGTCTTGATCGCACCGGACATGAACACCATGGCGTCGTGGGCGGCGAGTGCCTCGAATTTGTTCGGTGCCGTCACGAAGGGCAGGCCAGTGATCTCGGCCATATGAGCGGCAACGGTGGCGTCCCAGCCTTTGTCAGTGTTCAGGCCGGTGCCGACTGCTGTGCCGCCTTGGGCCAGTTCGTAGATGCCGGGGAGCGCCATCTTGATCCGTTCGATGCCATTGCGGATTTGCTTGGCGTAGCCGGAGAACTCCTGACCCAAGGTGAGCGGGGTCGCGTCTTGGGTATGGGTGCGGCCGATCTTGATGATGTCTTTGAACTCTTCCGACTTCTTCTCTAGCGCAGCGGCGAGTTTCTCCAGCCCCGGAAGGAGGACATCACGCGCCGTCATTGCGGCGGCGATATGCATGGCTGTAGGGAAGGTATCGTTCGAGCTTTGGCCCATGTTGCAATGATCGTTCGGATGAACGGGATCTTTGGAGCCGATCACGCCGCCCAGAATCTCAATCGCACGGTTGGAGATCACCTCGTTGGCGTTCATGTTCGACTGGGTGCCGGAACCTGTCTGCCACACGACAAGCGGGAAATGGTCGTCCAGTTTGCCGTCGATCACCTCGCTAGCGGCCTCGATCATTGCGTCGGCCAGCTTCACGTCGAGCTTGCCTGATGCCTTGTTCGCCATGGCGCAGGCTTTTTTGATAACGCCGAGCGCGCGGACGATAGCAACGGGCTGCTTTTCCCAGCCAATTGGAAAGTTCATCAAGGACCGCTGGGTCTGGGCGCCCCAGTAACGGTCAGCAGGCACTTCAAGCGGGCCGAAACTGTCGGATTCCGTGCGGGTATTGGTCATGGTCGATCCTTGGGTTGGTATACGCTTGTATGCCGTTTACAGGCTGACGCGTTTTGCCGCAACGCCCAGGTTGCCGCAGGTTATTTGCGGAAACTGTCCAGACTGACAACTTCGGCGTCCTTATGGGCCGGTTGTTCGTCATCCGGCTCGGCCATTTCTTCCATCGGGGCTTCTTCGTCGTCATCACCGTCTTCGGACTCGTCATCCTGTGTCTCGAAGCGGAGGCCGAACTCGACAGATGGATCAACGAATGTCTTGATCGCCTCGTAAGGAATGTAGAGCGGCTCGGGCGAATTGCCGAAATTGAGCGTGACGGAAAACCCCTCGTCGGTGACTTCGAGGTTGTCGAACCAGTGCTGGAGCACGATGGTCATTTCACCCGGGTAGCGATCGGAGAGCCAATCCGCCAATTCCACATCGGGATGGAGCGTGTCGAAGGTGATGAAGAAATGATGCGCGCCGGGCAGTCCTTCTTCGGAAATCCGCGTGAGGACGCGCTGGATCAGGCCACGCATGGCATCGTGCATCAAGTTTCCGTAGTCAATGGACGCGCTCACGCCTGTTCTCCCGTTGGTGTGCGCTTAGCATACGAGATTCGATGACGGATTAAAGGGGGGATCATGCTCATCGAATGAGCAAAATCGCCAGAGCGCCGCAAATTGTGAGGCACAGGGGCAGGGGAAGCTGGCGCCAAAGGAGGAGTGTCGCCGCCACCAGAGACAGGAAGACGGGTACCGGATCAAAGGTGGCGATCACCGGATAGGTCAGGGTCGTATAGGCTAGTGTGAGAGTGTCGGTGCTGGCGAACCAGACATTCATCGCGAACCAGACCGACAGGTTGAGAATAACCCCGACCACAGCAGCGGTGACACCGGAAAGCGCGGCCTGTAGGCGCGGGTTTCCTGCGAGGGTGTCAAGGGAGGGAGCGAACAGGAAAATCCACAGAAAACAGGGAATAAACGTGACCCAAAGCACCATGAGGCCACCACTTAGCCCTGCCGTCAGGGTGCCGACGAATTGGGTCACGAGGATCAGCGGGCCGGGGGTGGTTTCGGCAAGTCCGAGAGCGTCGATCATCTGGGTCGTGGTGATCCAGCCGTAGTCGCGTACGACCTCCTGCGTCATGTAGGTCAGGACGGCGTATGCACCGCCGAAGGTGACAACTGCCAGCTTGGAAAAGAAAATTCCAAGATCCTGAAGGAGCGCGTCACCCGAAATCATGGCGGCGATAATCGGCAGCGGCCACAGCAGGAGGCAGGCCCAGATTGCGGGCCAATTGCGGGGGCGACTCTGGCCGGTGGCGGGGGGCGGGGTCTCGGGTGTTTGGGCCATGGCACGGAGCGCGGCGATCAGTGCCGCGCTGGCGAGGACCAGCGGGAAGGGGAGATTGAACAGGAACAGCGCGGCAAATGATCCCGCTGCAAGGAGGCGGGAGAGGGGGGACGCCAGCGCCTTTTTCGACAATTTCAGGAGGGCGGAAATCACAATGATCACCACACACGCCTGAATGCCGATGAAGAGCGCGGCGACCCAGGGCACGGAGCCGAAGCTCAAATAGGCCCATGCCAGAAGAAAGATCACAAGCGCGCCGGGCAGGATGAACAGCCCGCCCGACACCAGACCGCCGAGAATGCCGCGCTGTCGCCAGCCTGCGTAGGTGGCAAGTTGCATCGCCTCAGGTCCGGGCAGGAGCATGGTGAGAGACAGAGCGCGGAGGAATTCATCCTCGCCAAGCCACTGACGGCGCTCGACATATTCCTCGTGCATCAAGGCGATTTGGGCGGCCGGCCCGCCAAAGGACAGCAGACCGATGCGGAGGGAGACGCGAAAAATGTCGCTCAAAGGGGTCATGTCGCGCCTGTTGTGGTAAGGATTTGTTAACGGCTCAACAATCTCCATGCATATGAAAAAGTCAAATCGCGAACGGCGGATTTGCTGCGACGCAGCGGAAACCTTGGAAGACACCCAGATTATCACAGGTCGTTTACAGTGCAGTTAAAGCACCGATGCCGCGATGAAGGGCTGAAAAAAACAGGGGGATGGAAGTGCAGGCTTCTGTTGCCAGGTGCCTGCGAACCCCGCCAGACCTTGCTAGAGGGCTGGGCTTAATTTTCGGTTTTTCGCACCGCTTAAGCGGCGAGAGCTACCGGAGCACGATTGTCGTTGGCAATTATGCTTAACGGACCGATATCGGTGGTACCTCACCGAGACAAAGCATTCCTCTTTACACGTTCGTCGATCCTGTTTCGGCCCCTAACACCCTCCAACGAAAGGGAATTTGGTGGAGCCGCCGGGTACCGCCCCCGGGTCCGATCCGCTTATTACAGGCGCGTTTATGTCCATAGTTCCGAAGAACACTCCCAATATAGGGAGGGTTCGGGGGCGGCTCAAGGGGCGATCTGCTCAGCGGTCGGGGCCAATGCACAAGTGATGCACAATCCATGCACATCCTATGCATATCGCACCCGCAGAAAGATTAAAGAAGGGTTAAGGAATGGGAGAAATGGGTGCGGCTATTGTGGTCGGAAAGTCAGCACAGGACGACCCTTGCACAAGCCGTGCATCGGCGGGCCGCGGTGCGGCGAGTGGGCGTTTAAACGGCAGCGCTTTATGTTCCCACATCCGAAAGAGATCAGATCATTGCGCTTGCGGCAGTCAAATCGCCGTGCCGGGGGGCGGCCCGGCGATGCGCGGCGGCCTATGGCCTCGGTCCCGCGCGTGCGCCCGAAAGAGAGCCGCGTGATCGATATGCTGTAACGATACCGAGCCTGTAACGCGCCCGTCAGACCGGCAGAGGGCGGGAAGGCGCGCCGAGATTGATCCAGAGGGCAAGTGCGCCGACGGCTGCTTCGACAAGGAAGAAGACCCATTTCTTGCCCGTCTGACCATCGAGGGCGAGTGAGGTGGCGCGCCCGAGCGCCGCGCCTGCCCAGCAAGCACCGAGCATGGCGTAGGCCGATTGCGTTCCAATCAGAAGCGCCCCGATCCCCATGCCCACAAACAGCGCACCCGCGCTGGCGCGGATCTCCGAGGGGCCCATGCCGGAGTGACCCGCCCGCAGATCGAGCACCGCCATCGTGTAGCGGGGAAAGAGCCAGCCGTAGATCCCCAACCCAATGCTGAGAAGTGCTAGGAAGGGATTGAGCATGTCCATTGGTGTCTCCTTTTACAGCGTTATACGCTTCAACACATGACACCGGATCAAACAGACACGCAAATGGCGAACGGCGCTTTGGACGCCGGATGACAGCAGTTGGAGAAGGCCCCAATCGGACAATTCACATTCCAAAAGCGACAAGTGTTATGTCGTTTTTGGGTATAAAAATACCTCCTGTGGTTGCTCTTTGATCCTTTGGGCTGTTAGCCTGCGGTTACATCGGGGGCCAAGGTCCGGTTTTCGATGCCCATAAAACGGCACGGGGTATTTCGGTAACCATCTGAAATACCAACTAAAAGTGCCAGATAGGAGGGAAGAATGTTCAGCAAGATCATGGTTCCGATAGATTTGGGACATGCGGACAAGCTGACAGCGGCCCTGACGGTCGCGGCAGATCTCGCGAAAGCCTATGACTGCGAGCTATGTTATGTGGGGGTTACGGCCTCTGCCCCCGGCAAGGTGGCGCACAATCCGGCGGAATATGCCGAAAAACTGAGCGCGTTTGCGCAAAACCAAGGGGCGCTTTCCGGTCAGAAAGCCAGTGGTCATGCGGTGGTCACCCATGATCCGGCGATTGATATGGACGATGCGCTGGTTCAGGCGGTAGCCGATGTGGGTGCCGATCTGGTGGTGATGGCAAGCCATATTCCGAACATTTCCGATGCGCTGTGGCCGAGCCATGGCGGGCGTCTGGCGAGCCATTCGGCTGCTTCGGTGTTCCTCGTCAGGGCATCCTGACGCCGCCATTCGAGCCAAAAAGACCGCAAGCCGGAACGCACGGCCTGCGAGACATGCAACAAGATACAGGAGGGGCCATCCTATGGCCGATACATCCAACAATCAGGGGATTCCCGAGCCGGAAGGGGCTTCGGACCTCATCGAGACCGATTACGAGATCGGTCAGGACAATATTGAAACCACGGTGGGACCGATCCCGCTCGACATTCACAATCCGGTCTTTCTGATTTCCGGTCTGTCTGTCGTCGCCTTCGTGATCTACGCGCTGCTGGCGCCGGATCAGGCGGCAAGTTTCTTTGGCTGGCTGCGGCCGACGTTGACCAGCACGTTTGACTGGCTGTTCTTGATGGCGGCGAATGTCTTTGTTCTGTTCTGCCTGCTGCTGATCGTGACGCCTGTGGGCTCGATCCGGCTGGGCGGCGCGGATGCGCGGCCCGACTACGGCTATCTGGGCTGGTTTGCCATGCTGTTTGCCGCCGGTATGGGCATCGGGCTGATGTTCTTTGGCGTGCTGGAACCGGCCTATTATTTCGGAACGCCTTGGGGTGACGAGCCGCTCGGAGCTGTCCGGCCGTTTGGCGAGGACGGCGCGCTGATCGCCGCGAATGTCGAGGAAGCGCGGCGTATGGCACTGGCGGCGACCTCTTACCACTGGGCGCTGCATCCGTGGGCGATCTATGCGGTGGTGGCGCTGTCACTGGCGCTGTTCACCTATAACAAGGGATTGCCGCTTTCGATCCGGTCGGCCTTTTATCCGATCCTCGGGGATCGTGTCTGGGGCTGGTGGGGCCATATCATCGATACGCTGGCTGTGTTCGCGACGCTCTTTGGCCTTGCCACTTCGCTGGGGATCGGGGCGCAGCAGGCGAATGCCGGTCTGGAATTTGTCTATGGCATTCCCAACAACATCACTGTTCAGGTCATCCTGATCATCGGCATTACCGCGATTGCGCTGGTGTCGGTGCTGCGCGGGCTTGATGGCGGGGTGAAGGTGCTCTCCGAAATAAATATGGTCATCGCGACGCTGCTCCTGCTCTTTGTGCTGTTTGCAGCCGGTGCCGGTGGCATTCTGGCGGATTTCGTGGCGGGGCTGGGTGCCTATGCGCGGGAAGTTGTCCCGCTGTCGAACCCGTTCGGCCGCACCGATGACGGCTACCGCGAGGGCTGGACCGCGTTCTACTGGGCGTGGTGGATCAGCTGGTCACCGTTTGTGGGCATGTTCATCGCGCGGGTCAGCCGCGGGCGGACGGTGCGCGAGTTCGTCACCTGCGTATTGATCATTCCGAGCCTTGTCTGTGTATTCTGGATGGCCGTTTTCGGCGGCACGGCAATCAACGACATGATCGCCAATCCTGAAACATCGCTGGTGAAGGCCAATGTGATTGACGCCTACAAGCCGGAACTGTCGCTCTTTGCGATGCTGGAAAGCCTGCCGCTGACTGCGATTACGTCGACCATCGGGATCATTCTGGTGATCGTGTTCTTCGTCACCTCATCGGACTCGGGCAGCCTCGTGATCGATACGATTACGGCAGGCGGCAAGGTTGATGCGCCGGTGCCGCAGCGGGTGTTCTGGTGCACATTCGAGGGCCTCGTCGCGATTGCGCTGTTGATCGGCGGCGGGCTTGGCTCGTTGCAGGCGATGGTGATTTCGACAGGCCTGCCGTTCACCATCGTCCTGCTCTTGATGTGCTGGGCGATCTGGAAAGGGCTGCAGGCCGAACGCGGGTAACGCGGACTGCCACAGCTCCTGAAAGCCCCCGCCAAGGTGAGTGGCGGGGGCTTTTTTATGTGCGGGTCTTGCCCCTGAGTGATCCGTGCTAGCTAATGGCGAAAGACGAGGGGCATATGGCAGATACATCTCCGACACTTCTGTGGTTCCGGCGCGATTTGCGGCTGGCAGATCATCCGGCGCTCACCGCGGCATGTGAGACAGGGCGGCCAGTGATCCCGGTCTTCATCCATGACGAGAGCGTGGAGGCACTGGGGGCTGCGCCGAAAATGCGGATTGGAGCGGGCGTCGGCGGGCAAGGCACTGGAGGTCTTGCAGACGCTGATCGCGGAGACCGGCTCGGGCGCAGTGTGGTGGACACGCTGCTATGATCCCGAAGCCGTGGCACGGGATCGTGCGGTGAAGGCGGCGCTGAAGGACGCCGGTGTCGATGCGCGCTCCTTTGGCGGACATCTCATGTTCGAGCCGTGGACAGTGGAGACCGGGACGGGCGGGTTTTACAAGGTTTACACGCCGTTCTGGAAATCCGTGCGAACCCGCGAGGTGGAGGCACCTCTGCCGGAGCCGGGACGGATTACTGGCCCGCAGACATGGCCTGAGAGCGATGCGCTGGCTGACTGGACGATGGAAGCCGCCATGCGGAGCGGCGCGGATGTGCTCAGAGGGCATATGGTGGTGGGCGAGCAAGCCGCGCGGGAGCGGCTGGCGCGGTTTATCGACGAAAAGATCGCACGCTACGATGCGGCGCGCGATTTGCCTGCGGTGGACGGGACATCGGGACTGTCAGAAAACCTCGCTTGGGGAGAGATTTCCCCACATCAGTGCTGGCATGCGGGCCAGCGGGCGATGCAGGAAGGGGCTGCGGGGGCTGAAACCTTCCTTAAAGAATTGGTCTGGCGCGAGTTCGCCTATCACCTGATCCACCACACGCCGGAAATCACGACGCGCTGCTGGCGGGCGGAATGGGAAGGGTTTCCGTGGTCGCGCGATGGCGACAGCGATGTTGTTCGCCTGTGGAAGCAAGGGCGGACGGGCATGGCTTTCGTCGATGCGGCGATGCGGGAGATGTATGTGACGGGGCGGATGCACAACCGCGGACGGATGATCGTGGCCTCCTACCTTACCAAGCACCTGATGACGGACTGGCGGATCGGGCAGGCGTGGTTTGCCGAGTGCCTGATCGACTGGGATCCGGCCTCAAACGCGATGGGCTGGCAGTGGGCGGCGGGATGCGGGCCGGATGCCGCGCCCTATTTCCGCGTATTCAACCCCGAGACCCAGCTCAAGAAATTCGACCCCAAGGGCGAATACCAGCGGATGTGGATTGCAGAAACGGCACGGAACGCCAGCAGCACGGCGCAAGATTTCTTCCGAGCGGCACCGAAATCCTGGCGCTTGAGCGCGGATGAGGCCTATCCGTTTGCGCCTGTTGTAAGTGCGGAAGAGGGCCGCCGGATTGCGCTTTCTGCGTATGAAAACCGCGACTTCTAGGTCACTGCTGGACGGGACGTTCATGAAATTCGTGACATCTTTGATCGTCGTATTAAAATATTGGCGACACTCGGGGCCAACCCGGGGCATGCAAGACCTGTAGGGGGGACTATGATCCTGACGACCACCAAAGGGCAATCGAATTTGCCGCGATACTTCGCGCCTGTCTTTGATATTATCGGAGAGCTAAAGCGCGGTCGCGTCGATATTATCCTGCCCGATGGTCGCCATTTCCGCGCCGAGGGCAAGGAACCGGGCTATGTGGCCGAGATCCAAGTGCATAACCCCGACCTGTTTGCCCGCACCGTGCGGGAAGGTGATCTGGGGTTTTGCGAGGCCTATATGGACGGCTGGTGGTCCACGCCTGATCTGATGGCTTTTATGGATCTGGTGCATGACGATGCCGAGCATATGTATGACGGCTTTCCGGGGCAGTTTCTGGTGCGCGCCTATGAGCGGCTGCGGTTCTGGCTGCAATCGAACAGCAAACGGCAGGCGAAGAAGAATATCTCGTACCACTATGATCTGGGCAATGATTTCTATGGTCTGTGGCTCGATGAAACGATGACCTATTCCAGCGCGAAGTTCGAGACAGGTCAGGAAAGCCTCGAAAAAGCGCAGACGCAGAAATATGCCAGTATGATCGACCAGATGGGCGCTCAGCCGGGCGATCATATTCTGGAGATCGGCTGTGGCTGGGGCGGATTTGCCGAATATGCCGCAAAAGAGCGCGGGATGAAGGTGACATGTCTGACGATTTCCAAAGAGCAGTTTAAATACGCCGTGGAACGCATTGAAAAAGCTGGTCTTTCGGATCGTGTCACATTCAAGATGCAGGACTATCGCGATGAGACCGGCACCTATGACGGGATCGCGTCGATCGAGATGTTCGAGGCTGTGGGCGAGAAATACTGGCCCACCTATTTCGACACGGTGCGCGAGCGCCTGAAACCCGGCAAGCGGGCGACGCTCCAGATCATCACCGTGCAGGATGCCCGCTGGGAGACCTATCGAAAGGGCGTTGATTTCATTCAGAAATATATCTTCCCGGGCGGGATGCTGCCGGCACCGAAGGTGCTGCGGGCGGAGATCGAGCGCGCCGGACTGGATTATGTGAAATCCATCGAGTTCGGGGACAGCTACAGCCAGACACTGCGCCGGTGGTACGAGACCTTTAACGACAAATGGGACGATGTGGCCCAGCTGGGGTTTGACGACCGGTTCCGCCGGATGTGGAATTTCTATCTGACCTCATGTGCGGGCACGTTCCGGTCTGGCAACTGCGATGTGACGCAGGTGACGGTGGCACGGCCCTCAAACTAGGAGCTTGCTCTCTCGGCGCGAACGCAGGCGGGGCTTGCGCGGCTGGGCGGCTTGGCCCATCCTGTCGCAAAGCCGCAAGTGGAGCGGCCAATGAGGGAGAGCATGAGATGCCAACGGCTGGGCGGCTCGCGGGGGCCATAACCTACGGTGCTTTGGCGCTGTATCTTTCAGAGCTATTGCGACCCGTTTTCGAAGAGGAAGGGCTGACGCTGACCTTCACGCTGTCGAACGGGGTGATCGGCGTTTTGGTCGGCTGGATCATTGCCGGTAGCCGCGCAGGACGCGGGTATCCGGCGGCGATTGGCTACGGGATAACGGCCGGCGTAGCACTGGTGTTCTGGTTCGCGTTTGTCTGGAGCTTTCTGGAGATGATCGAGCGCTCGCTCGACAAGCGCTATAAGGGCGCGTTGGAAGCGGTGACGGATATTTTCAATCTGGGAATGGAATCGGTGGTGGAAGGGGCTACGCCCGTGACCATCGGCACGCTGGTCGTGGGTGCGCTGATGGCGGCGCTGGTGACGGATTTCATCGGGCAACGCCTTCCGTGAGTTCGGTATTTGTCTATGGGACGCTGCGCCATCCGCCCTTGATGGCGCTGGTGGCGGGCGGTGCGCACGGGCGGGCGGCCGAGGCGCGGCTCAGGGATCATGCCGTCTACCGCGAGGAGGGCGGCATCCTGCCGGTGATCACACGGGCGGAGGGGCATCTGGCGCATGGAACATTGTGGCGCGGGATCGGGGAAGCGGCGCTCGCGCGGCTCACCGATTACGAAGTGCCGTTTGGCTATGTTCCTGTGATGGTCAATGTGGAGACCGACGCCGGGCGCGAGGCGGCCGTGTGTTTTTTTCCACCCCGCGAGGTGCGGCCAAGTTCGACGCCTTGGTCTTTGGATGAGTGGATCAACGCGGATGGGTCGGTGACATTGCATCTGGCACGGGAGCTGGCGGCACATGACCCGCGACCCGACGCCGAAAGCCTGCGCCGCGAATGGCGAATGATGCGCCACCGTGCCGAAGCGAAACACCGCGGCGCGACCGAGGCGGCACCGACGGAGATACGGCGGGCGATGCAGCCGGGTGATGCGGAGATTGTCGCAGAGGCGCCTGTTGCGGGGAGTTTCTTCAAATATCGCTCGGTGCAGTTGCGGCATCGGCAATTTGACGGGGGCGACAGTGGTGTTCTGAGCCGAGAGGGATTTCAGGGCGCGGAGGCTGCGCTGCTTTTGCCCTATGATCCGGCGACGGACCGTGTGCTTCTGGTCGAGCAGTTCCGCGTCGGGCCGTTTCTGCGCTGCGACGCCCAGCCGTGGACGCTGGAGCCGGTGGCGGGGATGGTCGATCCGGGAGAGACACCTGAGGCCTGTGCGATCCGAGAGTGTCATGAGGAAGCGGGGCTGGAGGTCGCGCGAACCGAGTTTATCGCAGGGTTCTACCCCTCACCGGGGGCGAGCACGGAATTCCATCATGCCTATCTCGGGATTGTGTCGCTGGAGGGCGATATTGCCACCAACGGCGGGCTGGACGAGGAAGGCGAGGATTTGCGACTGCACGTCATGCCATTTGACGCGGCGATGGCACTGGTGGAGAGTGGGGAGATCAATGCTGGACCATTGATAACCATGCTCTTTTGGCTGGCGCGGGCGCGGGAAAGGCTGCGGGCGGGCGAGG